>NZ_JBFUHR010000024.1:0-118322 GCF_056402295.1 Pseudomonas sp. P4_B3
GGCTACAGCATGTCGACCGAGACCGGCGACACGGCCACGGTGGTCAAGCTGATGCGCGTTGCCATGCTGCTGCCGGTGATCGTCACCGCCGCGATGATCACCCGCATGCAAGGCGCCGACCCGACCGGCAAACGCCCACCGTTGTTGCCATGGTTCGCCGTCGGTTTTCTGATTCTGGCCTGCATCAACAGCACCGGATGGATAGCGCCTGCGGTGCAAGGATCGGTCAACGAACTGTCGCGCTGGTGCCTGGTGATCTCCATCAGTGCCCTGGGCATGAAGACCCGGCTCAAGGAGCTGGCGGCGGTCGGGATCAAACCGATTCTGCTGATGGTGGGGGAGACGGTGTTCCTCGTCGTGTTGGTGCTGTTGTTGCTGCACTGGGGCCTCTGAGCACGTCACCACTCGTTCGTTTTATGGCAGGGCTGCACGGCGTTGACTCCTCATGCCGTGGGGCTCCAGACCGGTGCTACAAGCACCGGTCTTTCGCGGCGACTGTACCAGCAGTCGCCGTTTTTTTTGTGCTGTTGATTCAGAGTTCTTTAGGACTAGTAAGGGGTTTGACGATGGTTTGTTTCTGCGCTCTCCAAGTCGCCGGCGGCATACCGAACTGGCTAATGAACCACCGCGTAAACGAACTCGCCATCGAATAGCCGAGCATGTCTGCAATCCGACTCAGCGGATAATTCGGATTATCCAGATAGCGCAGCACCAGGTCGCGGCGCACGTCGTTGATCACGTCGTTGAAGGCGCAGCCGTCGTCCTTGAGGCGGCGTTGCAGGGTGCGCACGTTCATGCCCTGGCTTTGGGCGACCTGTTCGATGGTGGCGCGCCCCATGGGCAGCAGCAGGTAGATGGCCTTGCGCACCTCGAACAGCATCGAGGCGCCTTCGTGGTTCTGCAGCGAATCGAGGTAGCTCTGGGCGTAGCGGGCCATGGCCGGGTCGGCGTTGGGGTTGGTCATGTCGAGGCTGACGTCCGGGCAGACGATGCCGTTGAACTCGCTGCCGAACTCCAGGTTGCAGCCGAACAGGCGGCGATGCAGGTGCAGGTTGTCCGGTGGCTGGTGCATGAAGTTGACGCTGTAGGGGTGCCAGTGTGAGCCGAGCAATGCCGAGCACAGCCGGAACATCACACCGATGGCCAGCTCCGTGGCCTGGCGGCTGGGCATCGGCGTTTCGGTGACCACCTCTTCGCGAATGATCACCATCTTGCCGGCCTCTTCAATGAAGATCGCCAGCGAGTCATTCATCAGGTGCCGGTAATCCACCACGACCTGCAAGGCATCGCGCAGGGTGCGCTGGTGGCTGAGCAGCAGGCTGACCACGCCGAAGTCCGAGAGCTGGCGCGATTCGGCCATGCTCAGGCCGAAGGTCTGGCAACCGCTGGCAGCGGCCGAGTCTTCCAGCAACCGCACGGCGGCATCGATCTGGATACGGTGTTCAGGGGCTTGCAGTTGGGCCCTGCTCAGGCCGACAGCGGCCAGCACGTCGCGCGGGTTGAAACCCAGGTACTGGGTGACCTCCAGGTAGTTGGTCAAGACAGCGGCGCGAACAAGCTTGGTCATGCGAAAGTCTTCCCTGGGCCTATGGCGATTGGCGTGAGCGTGGCGACTATATCCAGCGCATCAACAGTTGAACAGTTGTCATGTCGTTGATGGATTTCATGCTGTCCGGTCACCCATCCTCTACGCTGCAGGGAGCCATCAGCGCTCATCCGTTGATTACAGTGACCTTGCGCCAACCTGGGGGATTTTTCGACCAGTGGTCGCGCTGTCCTGCTGTCCGACAATTTGTCATCAAAAGAAAAGTGCCTGACGTCCAATGTAAAGCGCTGCGGGTGGGCGCTCTTTAATGTCGACACTACAAAAAGCCCCTGGCGAAAACAGCCAGTCGAGTTATCGAGAAAGCGAAGGTGTTGACCGTGGACAAACTGCAAACTGCCGCCACCATTCTGATCGTTCCGGGTCTGCGCGAGCACGTGGCCGAACATTGGCAAACATTGCTTGCAGCCAGGCTGAGCAACGTGCGCAGTGTTGCGCCGCTGGAGACCGACAAGCTCGATTGCATGGCCCGTGTGCGGGCGATTCAACACGAACTCGAACAGATCGACGGCCCCGTGATTCTGGTGGCCCACAGCGCCGGCGTGCTGATGGTCGCGCACTGGGCGGCGCACTACAGCCGTCCGATCAAGGGCGCCTTGCTGGCCGCGCCACCGGACCTCGATGCGGTCTGGCCGTCAAACTATCCATCTTCCGAGACCCTGCGTAACCAGGGCTGGAACCCTCTGCCACAAGGCCCGCTGCCATTTCGCAGCATCGTGGCCGGCAGCACCAACGATCACCTTGCCAGTATGCCTGCGGTCACCCGGATGGCAGAAGGCTGGGGCGCCGAATTGCTCAATCTGGGCGATGTCGGCCATCTCAATCCGGCCGCAGGATTTGGCCATTGGCAGCAAGCCGAGGCACTCATCCAGGAGCTGGATCGCTAGTACAAGGAGCTGGACTGGCAGTACGCCAACCGGCATTTGCCCTCATTCCTTAAACGCAAACCCGAAGAGGCTTGCGCGAGGGCGGCTGCGCTTAAAACAAATACAAAAAGGCGGAGACAACGCAATGCACAACAATAAGAGTCACGGCTTCACCGCTCCACGCTACACCTTGCTGGCCTCAGCCATTCTTGCGGCAACCCTACCGGTGGCCCATGCGGCCGAGATCGAGACGGGGAATCCGGACTGGAACGTACGCGTGGATAACACCATCAAGTACAACTACGGCGTGCGCACCGAAAGTGCCGACAAGCGCATGTTGGCAACCCCGAACAACAACGACGGCGACTACAACTTCCGCAAGGCCGGTACCAACATCACCAACCGTATCGACCTGTTGACCGAAATGGACGTGGTCTACAAGAACGCCATGGGCTTTCGCGTCAGCGCCGCCAGCTGGTACGACAAGGCCTATGACAATACCGGTTCCAATTCCAACCCGTTCGTCAACGGCAACGATGCGCGCTCGGGCCTGATCGCCAACGACCCGCGCCTGGCCGGGGTCACCCATGACAACGTTGGCAACGGCAGCCCGCACCTGAGCAATTATGCCCAGCGCTACTACAGCGGTCCTTCGGGCGAAATCCTCGATGCCTTCGTGTTCTACAGCACCGAAGTGGGCGAGGAGTCGATGTTCAGCGTCAAGGCCGGTCAGCACAACGTGTTCTGGGGCGAGACCATTCTCAACCCGGTGCACTCGGTCAGCTACGGCCAGTCCGGCCTCGACCTGGCCAAGCTTGCCGCGTCGCCGGGTACCGAGGCCAAGGAACTGTTCGTTCCGCGTAACCAGTTGTCGATGACGTTCACCGTCAATCCGGAATTGACCGTGGGTGCCCAGTACTTCCTCGATTGGGACGCCGCGCGTCTGCCGGAAGCCGGTACTTATTACGGTGGTTCCGACCTGGTCGGCTTTGGTGCGCAATCGTTCCTGCTCGGCAACACCAACGCCGTGGTGCCTGGCAGTCCGCTGGGTTGTGGCCTGGCGCCGTGCAACGCGTTGACCAACGTGCGTCGCGGCCATGACCTGACGCCGGGCAGCAGCGGCGACTGGGGCGTCATGGCCAAGTGGTCGCCGGCCTGGCTCGATGGCACCCTCGGTGTCTACTACCGCGAGACTTCGGAAATCCTGCCGCAAGCCTGGCTGGACGCCAGGGGCATTACCTCGGCCAACCCCAACGGCACTCGGCCGGCAGGGCAAGTGCCTGCGGTGATCAACACCCTCAATTCGCTGGACACCGCCACCTATCAGATGGCCTATGCCGACAACATCAAGATCGTCGGCCTGAGCCTGTCCAAGGACGTGGGCGGGATCAGTGTCGGTTCGGACCTGAACATCCGTCACAACATGCCGCTGGCCAGTATCCCGGCGATCGTCAGTACCCGCAGCCCGCTGGGTCTGGGGCAAGGGCTTGGTCTGCTGCCTGCACGTACCGACGCCACCGGTGTGGTCTACGACACCCCGAGCCGCGGCGACAGCATGAGCGCCACCGGTGACACCTTGCACTGGACGCTCAACGGTCTGATGACCCTGCCGAAAACGCCGGTGTTCGATCAGGCAACCGTGCTTGCCGAGCTGTACTACAGCAACCTGCTCAAGCTCGATAGCAAGAACGAAGCGCTCTACAAGGGCAAGGACAGCTATCGCGGCATCGACGCGCCGACCCGGGACAACTGGGGCATCGCGGTCAACTTCACACCGACCTGGTACCAGGTGTTTCCCGGTGTCGACCTCAACGCGCCGATGTCGGTCAACGTCGGTCTCGCCGGCGTGTCACCGGTCTCTGGTGGCGGTGCCAAGGACACCGGCAACTATGCCGTGGGCGTCGGTGCCGTTGTGTACAACAAATACTTCGTTGACCTGAAGTACGTGGACTCCTTCGGCAAAACCGAAAAATGCAACGTCAGCGGTGTGAGTACCGGCCCGAACGGTGGTGACGGCTCCACGCCTAACGCCTTTAGCGGCAACGAGAACTACGCCTGTTTCGCCGGTGGCTACTCGTCCTTCTCCGGAGGTGGTGCCACGACTGAGGACCGTGGCGCCGTGTACCTGACGATGAAAACAACATTCTGATTCACCACTGATTTGCTCAATGCAAGCAGGAGAATAACAAGATGAAATTTGTAAAAACCGTGTTGGCCGCTTCGCTGGCCATGGTCCTTGCCGCTCAGGCACAGGCTGCTGTTTCAACTCAGGAAGCTGCCAAACTGGGCACCAGCCTGACACAGGTAGGGGCTGAAAAAGCCGGGAACGCTGATGGTTCCATTCCTGCCTACAACGGTGGCTTGACCACTGCGCCGGCCAGCTTCAAAGCCGGCGACAGCATGCGCCCGGATCCGTTTGCCAGTGAGAAGCCGCTGCTGGTGATCGACGGCAAGAACGTCGATCAGTACAAGGGCATGCTCACGGCGACCACGGTAGAACTGGCCAAGCGTTTCCCGACTTTCCGTGTCGACGTGTTCCCGACGCACCGCACCGTGTCGCTGCCTCAAGCGATTCTGGATAACGGCGTGAAGAACGCCAGCGGCGCCAAGTCCCTGGAAGGTGGCCTGGCCATCGACAACGTACTGCCGGGCATTCCGTTCCCGATTCCGCAGTCGGGCAACGAAGCGATGTGGAACTTCCTGTTGCGCTACCAAGGCGTCAGCATCAGCTCCAAGTACGACTCCTGGAACGTCGACTCGGCCGGCGTGGCGAGCCTGGCGACCACCGGGCAAGCGAACATCTCCTACCCGATCTATGAAAACCTCTCGCAGCCGATCAGCAGCGCCGACGTGTACTACCAGATGAAGCTGGCGTACACCGGCCCTGCGCGCCGGGCCGGTGAGGCGATCATGCTCAAGGACGCCGCCAACCCGTTGCAGCAGCCACGTCGCGCCTGGCAATACTTGCCGGGGCAGCGTCGAGTCAAGCTGGCTCCGAGCCTGGCCTACGACACGCCTAACCCGGGTACCGCTGGCGCGGGCACCTACGATGACGTGTTCGTGTTCAACGGTGCACTGGATCGCTACGACTGGAAACTGGTCGGCAAGCAAGAAATGATCGTGCCCTACAACACCTACAAGCTGACCTACGTGCAGGATCCTAAGTCGCTGACCACTGCCAATCACCTGTCACCGGACTTCGTACGCTGGGAAAAACACCGCGTATGGGTCGTTGAAGGCAACCTCAAGGCCGGTGCCCGTCACATCTACGCCAAGCGCCGCTTCTACCTCGACGAAGACAGCTGGACCGCTTTGGCCTCGGATCAATATGACGCTCGTGGTCAGCTCTACCGTGGCTCGTTTGCCTTCCTGAGCCAGAGCTATGACAAGCAGGTTCCGGACTCCACGCCGTTCATGATCTACGACCTGGTCGGCGGTTCCTACAACATCAACGGTGTAGTCGGCCCTTACGGCGGCATCAAGTACATCGAGCCGCTCTCCAAGGCCCAATGGTCTTCGGAATCCCTGGCCGGCGCCGGTATTCGCTAAGCCAACCGCAATGTAGGAGCGAGCATGCTCGCGATGGACGTTAACGATTACGCGTGTTTTCAGGATGCCCGCGTCGCCCTCAGGTCCATCGCGAGCAGGCTCGCTCCTACAACTGCATGAGCTGCACGGCGCGAGGTGTGGCGCGGTTTTCCGAAGAGGACGCAGTATGTGTTCGTATAAAAATAATATTTTGCGGCTGGCGTTTGGTGTCGTGCTCGGCCTGTCGCAGGGCGTCACCCATGCGGCCGAGTACGTCGATGTGCTGGACCTGCCTGCCAGGGTCAGTGCCTTGGCCATCAACAGCCCGTTGTCCGGAATGACCCGCGCCGGTGGGCGCGTGATTACCGTCGGCCAGCGTGGCCATATTATGTTTTCCGATGATTCGGGAAACCACTGGCAACAGGCCGCCGTACCGGCCAGTGCCGACCTCACTGCGGTGAATTTTCCGACCGCCACCCAAGGCTGGGCGGTGGGTAATGACGGCGTGGTGCTGCACAGCAGCGACGCTGGCGCGACTTGGCAAAAGCAACTCGACGGTCGTCAGATCGGCGCCTTGCTGGTCAAGCATTACACGGCGCTGGCCAGCGCCGAGCCGGGCAATGAGCAATGGCCGCTGCTGGTCACCGAGGGCCAGAAGCTGGTCGATCAGGGCGCGGACAAACCGCTGCTCGACGTCTGGTTCGCCAACGACAAGACCGGCTATGTGGTCGGTGTATTCAACCTGATCCTGCGCACCGACGATGGTGGCCTGACCTGGACGCCATTCCAGGACCGCACCGACAACCCACAGGGTTTCCACCTCAACGCCATCGCCTCTACCGGCGACGGTTTGTACATCGCCGGCGAGCAAGGCCTGTTGCTCAAGTGGGACGACAGCGCCCAACGCTTCAATGCCGTGCCGACGCCTTATCAAGGCAGCTTCTTTGGCGTACTCGGCAAGCCTGGCGAAGTGCTGATCTACGGCCTGCGCGGCAATGTGCTGCGCAGCACCGACGGCGGCCAGAGCTGGACCGCACTGGACACCGGCCTGCACGTCAGCATCACCGCGGGCCTGATCGACGCCCGTGGCAATTATCGCTTGTTCACCCAGGGCGGGCAGATGCTGGTCAGCCAAGGGACGGGCGCGCAGTTGCATCTGAAGCAGCAACCGGCACCGACCCCGGTCGCCGGCGCCACCCAGTCCGCCGATGGCGCCTTGGTGCTGGCCGGCAGCCGTGGTGCCCGGACGCTGTCCGCCGATCCAGCCCTCGAACCCTAAGAGCGAGAACCCAGACATGGGCAATATCAAACAAGACGCCATGCCGGTGATCCGCGATCTGCGTGATTTCGATCGTCGCTCCGGCAACCTCCTCGAACGGCTGGTGTTCAACTACCGCCCGCTGTTCATGCTGCTGATGGCGCTCGCCACCGTGGTGCTGGGCTTCATGGCGGTGACTCGCCTGGAGTTGCGCCCAAGCTTCGAAAAAATGATTCCCCAGAGTCAGCCCTACATCCAGAACTTCCTGGAAAACCGCGCTTCGCTGCGCGGCCTGGGCAATTCGGTGCGGGTAGTGGTCGAGAACACCCAGGGCGATATTTTCGATCCGCAATACCTCGACGTGCTCAAGCAGGTCAACGACCAGCTGTTCCTCACCGAAGGCGTCGACCGCGCGTGGATGAAGTCGCTGTGGAGCCCGGCGGTGCGCTGGACTGAAGTCACCGAGGACGGTTTCCAGGGTGGCCCGGTGATGCCCGACAGTTATCAGGGCTCGCCCTCCGACATTGAACAGTTGCGCCAGAACATCTCCCGCGCCGGTCTGGTGGGCAGCCTGGTGGCCAGCGACTTCAAGTCGACCATGCTGATCGTGCCGCTGATGGACAAAGCCGCCGCCGGTGGTCAACGCATCAACTACCACGCGTTCTCGCAGATGCTCGAAGAGCAGTTGCGCGACAAGATCGAATACGCCGGCGACAGCGCGGCGCGTAAATCCGGGGTCGAAGGCACCGGCCATTACAAGGTGCGGGTGATCGGCTTCGCCAAGCTCATGGGCGACCTGATCGACGGCCTGATCCAGGTGATGATGTTCTTCGGCCTGGCCGTGGTCACTTCGCTGATCATCATTTACGGCTACACCCGTTGCGTGCGCAGCACTCTGCTGGTGGTCGGCTGCTCGCTGATCGCGGTGGTCTGGCAACTGGGTATTGTCGCCTGGCTCGGCTACGCCATTGATCCGTACTCGGTGCTGGTGCCGTTCTTGATCTTCGCCATCGGCGTGTCCCACGCCGCGCAGAAGATGAACGGCATCATGCAGGACATCGCCCGTGGCACCCATAAACTGATCGCTGCGCGCTACACCTTCCGCCGTCTGTTCATCGCCGGTGTCACCGCGCTGCTGGCCGACGCCGTGGGCTTCGCCGTGCTGATGCTGATCGATATCCCGGTGATCCAGGATCTGGCGATCACCGCCAGTATTGGTGTCGCCGTGCTGATCTTCACCTCGTTGTTGTTGATGCCGGTGGCGCTGTCCTATGTCGGTGTGGGCGCGAAAGCTGCCGAGCGTGCGCTGAAAATCGACAACCGCGCAGAGAAGCACAAAGGCTTCGGCAGACTGTGGGACGCGCTCGATCGCTTCACCACCGCCAAGTGGGCCACGGGCGCAGTAGTGGTCGCGGTGTTGATGGGCATTGGCGGTTACATGGTCAGCCAGAACCTGAAAATCGGCGACCTCGACAGCGGGGCGCCGGAGCTGCGCGCCGACTCGCGCTACAACCGCGACAACGCCTACATCACCCAGCATTACGCGCTGTCCAGCGACCTGTTCGCGGTGATGATCAAGACCGCGCCGGAAGGCTGCCTGAACTACAAGACCCTGGTCCTCGCCGACCGCCTGGCCTGGGAACTGCAACAGTATCCGGGCGTGCAGGCGACCGCGTCCTTGGTCAACGCGGTACGCCAGATCACCGCCGGCACCTACGAAGGCAACCCCAAGCTCAACAGCATCCAGCGCAACCAGGACGTGCTGAACTACGCCGCGCAACAAGCCTCGGTCAACTCCCCGGAGCTGTTCAACACCGACTGCTCGCTGATGCCGGTGATCACCTTCCTCAAGGATCACAAGGCCGAGACCCTGGACGCGGTGGTGGCGATTGCCGACAAGTTCGCCAAGGAAAACAGCACCGCGGATCGCCAGTTCCTGCTCGCTGCCGGCACCGCCGGGATCGAGGCCGCGACCAACATCGTGGTGCGCGAAGCCAACCGCACCATGCTGCTGTACGTGTATGCGGCGGTGACGCTGTTCTGCCTGATCACCTTCCGCAGCTGGCGCGCCACGCTGGTGGCGCTGTTGCCGCTGGTGCTGACCTCGATCCTCTGCGAAGCCTTGATGGTGGCCATGGGTATCGGCGTGAAAGTCGCGACCCTGCCGGTGATCGCCCTCGGCGTGGGCATCGGCGTGGACTACGCCTTGTACCTGCTCAGCGTGCAACTGCACTTCCAGCGCCAGGGCCTGCCTTTGTCCCAGGCCTACCGCAACGCCGTGTCGTTCACCGGCCGGGTGGTCGGGCTGGTGGGCATCACCCTCGCTGCTGGCGTGGTGTGCTGGGTCTGGTCGCCGATCAAGTTCCAGGCCGACATGGGCATCCTGCTGACCTTCATGTTCCTGTGGAACATGCTCGGCGCGCTGATCCTGATTCCGGCCCTGTCCTGGTTCCTGCTGCGCGAACGGGCCCCTCAGCCCGGTTCTGTCGCGGTAACCGAAAACGCTGAATCCACTGAACGTCCCGGCATGCCCCATGCCGTGACCACTTCCGAGTAAGCCAAGATGTCTGATTACAAAGCTCCCCTGCGCGACATGCGCTTCGTACTCAACGAGGTTTTCCAGGTGTCCCGGCTCTGGGCGCAATTGCCCGGCCTGGCCGACGTGATCGATGAAGAGACCGCCGCCGCCATCCTTGAAGAGGCCGGCAAGATCAGCGCCGAAGTGATCGCGCCACTGAACCGCGCCAGCGACGAACAGGGCTGCACCTGGAACGACGGCGCGGTCACCGCTCCGGACGGTTTTGCCCAGGCCTATCAAGCCTTCGCCGAAGGCGGTTGGGTGGGTGTTGGCGGTGATCCGCAGTACGGCGGCATGGGCATGCCCAAGGCGATTTCGGCGCAGGTCGAAGAGATGGTCAACTCGGCCAGCCTGTCGTTCGGCCTGTACCCGATGCTGACCGCCGGCGCCTGCCTGTCGATCAAGGCCCACGCCAGCGAAGAACTGAAAGCGGCTTACTTGCCGAACATGTACGCCGGCACCTGGACCGGTTCGATGTGCCTGACCGAAGCCCATTCCGGTACCGACCTTGGCCTGATCCGCACCAAGGCCGAACCCCAGGCCGATGGCAGTTACAAGGTCAGCGGCAGCAAGATTTTCATCACCGGTGGCGAGCACGAGCTGACCGAAAACATCATCCATCTGGTGCTGGCGCGACTGCCGGATGCACCGGCCGGGCCGAAAGGCATCTCGCTGTTCCTGGTGCCGAAAGTGCTGGTCAACGCTGACGGTTCGCTGGGTGAAAACAACGCGCTGTCCTGCGGCTCCATCGAACACAAGATGGGCATCAAGGCCTCCGCCACCTGCGTGATGAACTTCGACGGCGCCACCGGCTGGATCGTCGACGCACCGAACAAAGGCCTGGCGGCCATGTTCACCATGATGAACTACGAACGTCTGGGCGTGGGCATACAAGGCTTGGCACAGGGCGAGCGTTCGTACCAGAACGCCGTCGCCTACGCCCGTGACCGCCTGCAAAGCCGTGCACCGACCGGCGCGCAGCACAAGGACAAAGCGGCCGACCCGATCATCGTGCACCCGGACGTGCGCCGCATGCTGCTGACCATGAAAGCCTTGAACGAAGGCGGCCGTGCGTTCTCCAGCTACGTGGCCCTGCAACTGGACATCGCCAAGTACAGCGAAGACGCACCGACACGCCAGCGCGCGCAGGATCTGGTATCGCTGCTGACCCCGGTGGCCAAGGCATTTCTCACCGACATGGGCCTGGAGACCACCCTCCACGGCCAGCAGGTCTTCGGCGGCCACGGCTACATCCGTGAGTGGGGCCAGGAGCAACTGGTGCGGGACGTGCGCATTACCCAGATCTACGAAGGCACCAACGGCATCCAGTCGCTGGACCTGGCCGGGCGCAAGATCGTCGGCAGCGGCGGGGCGCTCTACCGTTTGTTCGCTTCGGAAATCCGCAACTTCACCGCCACTGCCTGCGCGGACCTCGGCGAGTTCACCCAGCCGCTGAACGCCGCCGTCGACACCCTCGACGACCTGACCGCGTGGCTGCTCGACCGGGCACAAAACAACCGGAACGAAATCGGCGCGGCCTCGGTCGAGTACCTGCACGTGTTCGGCTACACCGCGTACGCCTACATGTGGGCGCGTATGGCCAAGGCCGTCATGAGCGGCGATGGCGAAGACGATTTTTACACCAGCAAACTGGCCACCGCACGTTTCTACTTCGCCCGGTTGCTGCCGCGTATCCACTCGTTGAGCGCATCGGCCAAGGCCGGCAGCGACTGCCTCTACGAGCTGCAAGCCGATCAGTTCTGATCGAAAGGACAAGGAACCTTAAACATGATGGCGACAAAAATAATTCCGCCCGCCGACGGCGCTTATGCCTATCCCTTGCTGATCAAGCAACTGCTGCTGTCCGGCATGCGCTACCAGCCGGGCCGGGAAATCGTCTACGCCGACAAGCTGCGCTACAGCTACCAGACCCTCAACAAGCGTATTCGCCGCCTGGCCAATGCGCTGACGGCGGCCGGGGTCAAGGCCGGTGACACCGTGGCTTTACTCGACTGGGACAGCCACCGTTACCTGGAATGCTTCTTCGCCGTGCCGATGATCGGCGCGGTGCTGCACACCGTGAACATTCGCCTGTCGCCGGAGCAGGTGTTGTTCACCATGAACCACGCCGAAGATGACCTGGTGCTGGTGCATGATGATTTCCTGCCCCTGATCGAGCAGATCCAAGGTCGGCTGGAAACCGTTAAAGGCTACCTGCAGCTCACCGATGACGAGGCGACCACGACCTCGCTGCCGGTGCTGGGCGAGTACGAACACCTGCTGTCCCTGGCCCCGGACCAGTACGACTTCCCCGATTTCGACGAGAACTCGGTCGCCACGCTGTTCTACACCACCGGCACCACCGGCGACCCGAAAGGCGTGTACTTCAGCCACCGGCAACTGGTGCTGCACACCCTGAATGCCGTCGGCACCCTGGGCGTCTATCAGGGCCAGCCGCTGCTGCGCTCCGACGACGTGTACATGCCGATCACGCCGATGTTCCATGTGCATGCCTGGGGCGTGCCGTATGTCGCGACCCTGATGGGCATCAAGCAGGTCTACCCCGGCCGCTATGAGCCCAACAGCCTGGTCAAGCTGTACCGCGAAGAGAAGGTGACCTTCTCCCACTGCGTGCCGACCATTTTGCAGATGATCCTCAACTGTGAAGAAGGCAAGGCGACCCGTTTCGACGGCTGGAAAATGCTCTTGGGCGGCAGCGCGCTAACCCTGGGCGTGGCCAGCGAAGCCAATGCCAAAGGCATGGTGGTGCACGCCGGTTACGGCATGTCGGAAACCTGCCCGTTGCTGTGTCTGACGTATCTGCGCGATGAAGACCTGCAACTGTCCGCCGAAGCGCAACTGCCGATCCGCATCAAGACCGGCACGCCGGTGCCGATGGTCGACCTGAAGATCATCGACGCCGACGGCAACGATGTGGCCCATGACGGCGAGTCCCTGGGCGAGATCGTGGTGCGCGCACCATGGCTGACCCAGGGCTATCTGAAAGCCCCGGACAAAGGCGCGGAACTGTGGCACAACGGCTGGCTGCACACCGGCGACATGGCCTCGATCGACAAGCTGGGCGGCGTGGAAATCAAGGACCGCATCAAGGACGTGATCAAGACCGGCGGCGAGTGGATCAGCTCACTGGAACTGGAAAGCCTGATCAGCGAACACCCGGGCGTGATGTCCGTCGCCGTGGTGGGCATTGCCGACGAACAATGGGGTGAACGCCCCATGGCCATGGTCGTCTGCGAGCCGGGGCAATACCTCGACCGCAAGATTCTGGAGGTTCATTTGCAAGCCTTCGTCGACGGCGGGCGCATCAACAAATGGGCGATCCCGAAGCAGTTCAAGTTCGTGACCGAAATCCCCAAGACCAGCGTCGGCAAGATCAACAAGAAGCTGATTAGGGAAACTGAAGCGAACTGAGGGATAAACCTGCAACAAATTCAACAGTGGGCTGTTTCTGGATAGTTTGCGGGGCGTCATCTTTGTCATAGTCCTCGCCAAAGATAACGCCCCGTTGGTCGCAGTTTTCAGCGCTTGTGCCAAGCTGAACGGGGTATTGAACCGCCGCGTATTCAACTGCCGGCCAGTCAAACCCAAGGAAGCCCACGCCATGAACCTCGCCCGTGCAGCAAACGTCCGCAAGGAGTTCTACAAAGCCGTCTGGTTCTATTTCAAAGTGGTGTGGCCGATCTTCTCGATACTGCTGTTAGTGATCGTTGCGTTTGGCCTCGTCATCGCCCAGCTGGAAGGGTGGAGCCCTGATGACGGTGTCTACTTTGCCTTCGTGACCGGACTGACCATCGGCTATGGAGAACTGGTGCCAAAACTGGGTGTGTCGCGAGTGCTGGCGATCCTGCTGGGTTTCAACGGCGTGCTGATGACCGCGACATTCGCGGCGATCAGTGTCCGGGCCATTGAAGTGACCGTGACGGCGGCGAGGAAGGGGGAGGAGTAGGGCAAATCCCAACCCCAACACACCCCCCCTGTAGGAGCGAGCCTGCTCGCGATAGCGGTACTTCAGCCGGCAAAAATGCTGAATGTTAAGCCGCCATCGCGAGCAGGCTCGCTCCTACAGTTTTTTCAGCCAGCAGGTTAAGCCTCCCAACCCGCCCCAGTCACCGCCGCCTGCACCAGTGGGTGCAAGTCCGCCCCCTGATGTTCCGTCTGCCAGGCCAGCAATTCCTTGCGCATGCTCGGCGCCCAGTACATCTGCATATGATTGCGCACGCTGAGCACCGCCTGTTGCTGGTCCGGCTGGCTGGCGAAGTACTGGGCGATCTGGTTGGCCATCTTGATCAGGTTGTCAGTACTCATCGGCGTACCTCGGCTTTGGTCCCGCGTGCCTGACGACGTTCATCGAGCAAACGTTGCTGTTCCTCGCTGAATTCCTGGAAGCGCTTTTGCCACTCCGAAGGGTGATAAACGCGACTGACTTCCACGGCCGTAACCTTGTACTCCGGACAGTTGGTCGCCCAGTCGGAGTTGTCGGTGGTGATGACGTTGGCGCCCGATTCCGGGAAGTGGAAGGTGGTGTACACCACGCCTGGGGCGACCCGTTCGGTGATCCGCGCACGCAGCACGGTCTGCCCTGCGCGGCTGCCAATGCCGACCCAGTCACCTTCGTTGATGCCACGGCTCTCAGCGTCGGTCGGGTGGATTTCCAGACGGTCTTCGTCATGCCAGGCGACGTTGTCGGTGCGCCGGGTCTGCGCGCCGACGTTGTACTGGCTGAGGATGCGCCCGGTGGTCAGCAACAGCGGATAGCGACTGTTGACCTTTTCCTCGGTGGGCACGTAGCCGGTGAGCATGAAGCGCCCCTTGCCACGCACGAATTCTTCGATGTGCATGGTCGGTGTGCCGTCCGGTGCCTCGGCGTTGCACGGCCATTGCAGGCTGCCGTGGCGGTCCAGTTCGGCGTAGCTGACGTTGGTGAAAGTCGGCGTCAGGCTGGCGATTTCATCCATGATTTGCGATGGATGTTGGTAGTTCATCGGGTAGCCCAAGGCATTGGCCAGGGCCACCGTGCCTTCCCAGTCGGCCTTGCCGCCCAGCGGGTCCATGACCTTGCGCACCCGGGAGATGCGTCGCTCGGCGTTGGTGAAGGTGCCGTCTTTTTCCAGGAACGAGCAGCCCGGCAGGAACACGTGGGCGAACTTGGCGGTTTCGTTGAGGAAAATGTCCTGCACCACTATGCATTCCATGGCCGACAGGGCCGCGGTGACGTGCTGGGTATTGGGGTCGCTCTGGGCGATGTCTTCGCCCTGGCAATACAGGCCCTTGAAGCTGCCGCCCAAGGCTGCCTCGAACATGTTGGGGATACGCAGGCCCGGGTCGGGTTGCAGGGTGACGTTCCAGGCCTGTTCGAACTGCGCTCGTACCACCTCGTTGGAGACGTGCCGGTAGCCGGGCAGCTCATGGGGGAAGGAACCCATGTCGCAGGAGCCCTGGACGTTGTTCTGCCCGCGCAGCGGGTTCACGCCCACGCCTTCGCGGCCGATGTTGCCGGTGGCCATGGCCAGGTTGGCGATGCCCATCACCGAAGTACTGCCCTGACTGTGTTCGGTGACGCCCAAACCGTAGTAGATCGCCGCATTGCCACCGGTGGCATACAGGCGCGCAGCGGCACGGATGTCGGCAGCGGGTACACCGCAGACAGGGCCAAGGGCTTCCGGCGAGTTTTCCGCACGGCTGACGAATTCACTCCAGATCGCGAAATCGCTACCCTCGCAACGGGCGTCGATAAAGGCCTGGTTGAGCAGTCCTTCAGTGACAATCACATGAGCCAAGGCGTTGAGCATGGCGACGTTGGTACCGGGGCGCAGGGCCAGGTGATACTCGGCGCGGGCATGCACCGTATCCACCAGATCGATGCGCCGCGGATCGATGACGATCAGCCGTGCGCCTTCACGCAGGCGGCGTTTGAGCTGGGAGGCGAACACCGGGTGGGCGTCGCTGGGGTTGGCACCCATCACCAGGATCACGTCGGCCTGCATCACAGAGTCGAAACTCTGGGTGCCGGCGGACTCGCCCAGGGTTTGTTTCAGGCCATAGCCGGTGGGCGAGTGGCAGACCCGCGCACAGGTGTCGACGTTGTTATTACCGAAGGCGGCCCGCACCAGTTTCTGCACCAGATAGGTTTCTTCGTTGGTGCAGCGGCTGGAGGTGATGCCACCAATGGAATCGCGGCCATATTTTTGCTGCAGCCGGCGAAATTCGCTGGCGGCGTAGGTCACCGCTTCGTCCCAGCTGACTTCCTGCCAAGGGTCGCTGATGTGCTTGCGGATCATCGGCTTGGTGATGCGATCCGGGTGGGTGGCGTAGCCCCAGGCGAAGCGCCCCTTGACGCAGGAGTGGCCGTGGTTGGCCTGGCCGCTCTTGTCCGGAACCATGCGTACCAACTGGTCGCCTTTCATCTCGGCACGGAACGAGCAGCCCACGCCGCAATAGGCACAGGTGGTGATCACGCTGCGTTCGGGCTGGCCCAGTTCGACCACGCTTTTTTCCATCAGCGTCGCAGTAGGGCAGGCTTGTACACAGGCGCCGCAGGACACACATTCCGAGTCGAGGAAGTTCTCGCCACCGGCAGCGGCCACGCGGGATTCAAAACCGCGCCCGGTAATGGTCAGGGCGAAGGTGCCCTGGGTTTCTTCGCAGGCGCGCACGCAGCGGTTGCAGACGATGCACTTGCTCGGGTCGTAGTCGAAGTAGGGGTTGGAGGTGTCTTTCACGTCCTCCAAATGGTTCTCGCCGTCATAGCCATAACGCACTTCCCGCAGGCCAACCTGGCCGGCGACGGTTTGCAGCTCGCAGTTGCCGTTGGCCGAGCAGGTCAGGCAGTCCAGCGGGTGATCGGAGATGTACAACTCCATGACGTTACGGCGCAGGGTCGCGAGCTTGGGCGTCTGGGTGTGCACGCTCATGCCTTCGCTGACCGGCGTGGTGCAGGACGCCGGATAACCGCGCATGCCGTCGATCTCCACCAGGCACATGCGGCAGGAGCCGAAGGCTTCCAGGCTGTCGGTGGCACAGAGTTTCGGAATGGTGGTGCCCAGCAGCGCGGCGGCGCGCATCACCGAAGTGCCTTCGGGCACGCTGATGCTGCGGCCATCGATGTTCAGGGTGACTTGCACCTGGCTGTCGCGGGCCGGAGTACCCAGGTCAATGTCTGTTTTCGGGTCGAAGAGAGTGATCATTGTTCGGCCTCCGAGGCTTGCAGACCGAAGTCAGCGGGGAAGTGCTTGAGGGCGCTGGTCACGGGATAAGACGTCATGCCGCCCAACGCGCACAGCGAACCGTATTGCAGGGTGTCGCACAGGTCCTTGAGGATGATCACCTGCTCATCGCGACTGTTCTGGTCGGGCGCGGCCAACAGGCGGTCGATCACCTCGACGCCACGGGTCGAGCCGATGCGGCACGGGGTGCATTTGCCACAGGATTCCTCGGCGCAGAACTGCATGGCGAAGCGCGCCATGCGGGCCATGTCCAGGGTGTCGTCAGCCACCACCACACCACCGTGACCGAGCATCGCGCCGATGGCCATAAAGGCTTCGTAATCCAGCGGCGTGTCGAATTGCGAAGGCGGAACCCAGGCGCCGAGCGGACCACCCACCTGCGCAGCCTTCAGCGGCCGGCCACTGGCGGTCCCGCCGCCGTAGTCTTCCACCAGCTCCCGCAAGGTCAGGCCAAAGGCACGTTCCACCAGCCCGCCGTGACGAATATTGCCCGCCAACTGGAAGGGCATGGTGCCCAGGGAGCGGCCCATGCCGTAGTCGCGGTAGAACTGCGCGCCCTTGGCCAGAATCATCGGAACCGAGGCCAGGGTCAGCACGTTGTGCACCAGCGTCGGCAGGCCGAACAAGCCCTGCAACGCTGGAATCGGCGGCTTGGCGCGGACGATCCCGCGCTTGCCTTCAAGCGAGTCCAGTAGCGCGGTTTCTTCACCGCAGATGTAGGCACCGGCACCGACGCGCACTTCCATATCGAAGGCCTGGCCGCTGCCGCCGACATTGGCGCCCAGGTAACCGGCTTCTCGGGCGATGTTCAACGCGGCCCGCAACGTGGCCACGGCATCCGGATATTCCGAGCGCACATAGATGTAGCCGAAAGTGGCGCCGACGGTAATGCCGGCAATGGCCATGCCTTCGATTAGCAGGAAGGGGTCGCCTTCCATCAACATGCGGTCGGCAAAGGTGCCGGAGTCGCCTTCGTCGGCGTTGCACACAATGTACTTCTGCGCAGCCTGAGTGCCGCGCACCGTGCGCCATTTGATCCCGGCCGGGAAGGCCGCGCCGCCACGGCCACGCAGGCCGGAATCGAACACTGCCGTCGCGGTCTGCTCGCCGCCAATGGCGATGGCTTGGGCCAGGCCCTCGAAACCGCCGTGGGCCCGGTAGTCGTCCAACGACAATGGCTGGGTAATACCGGCGCGGGCGAACAGCAGGCGTTGTTGAGTCTTCAGATACGGCAACTCTTCCACCAGACCCAAGGCCAGTGGATGAGAAGACGGGTCGCCTTTGAGCGCTTCGAGCACAGACGGCACATCAGCAGCCGTCAGTGGGCCGAAGCCGAAACGACCTTGCGGGCTGTCCACTTCCAGCAGCGGTTCCAGCCAATACAGACCGCGCGAACTGGTGCGCTGCAACTCCAGCGGCAGATTGCGTTCCTGAGCCAGCGTGATCAGGGCCACAGCGACCTCATCGGCACCCACGGCACGGGCAAGAGAATCACAGGACAGATAGAGCGTCGGCATCATGCGTCCTCCCGGCAAGCATCGAGCAGGGCATCCAGCCGCTCGGCACTGAGCCGCGCATGCACCCGGCCATCCAGCTCCAGAGCGGGCGAACAGGCGCAGGCACCCAGGCAATACACCGGACGCAAACTGATGCTGCCATCGGCGCTGCTGCCGTGATCGTCCAGTTGCAGGCGCTCGCGCAATTGCGCGGCAAGCTGCTCGGCACCACGGCTCTGGCACGACTCGGCCCGGCACAGCCGCAGGATATGCCGCGCGGGCGGCGCGGTACGGAAGTCATGGTAAAAACTGATCACCCCGCGAACCTCGGCCTGACTCAGGTTGAGGGCATGGGCAATCTCGGGGACGGCGACATCGGGGATGTAACCGATGTGCTCCTGAATATCATGAAGAATAGGCAACAGCGCACCCGGAGTACCCTTGTGGCGCTCCAGCAGACTGTTGACCACAGGCAGGTGCAACATCTCATCAGGCATTCAGCAATCCTCACGATCACGGACAAACCAGGCGGTTGTCGGTTGTCCGAAAGTGTCGGCTGCGGCATTCACACCACGTCACGGTATCGTGGCATCTATAAGCCGGTCGGCCAGGGCACCCTGAGCGGGCATCTTGTTGTGCCCGGCACGGTCTTCGCCGCACCTCAATAGGGGCATAAAAGCCAGATTGCCACGCGGCCCTTGATTCGGCTGCACCAGAGCGACGTGTTCGGTTCTGTCTACGACCTTGTATTGAGTCTAGAAGAATGAGGGGGGAGGCGCCGTGCCAGAGGGGAGGTTGCCGGAGTTATGCACAGCGGATTGCCTGTGGAGAAGGTGACGATCAAGCCCACCGGAAGCACTCGGAGGCCGGAAATCTCAAAACCGAATTCCCAGCATTTACTTTGCCCCAAGCAATAAAAAAGCCCCGAAAACCTCGAGGCTAATTCCAAATGCCACTCAACACACAAAGCCCCCTGTGGGAGCGAGCCTGCTCGCGAAAGCGCCAGCCCAACCAGCATCAATACTGAAGATGCACCGCAAACCCAGTCACACACCGTGGCCAAACAATGCCCGTCTGTTCACCACAACCCCTGTAGGAGCGAGCCTGCTCGCGATAGCGCCAGCCCAGCCACCATCAATGCTGAAGATGCACCGCAATCACAACCCAGTCACCCAGTCGGGCCAAATAATGCCTGTCAGCTCACCGCAATCCCTGTAGGAGCGAGCCTGCTCGCGATAGCACCAACCCAAACAACATAAATGCTGAATCAGCTACCACCATCACAAGCCACCCACACCCCACAGGCCTCAACCACTAACCCTCAGCCTTCGCCCCCGCCCGCGTGGATACCGGCGCACAAGTCCGATCCCGAGTAAGCACCTTCACCGCATCATCCACCAGCGCCTTACTCATCGAAGTCAGATAATGCGCAGCCCAAGCGTGGCGGTCTGTGTCTCTGGCGTAAGCAGCATCTTCAGTGAGCGTCTTGGCCAGGAACAGAAAATCGGAGGCCATGGACAACGCATCGCCGAGAGGAACCCCGCGAGTGACATGAAACAGCGCTTGATCCGCACAGTAGATCGCGGGTGTCAGGCCAATGGTTTTGAGTTCGGATTGTTCAGTCATTGGCCACCTCCGAGGATGGAGAGGCAATGGGGGAGGGTCTTACGCGATTGGGAGTTACGTAGAGGGAAAAGCCAAATTTCAAACGGATTCATACTGCGCATTGCGAAGCTCCTTAATTTGAAGAGCTGCCACAATTCGTTACCAAGCGAATGGGTGGCAGCTGTGCGCAGGTTGGTAAACCGGGAAATCAAGGAAACCGGCACGTCCGAAGACGTCCCACGCACAGCCGCCATAACGCAGATCGCAGGCGAAAAAAAGCGCCTGCGAACGCATGGCACTGTTGCGCAGTGATTTACCTCGGGTTACCAAGCCCGGCCGCTGAATTGGCAGCGACGGTGGAAGGTTATCGTCCAGATCCTTTTCCTGCAACCGTCGAGACGCTGGGTGATGATGTGGGCGATCAGGGCGGATGTTTGCATTAGGAGGCCGTGGCGGCGGGCTGGCAAAAGGGCAATGCCATCTATCCGCGGGTTACATATTTGCGCTTCGGGTCGTTGCGGATTTACCTCATACTCGCCCGCTTCTACCTTCGGTAGCTCCGCTTCTCTACTAATCTGTAGACGCTGTTACCAGATATTCAATAGCCAAGGAGAAAGGCAATGCCAGATAGCGGGAACCAGCTTCAGTCGGACGCATCTGCCAAGGATGCTCTTGAACGGTTACTGGCCCCATCTGATTTGCCTGCGACCCTATGAGTCAAGCCGCCTTCGTCAATCCAAGCCTGCTCACCTGGTCTCGGGAGCGCGCAGGTCTGTCCACTGAGCAGGTTGCTAAAAAGCTGCCAGTGAAACCTGATCGAGTACAGGAATGGGAGGCTGGCGAGACCAAGCCAACATTCCTTCAGGCTCAAAAATGGGCGAGTGTCGCTCACATCCCTTTCGGATTCCTGTTTCTACAGCAGCCTCCCGTCGAACAACTGCCTTTACCTGATCTGCGGACGGTGGGAGGGATTGCTCCTCAACGTCCCACTTTGGAGCTGTTGGACACCGTAAGGGATGCCATACGTAAGCAGGACTGGTACCTGGAGTATCTGCAACACCAGGAGCATCAACCGCTGGCATTTGTAGGTCGCTTCAGTAGTCGATCTCAAGTCAGAGAGGTGGTGGACGATATCCGCCGGGTCCTCGGCGTGAACCCTGACATTGCTCGATTGGATTACGAAAAATACAGCCGCGCCTTGATCGAGGCAGCGGAAACGGCTGGCATTTTGGTTATGCGCAGTGGAATTGCTTTGGGGAACACTCACCGCAAACTTGAAGTGAGCGAGTTTCGGGGTTTTGCCATCAGCAATGCCTACGCTCCCGTCGTATTTATCAACAGCTCCGACGCTCCCACCGCCAGGCTGTTTAGCTTACTTCATGAGCTGGCCCATATCTGGATTGGTAGCAGTGGAGTATCTGACGGAAATACCGCCAATGGTCGAGACGAGGAGCGTTTCTGCAATGCAGTTGCAGGTGAGTTTCTGGCTCCCGAAGCCCAATTCCGCGCCCTGTGGAATGCAGATGTTGACTGGCAAGATAATTTAGCTCCGCTAGCCACTCGGTTTCACATCAGTAAATTAGCTATCGGTCGCCGCGCATTGGATCTTGGATATATAAGCCAAGCGCAATACAGCGCTTACTATCGAATGATCCTCAAGGCTTTCCAGGATGAAAAAGGTGGAGCGGGTGACTATTACCGTAACGCTACCGCGAAAAACAGCCCTCGCCTAAGCAAGGCCGTGCTGACTGAAGCAATGAGTGGCCGGATGCTGCTGCGCGAGGTGGGACACTTGCTCGGCGTGCAACCTGCCAAATTAAGGACACTCGCCAGCAAGATTACGGAATGAATCATTTACTCGACGCTAACACACTGATCGAAGCGAAGAACCGTTACTACGGGATGGCTATCTGTCCTGGATTTTGGCAATGGCTGTTGTTGAAAAATAAAGCGTTAGATTTAGCCAGTATCGCACCTGTTAAGGATGAGTTAACTAAGGGGCATGACGAATTGGCGGAGTGGGCGAAGGAAAATCAAGAGTTCTTCCACTCAACCACCGATAAAGCTACGCAAATGGCGTTTGCTCAGATTGCAGGGCTTGTAGCAAATCAAGCGCCGAAAATGAAAGTAGGTGCTATGGACGATTTCTTAGTCGGTGCTGACCCTTGGTTAATCGCAAAAGCTATGACTACGGGGGCTACAGTCGTTACTCATGAAGTGTTGAATCGTGAAGCCAAACGAAAATTCATCATTCCTAATCTTTGTGAGCAGCTAAACATTCCTTTTTTGAATACGTTTGAGCTGCTGCATAGGCTTGAAGCAAAGTTTGTGTTACCTGCTTGATAGTCTAGTTAAAGACCAGAATAGGCTTGTAAGAAAGTTGGCGTTAGATATGTCGAGATGGGAATTAGCCAGAAAGTCATCTCTTACAATATGTCTTTCAAGTATTTTTTGATCGCGATCAGTGGCGCATCAAGCTGCTCCATCGTTTGCGCATTGCCAAAACTAATCGCCAACCTTTTCAGCTCACGCCCTAGCGGTTTCTCAATACCGCCGACGGCATCCAGTGCCAATGCCAGACACTCATCCAATTTGAGCTGGATCGCTTCGACATCACCCCGGCGTACCAGTATGCCAAACACATCCCGCTGATAGACGCTCATGACCAGGTCGTCCCGCAAAATCGGACTCTGATCCGCTGACTCATAAGCCAGTTTCAGCGAGAAAAGCGCGACTGTTTCCAGTGGGGTTTCCATGGGGATGGTCCTTGTGCAGTGTCCAGTGTGTCTGGTGAGGAGGGTCAAGAGATCGCAGCCCGCGGCAGCTCCTACAGAGGGCAGCAATGTGGATCACTTTTCTATGGACGAAAAAAAACGCCTTGCAAAGCAAGACCTTTCTTAATATTGGTGCCGAGGGAGACTCGAAACTAACATTAATTACTTGATTGGTATAGATTAAATTGGATGTAAATCTTTTTGTGTACATGAATTTATACTTGGCATGTATTTTTACGCGAGCAAGTGTGCGGGGGGGAATTTATGATTCCGTCTTTTGAATTTTCGACGAGATGCATGTTGTGTGAGTCATTGTTTTTAACAAAGCAATCAGGTTTGGCGGAGTCTGGCCTGCCGCTATAGGCAACTGTCGACCCAAACTAGCCAGTCGTGACAGGCAGAAAACGACCGAGGCTGTGTAAAAACGGTTTAGAGCGGGTTTGACAGTCAGAACCAGAACGAAAATCGCGTTCCTACGCAAATTTCAGGTCCGCTGATACACCAATCATTGGCAGATTTTACGTAGCGACGCAGATTTCAAAACAGTGTCTGCGTTTTTACATAGCCTGGTCCCAAAGCTGACGGTGGTGACAGGCAGAAATCAGCCAAAAGCTGCCTGTCGAAAAACCGTTAATCTCATCCCAACTTGGTCTTCACATTCTGCCCCGCGACCGATCAATGCTTCACTGTCTATAAAAAATACCTCCCCCCTTGGGTGAGTGTCGCTTTTCGCATCAACTCTTTACGCAATTTTCCGGGGGACATGCCAAACATGTTCTGAAAATGTCGAATGAAATGGGGCGCATCGGCGAATCCGCATTCGAAAGCGATTTCCCCGATATGTCGATCCGAGCTGATGAGAAGCCATCGGCCAAATCTGAGTCGAACCTGACGGTAGAATTGGGCCGGAGTGTTACTGGTTTCAGCGACAAACAGCCGCTCCAGTTGCCGTTTACTGGTACCGACAAGGTTTGCGATTGAGTCAATGTCCAAGGGCTCGGTCATGTGCTTTTCCATCAGCATCACGGCTTCGTGCAGGCGCCTGTTCGAAGAGCTGGCGTAGCCAAGTGCCTTGCGCCGGTCGACGAAACTGCCGGAACTGCTTTTTGCGACCGTCATCTGATGAACAACTTTGCCGGCCCGATCTGGGCCGCAATGCACCCCAATAAGATGGATGGCCAACTCAATCACCGAGATACCGCCTGCGCAGGTGATCCGATCCTTGTCGATGAGGAAGTCACTGTTGCTGACAAAGCGCAATTTGGGGAACAGACGTTTCCAGTCGTCGCAATGGTAGGCATGCACGCAAGCAGTACGTCCCTCCATCAGGCCATGTCGAGCGAGCACGAAGCTGCCCGTGCATAGACCGATCAACGGCACGTTAGCGGCTGCTGCCTGAAGCAGAAATGCCGGATACGTCTTTGGTGCGGCCTCAAGGGAATCAAGCAGCCCACCAATCACCACGATGTAATCAAATTGATGAGGATGGGTGAGCTCACTGTCGATAGGTACATCCAGTCCGCAGCTGGAAATGACTCTTTGCCCGGGGGTACCGAGTACTTTCCATTGGCAGCGTATCGGACGGCTCTGATCGCCCGTATCGGCGGCATGTCGCAGCGCATCGGTCAGCCCTGACAGTGACAGCAAAGGGAAGCGCGGCCACAACACAATGCCAATAGATAACTCAGTGGCGCCGCGTCGGCTTGGCGGATTTCGTGCCTGACCATTATCAAGCTCTTCTACGAGGCTTTCGCTGGAGGCCCTGGGCAGTACATCTCCGAAATGTCGCAAATGTTCAATCATTCATGCAAACCATCCAACCAGTTATACCGCCGATCACCATACGATGAGCGCCTGCCCAACACCATGCTGTTCATAAAAAAACAATCGAGGAGCACGTGATGAAGAAGCCCAACGTTCAACGTTTTGCCGGTATCTATGCAGGTCTGCTGGTATCCATGCTGGCCTCGGTACCGGCATTCGCACTGGAAACGGTAGAGCCGGGAAGCCTGACTATCGCGTTCACTGGCGATATGCCGGGGACCGGTTATCAAGACAGCCGGATGGTCGGCTACGACGGTGAAATCCTTCAACAAATATCTGAGAAGCTGGGTTTGAAGGTTAAACCTGCCTTGATGGACTGGGCCGGCACCATCGCCTCAGTACAAGCTAAACGCGTGGATGTCATGGCCGGCACCATGGGCTGGACCGAGCAGCGCGCGAAGATCATGACCGTGAGCGACCCGATTCACTATTTCAAGAACGGCATCACCCAGACCGACAAGACCAACTGGAGCAGCCTCAAAGATTTGCAGGGCAAGAAGGTCGGCACCATCACGGGTTTCTCGTTCATCCCTGAGATGCGCAAGATCGAAGGGCTGCAAGTAGCGCTGTACGACACCTCCGATGCCGCGGTGCGCGATCTCCTCGCCGGGCGCATCGATGCAGTGATTGGCGATCCTCCGGTCATGCAATACGCCATTTTTCGCAACGAGCAGTGGCACCTGCACTTCAATGCTTTCACCGACAACGATCCGAATTTCCCACTGCTGACGGGGCTAGGTCAGGTGGTGTACGGCTTCAATAAAGGGGCCAGCCCGCAGCTGGTGGCTGCCGTGAACGAGCAGATCCAGACCCTCTGGAAAAGCTGTGAAATGCGCAAGATCGGTGCCCGCTACGGTCTGACTCAGGATGTCTGGTATGTGCCGGAAGGCAAGGACCTGAGGCTGGGTGTCGACCGCCCGGCGGACTGGAAACTGCCCGGCTGCAAGTAAGCGCTTGAGCGGATGAATCGGCCTGATGGCCCGTGCCGATTCATCGCCATGTCTATAACAAAAAGAGGTTAACCAAGATGTCGACCCCGTCCGAACCTGCGTTGCTGCGAGTGCATGACCTGCACAAAAGTTATGGTGATCTGGAGGTGCTCAAGGGGATCAACCTGGAGTTGAAAGCCGGTGAAACCCTGTCGTTGATCGGCCCCAGCGGGTCGGGAAAGTCCACTTGCCTGCGTTGCATCAATTACCTGGAAAAACCCACTCGAGGCGATATCTGGCTGGGCGACGAGTTGATCGGGCAGATCAAGGACGGTAAACGCATACGTCTGATGAATGATCGGGAAATGGCTCCGCAGCGACGCGAGATCGCGATGGTGTTCCAGCTCTTCTACCTCTGGCCACATTTGAGCGTACGCGACAACGTCGCGCTGGGGCCGATCAAGGCACAGGGTATGCCGCGCAAGCAGGCCTATGAGCTGGCTGATGCCATGTTGGAAAAAGTCCATCTGCGGCACAAGGCCGAGGTCTATCCCGAGCAGTTGTCCGGCGGACAGCAACAGCGGGTCGCTATCGCCCGCGCGTTGGCCCAACAACCTAAAGTCATCCTGTTCGACGAGCCGACCTCGGCGCTGGACCCCGAACTGGTGGGGGAAGTACTGGCCGTGATTCGTGAGCTGGCGCAAGAGGGCCGCACCATGATCATGGTGACCCATGAAGTGCGCTTCGCTCGGGATGTGGCGGATCGGGTGATCTTCATGGACGGCGGACACATTGTCGAGCAAGGGCCTTCGGCGCAGGTAATCGACAACCCAAGCCATGAGCGCACCCGCAGTTTTCTTGGGCGCATGGCCATGGAGGGCGCTTGATGGCGAACTTCGAGGTCTTTCTCGGGCTACTGCCTCTGTTGTTGAAAGGCGCGCTCACCGCCCTGGAAATCGCGCTGTGTACCTTGCTGCTGGCGAGTGCCGGTGGGGTAGTACTGGCGGTGTTGCTGACGTTCAGTCGGTCACGGGTGTTGCATGGGGTGATCGGCTGTTTCATTGAGTGGATGCGCAATGTTCCCGCGCTGGCGCATCTGTTCCTGATCTATTTCGGTCTCTCCTACCTTGGCATCAACTTGCCCGCGTGGCTGGCCGCCATCGTTGGCTTGAGTCTGGTGGGCAGCGCGGTGTTGGCTGATATTTTCCGTAGCGGCTTGCAGTCGCTGCATGTCGGTCAGCATGAAGCCGGGTTGGCTGTCGGTCTGAGCCGGATGCAGATTTTGCACTGCATTCTCTTGCCCCAGGCCCTGCGCGTGACGTTGCCAGCGTTCGCCAACTACGTCACGCAATTGGTCAAGGACACCTCCATCGCCTCGGCCATCGCCGTGCCGGAAATCATGTTCCTGGCGCGCAATCTGGTGACCTCCACCTTCCAGACTTCACTGATCTATTTGGCTGTGATGTGCATCTACGCCGCGATGATTTTACCGATCGGTGTGGGATTCATTCGGCTCGAACGTCATTTTGGGAGCGCGCGATGATCAGTTTTTTTCAGCAATACCCGGAGTACTGGAGCGACTGGATCGCTCGCCTGTTGCTCGGTGCACGGATCACTGCCGAATTGTCCCTGATGGGGTTCGCTCTGGCGGTCGTGCTGGGGGCGTTGTTGGTCTGGGCGATGAGAAGTCCGAGTGTCATCCTGAAACAGTTGGCAGCGTTCTTTATTCAGAGCATGCGCGCTGTACCTCTTCTGGCGTTGCTGCTGGCCCTGTATTTCGCGTTGCCCAGCCTGGGGTTGACGTTGTCCGGCTATTGGGCCGGGGCCATCGGTCTGGGTTTGCAGGGTGCCGCTTACGTTGCGGAAATCCTCCGTGGCGGCCTGGATTCGCTGCATCGCGGCCAGCGCGAAGCCGCTATCGCCATCGGACTGACGCCGCTGAAAGCGTTTACCACCGTCATCCTGCCGCAAGCGATTCGCGGCATGTTGCCGCCACTGCTTAACGCCTACGTGTCGATCCTCAAGGACAGCTCGTTGTGCGCTCTGATCGCCACCGATGAGTTGATGCTGGCGGCGCGGGCCATCGCTTCGGAAACCTTCCTGCCAATGCATGTCTTCCTGCTGGTAGGGCTGTTCTATTTTGTTATCGCTTTCCCTCTTTCAATGCTGTCGCGTGTGCTTGAAAAGCACTTTTCACGCGGGCGCAAAACCGTGCGAGGTTGAACATATGAGCACCATAGATCGAGTTACTTCCCACAGCATTGCCCAGTTGCAGCGGGCGCTGCAGGCGGGATCGCTGACTAGCGAAGCGCTGGTTCGTGCGCAACTGGCGCGCATCGAGCGCTTTGACGAGCAGCTCAATGCCTATGTCGAGACCTATTCCTCGCGTGCTTTGAACGCGGCCATCGCCGCTGATCGCCAGCGTGCGTCCGGCATACACCTGGGACCGCTGCATGGCATTCCTCTGGCGATCAAGGACTTGTTCGAGATCGATGGCCAGGCCATCACGGGTGGATCATTGGCACAGGCACCGCGTGTTTCGAGGTTGACCGCCACTGCAGTGCAACGCCTGGAGCGTGCCGGTGCAATCATTCTTGGCAAGACCCACACCGTCGAATTCGCTTTCGGTGGCTGGGGCACCAACGCGGTGATGGGCACGCCGTGGAACCCGTGGGACCGTAACGTGCATCGCGCTCCGGGTGGCTCAAGCAGCGGCTCGGCAGTGGCCGTGGCCAGCGGGTTGGCGAGCGCTGCGCTGGGCACCGATACCGGCGGCTCGGTGCGGATTCCGGCGGGCATGTGCGGCTTGGTCGGGCTGAAAACCACGCGTGGGCTTATCAGTCGCCATGGCTTGATCGAACTGTGTCCTTCGCTGGATTCGGTAGGGCCTATCACCCACACCGTTGAAGATTCGGCGTGGATGTTGGATGCACTGCTGGGCCCGGACCCGCTGGATCCGGTTTCGGCCCAGGCACCTGTATTCAGCGCCGCTGCCGGTCTCAATCAGCCGGTAGCCGGTTTGCGCATCTGGGTGTTGCCACAGGCCGAACGAGCGCATGTCGCTCCCGGGGTGCTGAAGGCTTACGATTTGGGGCTCAAGCAGTTGGCCGCGCTGGGCATGCAACTGATCGAGCAACCGCTACCCACGTCGTTGGAGCAGTGCATGCGCATCGCTGGTGGGCTGATGAGCGCCGAAGGTTATGCCAGCCTGGGTAGCTTGTTCGAGCGCGACGATCTGCGTTTCGACCCCCATGTTCAACGTCGCGTACTCAGTGGTCGCGCCATCGACGCAGCGTCGTATATCCAGTTGCACAATCAGCGCCGCGCCGCTCGGCACGCCATGCAGGAGGCCATGACCAACATAGACGCCTGCGCTTTCCCGACCAACGCTATTGGCAGTGTGCCGTTGGATGAGGTCGATGAATATGGCACGCCACTGGCCTTGTTGGGGCGGTTCGCCAACTTGCTGAACTTGTGTTCGGTGGCGCTGCCCATCGGGCTTGATGAAAAGTGCATGCCGGTCTCGATGCAGATTGTGGGTCGGGCATTCGCCGAACCGCTGATTCTGCGCATCGGCCATGCCTATCAACAGGTCAGCGATTGGCACACGCTACGGCCTGAGGGCTGGGAGCTGGCGGACAACGCGGTTGCGTGATGGATATAACTGCTTGATATATCCCTGGATATCACCCTGCCAACGCCCCAAGTTAAAGTGGGGTTAGAAAGTGTCACCTATAAATCTATATAAAAATTTAATATATACCTGCCCAGTGATTTCGCGAGTTATCAAAAATTTCACCGGAAGGGTTACTCCAAGGATAACGTTTCAATAACGTTGTTCGCCATGTACTGAGTTTGCTTTTGTCGCTATCATTGGTGTTTCCTGCCGCCCATAAAGTCAGGCCATTTCCTTAGTCGGGTAGTGGCTTGCGCAGAGTCATGTATGTCGTCAAATCGTTAGTTGTCATCAACAACGTTCTGTATCAGGAGATGTATTGTATGCCTTTCACTCGGACTGTTATTGCTCTTTCTTTAGGTCTGATTATAGGGCAGGGGTATGTTCAGGCTGCACCGCTGCTTTCTTTGGATAATGGTCAGTCTGAACGGGCCGTGGTAACCAGTAATGCATGGGTTGAAATTAACCAGGCGGCGTTTGAAAACAATATTCGTACGCTCCAGAACACCTTGACGAATAAATCACGGCTTTGTGCCATCCTCAAGGCGGATGCCTATGGTCATGGTGTCGCGTTATTGATGCCGTCTGTCATGAAAATGGAAGTGCCCTGCGTAGGCGTTGCCAGCAATGAAGAGGCTCGAGTTGTACGTGAAAGTGGATTCAAGGGGGAACTTGTCCGAGTGCGTACAGCGACGTTGGCCGAGGTGGAAGGAGCATTGCCGTACAAGATAGAGGAGTTAGTCAGTAGCCTCGATTATGCTCGAGAAACGGCCGCTATTGCTGAAAAGCATGGGGATCGCCTGAAGGTTCACTTGGCGTTGAACGCAGGTGGTATGAGTCGCAACGGCCTGGAAATGAGCACTGAACACGGTCGGCAAGAAGCCTTGGCGATCAATCGTTTGGCTCCTCTGGAGCTGGTCGGAATCATGACTCACTTCGCGGTGCAGGATAAGGATGATGTTCGGCAAGGGCTCAAGGCTTTCAATGAGCAAACGGCTTGGCTGATAAAGGCCGCCGGAATTGATAGAAGTAAAATCACTCTTCATGCGGCGAACTCTTACGCGACGTTAGAAGTGCCAGAGTCGCATTTGGACATGGTACGTGCCGGAGGCGCCTTGTATGGGATGATGGAACCTTCGCATGCCGAGTACAAACCGGTCATGCAGGTCAAGTCATACGTGGCGTCTGTTAATCAATACCCTAAAGGCAATACAGTGGGGTATGACCGAACAGTGACACTGAGTCGTGATTCAAAGCTTGCGAATATTCCAGTGGGCTATTCTGATGGCTATCGTCGAGCGTTTACCAATAAAGGCGTTGTCCTTATAGATGGGCAGCGTGCTCCAGTGGTTGGGAAGGTCTCCATGAATACACTCATGGTGGACGTGACAGATATCCCTGCTGCGCGCGCTGGCGATCAAGTGGTGCTCTTCGGTAAACAAGGCGACAGTGAGATCGCGCAGAGTGAACTTGAAGAACTCAGCGGAACATTGCTGGTGGACCTTGCTACCGTTTGGGGGAGTAGCAATCCCAAAGCCCTGGTGGCGGATAAAGCCTCCGACTAACCAGTGAGGGTGCTAGTCGCTACTGCGGTGGTAACGCTCACACAGTAGCGACTTTTGGCAGTGACGCCTTGAGGATTTGACAGATCTGTTCTCGTCAACACTCGTCGGCCAGGTGCGGTCCATGGATGAGATGTTCCCCTCTTCGGGCAGCCTCATTACTCACTGAATAACTTTCAAGTAATCCCTAAGCGCAATGAGCGGCGCTTCAAGCTGCTCCAACGTCCGCGCATTGCTGAAATCAGCTGACAACCGATGCAGCTCACGCCCTAGCAATGTGTCAACACCACCTATAGCGTCCAGCGCCAAACCTACACAGTGTGCCACTCTAAACTGAATACCCTCGACATCACCCCGGCGCACCAGCAAGCCAAATACCTCCCGCTCGTAATCACTCATGATCGGATCATCCCGCAAAATCGGACTTTCACCTTCAGTCTCATAGGCCAGCTTGAGGCCGAAAAGGGCAACGGTTTCCAGTGGCAATTCCATTGTGTGAATCCTTGATTCGTTAGCCGAGCGGGTTCGGGTTGTGGCGTTGAAAAGCAGGATCAAAGGATCGCAGCCTTCGGCAGCTCCTACAGGTCAGTGCGTTGTTAGGGCGTTGTCGGTGGGGTGTCAGGTGCTTTTTTGCGGGCGAAAAAAAAGGCCTTGCTAAGCAAGACCTTTCTTAATTTTGGTGCCCCGAGGGAGACTCGAACTCCCACTCCTTTCGAAAACGGATTTTGAATCCGCCGCGTCTACCAATTCCGCCATCAGGGCTCAATGGCGGCGAAGTATAGAGATGAGATAACCGCTGGTCAATCAGGTACATGGAGAATTTTTGATATTTCCGCTAGACTTCCCGGCCCTGCTAGACGACACCCCATCATGCGCGTTGCTGACTTTACCTTCGAGCTCCCTGATTCGCTGATCGCCCGCCATCCGCTGGCCGAGCGGCGCAATAGTCGCCTGTTGACCCTGGATGGGGTCAGCGGCGCCCTGGCACACCGTCAATTCACTGATTTGCTGGAGCATTTGCGCCCCGGCGACTTGATGGTGTTCAACAATACCCGGGTGATTCCGGCGCGGCTGTTTGGCCAGAAGGCTTCCGGCGGCAAGCTGGAAATCCTGGTGGAGCGGGTGCTCGACAGTCATCGCGTGCTGGCCCATGTGCGGTCCAGCAAGTCGCCCAAGCCTGGGTCGAAGATCCTGATCGACGGCGGTGGCGAGGCCGAGATGCTGGCGCGGCACGATGCGTTGTTCGAGCTTAAGTTCGCCGAAGAAGTGTTGCCGCTGCTCGACCGCGTCGGGCACATGCCGCTGCCTCCTTATATAGACCGCCCGGATGAAGGCGCCGACCGCGAGCGTTACCAGACCGTCTACGCCGAGCGTTTGGGCGCGGTGGCGGCGCCGACGGCGGGGCTGCATTTCGATCAGGTGCTGATGGAGGCGATTGCCGCCAAAGGCGTCGAGACTGCATTCGTGACCCTGCACGTCGGCGCTGGCACCTTCCAGCCGGTGCGCGTGGAGAAGCTTGAAGACCACCACATGCACAGCGAATGGCTGGAGGTCGGCCAGGACGTGGTCGATGCCGTTGCCGCCTGCCGCGCTCGCGGTGGTCGGGTGGTGGCGGTGGGGACCACCAGCGTGCGTTCCCTGGAAAGCGCCGCCCGCGATGGCGTGCTCAAGCCGTTCAGCGGCGATACCGACATTTTCATCTTCCCGGGCCGGCCGTTTCATGTGGTCGATGCCCTGGTCACCAACTTCCATTTGCCCGAATCCACGCTGTTGATGCTGGTTTCGGCGTTCGCCGGTTATCCCGAAACCATGGCCGCCTACAAGGCTGCCGTGGACAACGGTTACCGCTTTTTCAGCTACGGTGATGCGATGTTCATCACGCGTAATCCTGCGCCGACTGCCCCTAAAGAATCGGGCCCAGAGGAAACAGTATGAGTCGCACCTGTCGTATGTCTTTCGAGCTGCTGGCCACTGATGGCAAGGCTCGTCGCGGTCGTTTGACCTTCCCGCGCGGTACCGTCGAGACCCCGGCCTTCATGCCGGTGGGCACCTACGGCACGGTCAAGGGCATGCTGCCACGGGATATCGAGGCGACTGGCGCTGAAATCATTCTGGGCAACACCTTCCACCTGTGGCTGCGCCCGGGCACGGAAGTGATCAAGAAGCACGGCGACCTGCACGATTTCATGCAGTGGAAAGGCCCGATCCTGACCGACTCCGGCGGTTTCCAGGTGTTCAGCCTGGGCGCCATGCGCAAGATCAAGGAGGAGGGCGTGACCTTTGCTTCCCCGGTCGACGGCGCCAAGGTGTTCATGGGCCCGGAAGAGTCGATGCAGGTTCAACGTGACCTGGGCTCCGACATTGTGATGATTTTCGACGAATGCACGCCGTACCCGGCTGATGAAGACGTCGCCCGCATCTCCATGGAGTTGTCCCTGCGTTGGGCCAAGCGTTCGAAAGAAGCCCATGGCGACAACACGGCGGCGCTGTTCGGCATCGTTCAGGGCGGCATGCACCAGGACCTGCGCATGCGCTCCCTGGAAGGCCTCGACCAGATCGGCTTCGACGGCCTGGCCATCGGCGGCCTGTCGGTGGGCGAGCCCAAGCACGAAATGATCAAGGTGCTGGATTACCTGCCGGGCATGATGCCGGCTGACAAACCTCGTTACCTTATGGGCGTTGGCAAACCGGAAGACTTGGTTGAGGGTGTGCGCCGCGGTGTGGACATGTTCGATTGCGTGATGCCAACCCGTAATGCCCGCAACGGGCATCTGTTCATCGATACCGGCGTGCTGAAGATCCGTAACGCGTTCCATCGCCATGATGATTCGCCGCTCGATCCGACCTGCGATTGCTATACCTGCCAGAACTTCTCCCGCGCTTATCTGCATCACCTGGACAAGTGCGGCGAAATGCTGGGAAGCATGCTCAATACCATCCATAACTTGCGCCATTATCAAGTGCTTATGGCTGGTTTGCGCGAGGCTATTCAACAGGGTACATTGGCCGCCTTTGTCGATGCCTTCTACGCCAAACGCGGGCTTCCCGTGCCGCCTTTGGACTGAGTTTTCTGACCCCAAGATTCAACATTTGCAACTGGAGTGCTAAATGAGCTTTTTTATCTCTAATGCCATGGCTGACGCCGCTGCACCTGCTGCGGGCCCAATGGGTGGCGGTTTCGAGTGGATTTTCCTGGTCGGTTTCCTGGTCATCTTCTACCTGATGATCTGGCGTCCACAGGCCAAGCGCGCCAAAGAGCAGAAAAACCTGCTGAGCAGCCTGCAGAAAGGCGACGAAGTTGTGACCACCGGTGGCATCGCCGGCAAGATCACTAAAGTGGCCGACGATTTCGTCGTTCTGGAAGTTTCCGACACCGTCGAAATGAAGTTCCAGAAAGGCGCCATTGCCGCCACGCTGCCAAAAGGCACGCTCAAAGCGATCTAAGTTTCAACTTCATATTCAATCGACGGGGCGCGCAAGGCGCCCCGCGTCATAAACGGGCGGCGTGATGCTGAACAAATATCCTCTGTGGAAATACATTCTGATCCTGGCGGTGCTGGCGGTCGGTCTGATTTATTCCGCTCCCAATCTTTATCCTGATGACCCGGCCATTCAGGTCAGCGGTGCAAGCACTGCACTGCAAGTCAATCAGGCTGATCTGGACCGTGTGAGCGCTGCGCTCAAGGAATCCGGGATCAACGTCAAGGCTGCCACCCTGGCTGCCAACGGCAAGGGCGGCCTGATTCGCCTGACCAAGGCTGAAGACCAGCTGCCAGCCAAGGACGTCGTGCGCAAGGCATTGGGTGATGACTACGTCGTTGCACTGAACCTGGCACAAACCACCCCGCAATGGCTGCGCAACCTCGCTGCGCACCCGATGAAGCTGGGTCTGGACTTGTCCGGTGGTGTGCACTTCCTGCTGGAAGTGGACATGGAGAAAGCCCTCGACGCGCGCCTGAAAGTCTACGAAGGCGACGTCAAGAGCCTGCTGCGTAAAGAGAAGCTGCGCTATCGCAGCCTGCCGCAACTGGGCGGTGCTATCCAGCTGGGCTTCGCTGATGAAGACAGCCGCGAGCAGGCCCGTTCGATCATCCGCAAGAACTTCAACGATTTCGACATTGTTCCGGCCGACCTCAATGGTCAGGCGGTGCTGCGTCTGGCGATGACCCCGGCCAAGCTGGCGGAAATCCGCGAATACTCCATCAAGCAGAACTTGACCACGGTACGTAACCGCGTCAACGAGCTGGGTGTTGCTGAACCGATCGTTCAGCGTCAGGGCGCCAACCGCATCGTGGTTGAGCTGCCGGGCGTGCAGGACACCGCCGAAGCCAAGCGTATCCTCGGCAAGACGGCCAACCTCGAGTTCCGTCTGGCTGCTGAGCCGGGTGCTTCGAAAGCCACTTCCGAGGAATTCGAGTTCCGTGAAGGCAAGCGTCCTCCTGCGCTGATCGAGCGTGGCCTGATCATCACCGGTGACCAGGTGACCGACGCCAAGGCTGGCTTCGGCGAGCATGGCACACCGGAAGTGAACATTCGTCTGGATGGTCACGGCGGCGAGCTGATGAGCCGTGCGACCCGTTCGAACGTCGGTCGCAGCATGGCGGTGATCTTCATCGAGCAGCGTCCGATCACCACCTACACCAAGCAGATGGTCAACGGCGTCGAGAAAGACGTGCCGGTTCAGACCTTCAAGGAAGAGAAGAAGATCATCAGCCTGGCGACCATCCAGTCGCCGCTGGGTGCTCAGTTCCGCATCACTGGCCTGAATGGCCAGGGTGAGTCGTCCGAACTGGCGCTGCTGCTGCGTGCCGGTGGTCTGGCTGCACCGATGTACTTCGCTGAAGAACGTACCATCGGCCCAAGCCTGGGTGCCGACAACATCACCAAGGGTATCGATGCATCGCTGTGGGGCATGCTGTTCGTCTCGCTGTTCATCATGGCCATCTACCGCTTCTTCGGCCTGATCGCCACCGTCGCTCTGGCGGTGAACATGGTGATGCTGCTGGCCCTGATGTCGCTGCTGGGTGCAACGCTGACCCTGCCGGGTATCGCCGGTATCGTGTTGACCATGGGCATGGCGGTCGACGCCAACGTGCTGATCTTCTCGCGGATTCGTGAAGAGATCGCCGCCGGCATGACCGTGCAGCGCGCAATCAACGAAGGCTTCGGCCGGGCATTCACCGCGATTCTCGACGCCAACCTGACCACCTTGCTGGTCGGCGGCATCCTCTTTGCCATGGGCACCGGCCCGGTCAAGGGCTTCGCAGTGACCATGTCCCTCGGGATCTTTACCTCGATGTTCACGGCCATCATGGTGACCCGCGCGATGGTCAACCTGATCTTCGGCGGTCGTGACTTCAAGAAGTTGTGGATTTAAGGGGCTGCCATGTTACGTACAATCAACTTCATGGGCGTTCGCAACTTTGCGTTCGGCGTCACATTGTTCCTTACCGCGCTGGCAATGTTCAGTGTCTTCCACAAGGGCATGAACTGGGGGCTGGACTTCACCGGTGGTACGCTCATCGAGCTGACCTACGAGCGTCCGGCCGATGTCACCAAGGTGCGTGAGCAACTGGTGACCGCGGGTTATCACGAAGCCATCGTGCAGAACTTCGGTGCGACCACCGACCTGCTGGTGCGTATGCCTGGCGAAGACCCGCAACTGGGTCACCAGGTCGCCGAAGCCTTGCAGATGGTGGGTGGCGAGAACCCGGCGACGGTCAAGCGTGTCGAGTTCGTCGGCCCACAGGTGGGTGAAGAGCTGCGCGACCAGGGCGGCCTCGGCATGCTGATGGCGCTGGGCGGCATCCTGATCTACCTGGCGTTCCGCTTTCAGTGGAAGTTTGCGGTCGGTGCGATCGTGTCCTTGATCCACGACGTGATTGTGACCGTCGGTATCCTGTCGTTCTTCCAGATCACCTTCGACCTGACGGTGCTGGCGGCGGTACTGGCGATCATCGGTTACTCGCTCAACGACACCATCGTGGTATTCGACAGGGTTCGTGAGAACTTCCGTGTACTGCGCAAGGCCAGCCTGATCGAGAACATCAACATCTCGACCACGCAAACCCTGCTGCGTACCATGGCCACCTCGATCTCTACCTTGCTGGCGATCGCGGCCCTGCTGTTCTTCGGTGGCGACAACCTGTTCGGTTTCTCCATTGCCCTGTTCATCGGTGTTCTGGCGGGTACTTACTCGTCGATCTACATCGCGAACGTGGTGCTGATCTGGCTGAACCTGAGCACTGAAGACCTGATTCCTCCGGCCAATACCGAGAAGGAAGTCGACGACCGTCCTTGAGGGGGCTCTTTTTTCCAAAGCGGTCTCCCAGTGATGTAGTCCAAAAAAGGCGCGAGTTGAACTCGCGCCTTTTTTTGTGCTCCAAGGCTGGGAGAAGCGCGGACATGTTCCGCATGTGATGGTCCAGGAGGTTCATGTGAACAAGTCGATGCTGGTTGGTGCTGTACTGGGTGCTGTCGGTGTGACTGCCGGGGGTGCTGTGGCCACCTACAGCCTGGTTAAAAGCGGCCCGGAGTACGCACAAGTACTCGCCGTTGAGCCGGTCAAGACACAAATCAAGACTCCACGTGAAGTATGCAAGGATGTAGCGGTCACCCGGCAGGCGCCGGTGAAAGATCAACATCAGATCGCCGGTACGGTGGTCGGTGCATTGGCAGGTGGTTTGCTGGGTAACCAGATCGGTGGCGGTACCGGCAAGAAGATCGCCACGGTCGCGGGCGCTGTCGGTGGTGGTTATGCCGGCAACAAGGTGCAGGAAGGAATGCAAGAGCGTGATACCTACACCACGACCCAGACCCGCTGTAACACGGTTAACGACATCAGTGACAAGGTTGTAGGTTACGACGTGCGGTATTCGCTGGACGGCAAGGAAGGCAAGGTGCGCATGGATCGTGATCCAGGCAACCAGATTCCGGTGGATAAGGAAGGCAAGCTGATCTTGTCGGAGAATCAGGCGGCTCAGTGATCTGCTGATGCCGGATTAAAAAAGAAGCACCCTGCGGGGTGCTTTTTTGTGCCCACGATTCAAGCGTCACCGCGAGTCCCTGTAGGAGCGAGCTTGCTCGCGAAAAACCCAGAGGCGCCGTATTCATCCTGAATGCACGCGTTATCGTTAACGCTCATCGCGAGCAAGCTCGCTCCTACAGTATTTCGGGGCGAATCGCAGGCATAAAAAAAGCACCCCGAAAGGTGCTTTTCTGTCGCTGGAAGCTTAGCGCTTCAGCGAGGCTGGCAGGTGCGGCTGGATCGCCGTCAGGACTGCCTTGAAGCATTTGGTGTTGCCGGCAACGACGTGGCCTTTCTCAAGGAAGTCGTGACCGCCGGTGAAGTCGCTTACCAGGCCACCAGCTTCCTGGATCAGCAGGGCGCCTGCAGCCATGTCCCACTCGGACAGGCCCGACTCCCAGAAGGCGTCGAAACGGCCGGCGGCCACGTAGGCCAGGTCCAGGCTCGCGGAACCTGCGCGGCGGATGCCGGCGGTCTGGCCAACCAGCGCGCGGAACATGCCCAGGTAGTTGTCGAGGTTGTCCATCTGGTCGTCACGGAACGGGAAGCCGGTACCCAGCAGGGCGCCGTCCAGGCTGGTGCGACCGCTGACGCGCAGGCGACGACCGTTCAGTTGAGCGCCGCGACCACGGCTGGCGGTGAATTCTTCCTGGCGAACCGGGTCCAGAACAACAGCGTGTTCCAGGCGACCGCGGTATTTGCAGGCGATGCTGACAGCGAAATGAGGAATGCCGCGCAGGAAGTTGGTGGTGCCGTCCAGCGGATCGATGATCCACAGGTACTCTTCGCCTTCGATGCCGGTGCCGGCGTGCATGCCGGTCTCTTCACCCATGATCGAGTGATTCGGGTAGGCCTTGCGCAGGGCGTCGATGATTTTCTGTTCGGCGGCGCGATCCACCTCGGATACGTAATCCTTGGCGTCTTTTTCGTCGACCTTGATGGTATCCAGGCGCTCGATGGAGCGGAAGATCAATTCACTGGCGCTGCGGGCGGCGCGCAGCGCGATATTCAGCATGGGCTGCATGGATGTGTCACCTAAGGTTGTTAAAGAAAGCCGGGCATTCTATCAGAAAGTTTCTACAGGAGAAGGACGACGTTCGCTTTCATGGCTTAACGGTTGCTACAGCTGTAAGATTCCGCTCCCGATTATTGTGTTCGTGAGCGCCTCCCTTGCTGCAAAACATTCGTGTCGTCCTGGTCAATACCAGTCATCCGGGCAATATCGGCGGGGCTGCGCGTGCCATGAAGAACATGGGCCTGTCGCGGCTGGTGCTGGTCGAACCGCGCCTGTTCCCGCACCACGAGGCCGATGCCCGTGCTTCCGGTGCCGGCGACATCCTTGAAAAAGCGCAAGTCGTCGCCACCTTGGAAGATGCCTTGGTTGGCTGCAACCTGGTGTTGGGTACCAGTGCCCGCGACCGGCGTATTCCCTGGCCGCTACTCGACCCCCGCGAATGCGGAGCGAAGGTGGTCGAGGAAGCCGGGCAGGGTGCCCAAATCGCCCTGGTGTTCGGTCGTGAAGACTCCGGCCTGACCAACGAAGAGCTGCAGCGATGTCATTATCACGTGCACATTCCATCAGACCCTGAGTTCAGCTCGCTGAACCTTGGGGCGGCGGTGCAGGTGTTGGGTTATGAAGTGCGCATGTCCTGGCTGGCCGCGCAAGGTCAGCCGAGCAAGGTCGAGAAGGAAGAAGTGGCCTCGGTCAAAAGCGCTGAGCTGGCGACCATGGACGAGCTGGAGCGATTCTATGAACACCTGGAGCAGACCCTGGTGGCCATCGAATTCCTCGATCCGGAAAAGCCACGGCACTTGATGGCGCGCCTGCGCCGGTTGTACGGACGCAGCTCGGTCAGCCGGGCGGAAATGAATATTTTGCGTGGCATCCTCACGGAAACCCAGAAAGCGGCCCGTGGCGAGCTCCTTAAGCGGAAGGATTAATGATGTTCGAGCGTTTGCGTGAAGATATCCAGAGCGTATTCCACCGAGATCCGGCGGCGCGTAACGCTTTTGAAGTCCTGACCTGCTACCCCGGCATGCACGCCATCTGGATTCACCGTTTGTCGGCGATGCTGTGGCGCGCGGACCTGAAATGGCTGGCGCGACTGGTGTCGAACTTCGGCCGCTGGTTGACCGGGATCGAGATCCATCCGGGGGCCAAGGTGGGGCGTCGCTTCTTCATTGACCATGGCATGGGCATCGTTATCGGTGAAACCGCCGAGATCGGCGATGACGTCACTATTTACCAGGGCGTAACCCTGGGTGGCACCAGCTGGAACAAGGGCAAGCGTCATCCGACCTTGGGTGATGGCGTAGTGGTCGGGGCGGGCGCGAAGGTGCTCGGCCCGTTCACTGTCGGTGCCGGGGCCAAGGTGGGTTCCAATGCTGTAGTGACCAAGGAAGTGCCGCCGGGTGCCACTGTGGTGGGTATTCCGGGGCGGATCATCGTCAAGTCCGATGTCGAGCAGGACGCCAAGCGCAAGGCCATGGCCGAGAAGATCGGTTTTGATGCCTACGGCCTCAGCGAAGACATGCCCGACCCGGTGGCGCGTGCCATTGGTCAGCTGCTCGATCACTTGCAGGCGGTCGATGGGCGCCTGGAGGGGATGTGCGGGGCGCTGAAGGACCTGGGCAGCAATTACTGTGCGAAAGATCTGCCTGAGCTGCGCGAAGAAGACTTTGCCTGTGTGAAGGACAAGGATCAGAGTCAGGCGTAGGAGCTGCCGCAGGCTGCGATCTTTTGATTTTGCCCTTGTAAGCAAAGGTCAAAAGATCGCAGCCTGCGGCAGCTCCTACGGGTCGTATTCAGACAATGGCAGCGCGCTCACCGGTGTGCCATTGCGCCGTAGATCCTGCTATGATGCTGCCGCTCTTTTGCGGGTAAACCTGACTAAAGTACTAGGTCTTATAGTTGACTTAAATACTCGGGAATTGCATACTCGCCTCATTCCGAACTCCGTGGTAATTGTCCATGCGACTGACTACAAAAGGCCGATACGCCGTGACCGCCATGCTCGATCTGGCATTGCACGCGCAGCACGGGCCCGTGTCCCTGGCCGATATCTCCGAGCGCCAAGGCATCTCCCTGTCCTACCTCGAACAGCTTTTCGCCAAATTGCGCCGCAGCAATCTGGTGTCCAGCGTGCGCGGTCCGGGCGGTGGCTACCAATTGTCCCGCGACATGCAGGGCATCCAGGTCGCCCAGGTGATCGATGCGGTGAACGAATCGGTCGATGCAACCAAATGCCAGGGGCAGGGTGATTGCCATTCCGGCGACACTTGCCTGACTCACCACTTGTGGTGCGATCTGAGCCTGCAGATTCACGAATTTCTGAGCGGTATCAGCTTGGCTGACCTTGTGACTCGCCGTGAGGTGCAAGAAGTAGCCCAGCGTCAGGACCAGCGCCGTTGCAACAGCAAGGCGCCACGCCTGGACAAGATTGAAGCGTCCGCCGTCGAATGACAGCCGAAGAGCTAGCGGCACGCCAGCCAGCCTGATTTAGGAGATAGTCCATGAAATTGCCGATTTACCTTGATTACTCTGCGACCACCCCGGTTGATCCGCGTGTTGCGCAAAAAATGAGTGAATGCCTGCTGGTCGACGGAAACTTCGGTAACCCGGCGTCCCGTTCCCACGTGTTCGGCTGGAAAGCCGAAGAGTCCGTCGAAAACGCCCGTCGTCAGGTCGCTGACCTGGTCAACGCCGACCCGCGTGAAATCGTCTGGACCTCCGGTGCCACCGAATCCGACAACCTGGCAATCAAGGGTGCGGCGCATTTCTATGCCACCAAGGGCAAGCACCTGATCACCACCAAGATTGAGCACAAGGCTGTCCTGGACACCATGCGCCAACTGGAGCGTGAAGGCTTCGAAGTGACCTACATCGAGCCTCGCACCGATGGCCTGGTGACCCCGGAGATGATCGAAGCCGAACTGCGCGACGACACCATCCTGGTTTCGGTCATGCACGTGAATAACGAAATCGGCACCGTCAACGACATCGCAGCGATCGGCGAACTGCTCCGCTCCAAGGGCATCCTGTTCCACGTCGACGCCGCCCAGTCCACCGGCAAGGTCGAGATCGACCTGCAGAAGCTGAAAGTCGACATGATGTCGTTCTCCGCCCACAAGACCTACGGTCCTAAAGGCATCGGCGCCCTGTACGTAAGCCGCAAGCCGCGCGTACGTATCGAAGCGACCATGCACGGTGGTGGTCATGAGCGCGGCATGCGTTCCGGCACCCTGGCGACCCACCAGATCGTCGGCATGGGCGAAGCTTTCCGCGTAGCCAAGGAAGACATGGCTGCCGAGAACGCACGCATCAAGGCGTTGAGCGACCGCTTCTACAAGCAGGTCGAGCACCTGGAAGAGCTGTACGTCAACGGCAGCATGACCGCCCGCGTTCCGCACAACCTGAACCTGAGTTTCAACTACGTTGAAGGCGAGTCGCTGATCATGGCGCTCAAGGATCTGGCGGTTTCGTCCGGTTCGGCCTGCACCTCGGCGTCCCTTGAGCCTTCGTACGTACTGCGGGCCCTGGGCCGCAACGACGAACTGGCACACAGCTCGATCCGCTTCACCTTCGGCCGCTTCACGACCGAAGAAGAAATCGACTACGCCGCGCAGAAAGTCTGCGAGGCCGTTACCAAGCTGCGCGCTCTGTCGCCGCTGTGGGACATGTACAAAGACGGTGTCGACATTTCGAAAATCGAGTGGGCGGCACACTGATTTCAAGTCGCCGCAATCAGCCCTGTAAACTCAGGTTTCAGGGCTTCAAGAGCGACTCTCTGATGAGTGAGGATTAAGAATCATGGCTTACAGCGAAAAGGTCATCGACCACTACGAAAACCCGCGCAACGTCGGCAAGATGGACGCGGAAGACCCTGATGTCGGCACCGGCATGGTCGGCGCTCCGGCGTGCGGCGACGTGATGCGCCTGCAGATCAAGGTCAACGACGCCGGCATCATCGAAGATGCCAAGTTCAAGACCTATGGCTGCGGTTCGGCAATCGCTTCCAGCTCCCTCGCCACCGAGTGGATGAAGGGCAAGACCCTGGACGAAGCGGAAACCATCAAGAACACCCAGCTGGCTGAAGAACTGGCCCTGCCGCCAGTGAAAATCCACTGCTCGGTACTCGCTGAAGACGCCATCAAGGCGGCTGTTCGCGATTACAAGCAGAAGAAAGGCTTGATCTGATTTTCGAGTTTTGGCGACGAGTAAGGAGTCACCGATGGCTATCAGCATGACAGAAGCGGCTGCTCGACACGTGCGGCGCTCCCTCGACGGGCGCGGCAAAGGTGAAGGGATTCGTCTGGGTGTTCGCACCACAGGCTGTTCCGGCCTTGCCTACGTGCTGGAGTTTGTCGACGAGGTGGTTGCAGAGGACCAGGTGTTCGAAAGTCACGGCGAAAAAGTGATCATCGACCCGAAAAGCCTGGCCTACCTGGACGGCACCGAGCTCGATTTCGTCAAGGAAGGGTTGAACGAAGGCTTCAAGTTCAACAACCCCAACGTGCGCGGTGAATGTGGCTGCGGCGAAAGCTTCAACATCTGAGGCTTGTCGTGGGTACTCCTTGTCATTTCGCTTTATTCGAGCTGCAACCGAGTTTCAATCTGGACCTCGATCAGCTGGCTACGCGCTACCGAGAGTTGGCGCGCGGCGTTCATCCGGACCGCTTTGCTGACGCTTCCGAGCGCGAGCAGCGGTTGGCGCTGGAGCAATCCGCGAGCCTCAACGAGGCCTACCAGACGCTCAAGAGTCCACCCAAGCGCGCGCGTTACCTGCTCGCCTTGAATGGTGGCGAGCTGCCGCTGGAGGTCACGGTGCATGATCCGGAGTTTCTTCTGCAGCAGATGGAGTTGCGTGAAGAGCTCGAAGACCTGCAAGACAGTGCCGATTTGGCCGGTGTTGCAGCGTTCAAGCGTCGCTTGAAAACCGCTCAGGATGTACTGAACCAAAGCTTCGCGGCTTGCTGGAATGATGCAGCGCAACGTGAGCAGGCCGAGCGCCTGATGCGGCGCATGCAGTTTCTCGACAAGCTCACCTACGAAGTGCGCCAGTTAGAAGAGCGCCTCGACGATTAACCCAGTGCCGCTCCGGTCGCACGCCTGATATACAGATAAGTCCTGATAACGATGGCCCTACTGCAGATCGCCGAACCCGGCCAAAGTCCTCAACCGCACCAGCGTCGTCTGGCTGTGGGGATCGACTTGGGCACTACCAATTCGCTGGTCGCTGCATTGCGCAGTGGTCTTTCCGAGCCGCTTGCCGACGCAGAAGGGCGGGTCATCCTGCCGTCTGCCGTGCGCTACCACGCTGATCGCGTCGAGGTTGGCGAATCCGCCAAACTGGCCGCCGCCACCGATCCGTTGAACACCGTGCTGTCGGTCAAGCGCTTGATGGGGCGTGGTCTGTCCGACGTCAAGCAGTTGGGCGATCAGTTGCCGTACCGCTTTGTCGGCGGCGAGTCGCACATGCCGTTCATCGACACGATCCAGGGCCCGAAAAGCCCGGTCGAAGTCTCCGCCGATATCCTCAAGGTCCTGCGTCAACGCGCCGAAGCGACCTTGGGCGGCGAACTGGTGGGCGCGGTGATCACCGTTCCGGCCTATTTCGACGACGCTCAGCGTCAAGCCACCAAGGATGCGGCCAAGCTGGCAGGTCTGAACGTGCTGCGCTTGCTCAATGAGCCGACCGCGGCAGCCGTGGCTTACGGTCTGGACCAGCACGCCGAAGGCCTGGTCGCGATTTACGACCTGGGCGGCGGCACCTTCGATATTTCGATTCTGCGCCTGACCGGCGGTGTCTTCGAAGTCCTGGCTACCGGCGGCGACAGCGCCCTGGGCGGCGACGACTTCGACCACGCGATCGCTGGCTGGATCATCGAGAGCGCTGGCCTGTCCGCCGATCTCGACCCGGGCGTGCAACGCAACCTGCTGCAGACTGCTTGTGCGGCAAAAGAAGCGCTGACCAACTCTGCGAGCGTCGAAGTCGCTTATGGCGACTGGAAGGCTGAACTCACTCGTGAAGCCTTCAATGCGCTGATCGAGCCGATGGTTGCCCGCAGCCTGAAGGCCTGCCGCCGCGCTGTTCGTGATTCCGGTATCGAGCTGGAAGACGTGCATGCCGTGGTCATGGTGGGTGGTTCGACTCGCGTTCCTCGCGTTCGTGACGCCGTCGCCGAAGCCTTCGGCCGTGAGCCGCTGACAGAAATCGATCCGGATCAAGTGGTAGCGATTGGCGCTGCGATCCAGGCCGATACGTTGGCCGGTAACAAGCGTGATGGCAGCGAATTGCTGCTGCTCGACGTGATTCCGTTGTCCCTGGGGCTGGAAACCATGGGCGGCCTGATGGAGAAGGTGATTCCGCGCAACACCACCATCCCCGTCGCCCGCGCCCAGGACTTCACCACTTATAAAGACGGCCAGTCGGCCATGGCCATCCACGTATTGCAGGGCGAGCGTGAGCTGATCAGCGACTGCCGCTCCCTGGCACGCTTCGAGTTGCGCGGGATTCCGGCGATGGTGGCTGGCGCGGCGAAGATTCGCGTGACCTTCCAGGTCGATGCCGACGGTCTGCTCAGTGTTTCCGCCCGCGAACTGGGTTCGGGCGTCGAGGCCAGCATCCAGGTCAAGCCGTCCTACGGTCTGACCGACGGCGAAATCGCCAAAATGCTCAAGGATTCGTTCCAGCACGCCAATGACGACAAGGTTGCCCGCGTATTGCGCGAGCAGCAGGTCGACGCCCAGCGCCTGATCGAGGCGGTGCAGGCTGCTCTGGAGGCGGATGGCGAGCGCTTGCTCGACGCCGAAGAGCGCCTGGTCATCGACATGCAGGTGCAGGAACTGACCGAACTGATGAAAGGTACCGATGGTTATGCCATCGAGCAGCAGACCAAGCGTCTGTCGCAAGTGACCGACGCCTTTGCTGCCCGCCGCCTGGACTCGACGGTGAAAGCCGCGCTGGCGGGGCGCAACCTGAATGAGATTGAGGAATAACGATGCCGCAGGTCATTTTTCTGCCACACGAGAAGTTCTGCCCTGAAGGCATGGTTGTAGAGGCTGAGACCGGTACGTCCATCCTCGAGCTGGCCCATGAGCACCATATCGAGATGGAAAGTGCCTGTGGCGGTGTCTGCGCCTGCACCACTTGCCACTGCATCATCCGCGAGGGTTTCGATTCGCTGGAAGAGGCCGACGAGCTGGAAGAAGACTACCTTGATAAGGCTTGGGGTCTTGAGCGTGAGTCGCGTTTGGGGTGCCAGGCCAAGGTCGGTACCGAAGACCTGACCGTCGAAATTCCGAAGTACTCGCTCAACCACGCAGCCGAAGCAGCACACTGATTCAAGGAATTGTCATGAAACTCAAGTGGACTGATGTGCTGGAGATCGCGATCCAGCTGGCTGAAAGCAAGCCCGACGTGGACCCTATGTCGGTCAACTTCGTCGATCTGCGTAAATGGGTGATGGAGTTGCCCGATTTCGACGACATGCCTGAGCATTGTGGCGAAAAGATTCTGGAGGCCATTCAGGCCCACTGGATCGAAGAACGCGACTGAGCCACGCTGCAGGTTAGGCAATACCCAAGAACCCGCGTATAATTCGCGGGTTTAATTTTTCGTAAATTACCGTTTCTGGAGTTACACCATGGCTGTTCAACGTACTTTCTCCATCATCAAGCCTGACGCTGTTGCAAAAAACGTTATCGGCGAGATCACCACTCGTTTCGAAAAAGCTGGCCTGCGCGTTGTAGCTTCGAAACTGAAGCAACTGTCCAAAGCTGAAGCTGAAGGCTTCTACGCTGAGCACAGCGCTCGTGGTTTCTTCAACGACCTGGTTGCTTTCATGATCTCCGGTCCGGTTGTCGTTCAGGTTCTGGAAGGCGAAAACGCTATCGCTCTGAACCGTGAGCTGATGGGCGCTACCAACCCTAAAGAAGCTGCTGCCGGCACCATCCGCGCTGACTTCGCTGATTCCATCGACGCCAACGCTGTGCACGGTTCGGACTCCGAAGCCGCTGCCGCTCGCGAAATCTCGTACTTCTTCGCAGCTACTGAAGTAACCACTCGCTAAGCATTGGCTTAAGAGTGAAGGTGAATCCATGACTACATCGACTGTAAAAACCAACCTGCTGGGTCTGACTCAACAGGAAATGGAAAAATTCTTCGACTCAATCGGGGAGAAGCGTTTCCGTGCCGGTCAGGTAATGAAATGGATTCACCACCTTGGCGTCGATGATTTCGACGCCATGACGAACGTCAGCAAGGCCTTGCGCGACAAGCTCAAGGTGATTGCTGAAGTTCGCGGTCCTGAAGTGGTCAGCGAGGACATTTCCACCGACGGCACCCGTAAATGGGTGGTGCGCGTGGCGTCCGGCAGCTGCGTCGAGACCGTGTACATTCCCCAGGGCAAGCGCGGCACCTTGTGCGTTTCGTCCCAGGCAGGCTGTGCCCTGGATTGCAGTTTCTGCTCCACCGGCAAGCAAGGCTTCAACAGCAACCTCACCGCCGCCGAAGTCATCGGTCAGGTGTGGATTGCCAACAAATCCTTTGGCAGCGTCCCGGCAACCGTCGACCGTGCCATCACCAACGTGGTGATGATGGGCATGGGTGAGCCGCTGCTGAACTTCGACAACGTCGTCGCGGCCATGCATCTGATGATGGACGACCTGGGCTACGGCATTTCCAAGCGCCGTGTGACCCTGTCGACCTCCGGCGTGGTGCCGATGATCGATGAGCTCTCCAAGCACATCGACGTCTCCCTGGCGTTGTCCCTGCACGCACCGAATGACGCATTGCGTAACCAATTGGTGCCGATCAACAAGAAGTATCCGCTTAAGATGCTGCTCGAGTCGTGCCAGCGCTACATGTCGAATCTCGGCGAAAAGCGCGTGCTGACCATCGAGTACACCTTGCTCAAAGATATCAATGACAAGGTCGAGCACGCGGTGGAAATGATCGAGCTGCTCAAGAACATCCCGTGCAAGATCAACCTGATCCCGTTCAACCCGTTCCCGCATTCCGGTTACGAGCGTCCGAGCAATAATGCGATTCGTCGTTTTCAGGATCAGCTTCACCATGCAGGTTTCAATGTCACCGTCCGCACCACCCGTGGTGAGGACATCGACGCCGCCTGTGGTCAATTGGTAGGGCAGGTGCTGGATCGCACCCGTCGCAGCGAACGTTATATCGCCGTGCGTGAACTCAACGCCGACAACGATGTAGCGCAAGACGCCGCGAAATAACCAAGAGAGGAACTCTATGTCCCTGCGCTTTGCGCTGCTTTTGCTGTTGGCCAGCCTGTGTGCTGGCTGCGTGCTTTCGGGCGACTACAGCCCGATGAAGACCAGCAAGGGCCGCGATGAAGCGCGTGAGGCGTACGTTCAGCTGGGTATCGGGTATTTGCAGCAGGGGATGACCGAGCGCGCCAAGGTCCCGTTGAAAAAAGCGCTGGAACTGGATGGCTCCGACCCTGATGCCAACGCGACGCTGGGGCTGGTGTTCCAGGCCGAGATGGAACCGGAACTTGCCGATGAGCATTTCCGCAAGGCGCTGTCTTCCCGTCCCGCCGATGCACGAATCCTCAATAATTACGGCAGTTTTCTGTTCGAGCAGAAGCGTTACAAGGAAGCCTACGAGCGCTTTGAACAAGCCGCAGCCGATACCCTGTATCCTGAGCGTTCGCGGGTGTTCGAGAACCTGGGCATGACCGCTGCGATGCTCGGTCAGCGCGATTTGGCCCAGCAGCAACTGGAAAAAGCCCTGCGCCTGAACCGCCAACAACCTCGTGCATTGCTGGAAATGGCTGAGTTGTCTTACGAAGACAGGCATTATGTGCCCGCGCGTGACTATTACGACCGTTTTAGCCAGCTCACTGAACAAAATGCACGTAGTCTATTGCTCGGCGTTCGGCTGGCAAAAGTGTTTGACGACCGCGACAAGGCCGCAAGTGCCGGCCTGCAACTAAAAAGACTCTATCCCGGTACACCGGAATATCAGCAATACCTGTCGGAGCAATGATGAAAGCGGCGCATCCCGAAGTTGTAGCAGCGAATCGCGTAAACCCCGGTGAGACTTTGCGCCAGGCCCGCGAAAGCAATGGCTGGTCGCTGGCCGAAGTGGCCCTCAAGCTCAACCTCACCCCCACTTCCTTGAGCAATCTGGAAGCCGGCGCTTTCGACAAGCTGCCCGGGCATACTTTTGCCCGTGGTTACATTCGTGCCTATGCCAAATTGCTCGGCATGGACCAGGCCGTACTGGTCCAGCAATTCGATCAATCCACCGGTACCGACTCCCAGGGCAGCAGTGTTCACAGTCTGGGTCGTATCGAAGAACCGGTCCGGGTCTCTCACACGATCCTGCGAATCGTCAGCCTGCTGTTGCTGATCGCGGTGATCGGTGGCGGTTTCGTCTGGTGGCAGGATCAGACCTCGATGCGTACCAAGGACCTGATCGGGCTGGTTCCGGAACACGTTGAAGTCGAAGGCGCCGACGGTACTACGCAGATTCATCCGCTGGACGAGCCGGAAGACCAGGCTGTCGTGGAAGGTCAGACCGAAGGCGGAACCGTCCTCGCACTGCCACAGGCCGACACTCCGGCAGAAGCTCAGGCGACTGCACCGGCGGTGCCGGCCACTCCAGTCGCGCCTGCTCACAATTCAGCGCCAGTTGTCGCAGCACCAGTGACTCCGGCAACTCCCGCCCCGGCAGCGCCTGCTGCCCCGGTCGCGACTGCTCCGGCAGCCCCGAGCGCTCCTGCTCCAGCGGTAACCGCGCCAGTGGCCGGTCAAGGCCAGGTTCAGGTGCAGTTCACCGCCGATTGCTGGACACAAGTGACCGACGGTAGTGGCAAGGTACTGTTCAGCGGTCTCAAGCGCAAAGGCGCCAGCCTGGCAGTCAATGGTAAACCACCGTTTACCGTGCGTCTGGGCTTTGCCCGCGGCGCTCAGGTCAGCTACAACGGCCAGCCGGTTGATGTCGCTCCGTTCACCAGTGGCGAGACTGCTCGCCTGAAGTTGGGTCAATAAGTCATGCACGGCGAATCTCCAATCAAACGTCGCGAATCCCGCAAGATCTGGGTCGGTAACGTGCCTGTTGGCGGCGATGCACCTATCGCTGTGCAGAGCATGACCAACAGCGACACCAACGATGTCGCGGCCACTGTCGCGCAAATCAATCGCCTGGAAGCGGCCGGCGTCGATATCGTGCGGGTCTCCGTACCGGACATGGACGCTGCCGAAGCCTTCGGCAAGATCAAGCAGCTGGTCAAGGTGCCCCTGGTTGCCGACATTCACTTCGATTACCGGATCGCTTTGCGCGTAGCCGAACTGGGTGTCGATTGCCTGCGGATCAACCCGGGCAACATCGGTCGCGAAGACCGCGTGCGTGCGGTGGTGGATGCCGCCCGTGACCGCGGGATCCCGATCCGTATCGGTGTGAACGCCGGCTCCCTGGAAAAAGACCTGCAAAAGAAATACGGCGAGCCGACCCCGGCTGCGCTGGTCGAGTCTGCCTTGCGTCACGTCGAGCACCTTGAACGCCTGAACTTCCAGGATTTCAAGGTCAGCGTGAAAGCGTCCGACGTGTTCATGGCCGTCGAAGCCTACCGCCTGCTGGCCAAGGAAATCGTCCAGCCGCTGCACCTGGGCATCACTGAAGCCGGTGGTTTGCGTTCCGGCACGGTGAAATCTGCCGTGGGCCTCGGTATGCTGCTCGCCGAAGGGATTGGCGATACTATCCGCATCTCGCTGGCGGCCGACCCGGTCGAGGAAGTGAAAGTCGGCTACGACATTCTCAAGTCCCTGCACCTGCGTTCCCGTGGCATCAACTTCATCGCCTGCCCGAGCTGCTCGCGGCAGAATTTCGATGTGGTCAAGACCATGAACGAGCTGGAAGGGCGCCTCGAAGATTTGCTGGTGCCGCTGGATGTCGCGGTCATCGGTTGCGTGGTCAACGGCCCGGGCGAAGCCAAGGAAGCCCATATCGGCTTGACCGGCGGTACGCCGAACCTGATTTACATCGACGGCAAGCCGTCGCAGAAACTGACGAATGACAATCTGGTGGATGAGCTTGAACGCTTGATCCGCCAGAAAGCGGCCGAAAAGGTCGAAGCTGACGCTGCCGTTATTGCGCGCGGCTGAACCTGACTGAAGAGCCGAACGAATTTAAGGATTTAAAGTGAGCAAGTCTCTGCAAGCCATTCGTGGCATGAACGACATCCTGCCCGAGCAGACCCCCCTGTGGCGTCATTTCGAAGGCACCGTTTCGCGCCTGCTGGATAACTACGGTTACAAGCAGATCCGCATGCCGATCGTCGAGTTCACCGAACTGTTCAAGCGTTCCATCGGTGAAGTGACCGACATCGTCGAAAAAGAGATGTACACCTTCGACGACCGCAACGGCGACTCCCTGACCCTGCGCCCTGAAGGCACGGCGGCCTGTGTGCGCGCAGTGCTGGAGCACGGCATCACCGGTGGCGGCCAGGTGCAGAAACTCTGGTACATCGGCCCGATGTTCCGCCACGAGCGTCCGCAGAAAGGCCGTTATCGCCAGTTCCACCAGATCGGTGTCGAAGTGTTCAACCTCGACGGTCCGGACATCGACGCCGAGCTGATCGTGCTGACCTGGCGCCTGTGGGGCGAACTGGGCATCCGCGATGCGGTCAAGCTCGAGCTCAACAGCCTGGGCACCAGCGAATCCCGTGGTCGTTATCGCGAAGCACTGGTCGAGTTCCTGTCCCGGCATCTGGACAAGCTGGACGAAGACAGCCAGCGCCGCCTGAAGACCAACCCGCTGCGGGTTCTTGATACCAAGAATGCCGACACCCAGGCGGTATTGGTCGATGCGCCGAAAATGGCCGACTACCTCGACGAAGAATCCCGTGTGCATTTCGAGGGCCTCAAGGCTCGCCTGGACGCCGCCGGCATTCCTTACGTGATCAACCCGAAGCTGGTTCGCGGGCTGGATTACTACAGCAAGACCGTTTTCGAGTGGGTCACCGACAAGCTTGGCGCCCAGGGCACCGTGTGTGCCGGTGGCCGTTACGACGGTCTGGTGGAGCAGATGGGCGGCAAGCCGACCGCCGGCGTTGGCTTTGCCATGGGCATCGAACGCCTGGTGCTGTTGCTCGAAACCCTGGAGCAGATCCCGCAGGAGATCTCCCGTCAGGTCGACGTCTACCTCTGCGCCTTCGGTGAAGCCGCCGAGCTCGCCGGGCTGATCCTGGCAGAGCGCGTTCGTGATCAGTTGCCCAACCTGCGCCTGCAAGTGAATGCCGGCGCCGGCAGTTTCAAAAGCCAGTTCAAGAAGGCCGACAAGAGCGGTGCGCTGTATGCGCTGATCCTCGGTGACGACGAAATGGCCCAGCAAGTGGTAGGTTTCAAGCCCCTGCGTGGCCAGGGCGAACAACAAAGCATTGCCTGGGATGCGCTTGCAGCACACCTGGCCACCTGCGTCGTGCAGGGTTGAAGCTGTCTAAACAGCCGAATTAGCGATTAAGGAGTATTGGGGTGTCGAGTACCGAAGACGAACATGTGGCGGAATTGAAGGAATGGTGGTCACGCAACGGTAAGCCCCTGGTCACTGGCGGCCTGTTGGCGCTGGTCATCGTGTTCGGCTGGCAGGCGTTCCACAAGTATCAGAGCAATCAGTCGCAAGGCGCCTCGATTCTCTATCAGCAATTGCTCGAAACCACGTTGACGCCTGATGGCAAGCCTGATGCGGCCCGTGTTTCGGACCTGGCCGGCAAGCTCAACAGCGAGTTCGGCGGCAGCGCCTACGCGCAGTACGGCAGCCTGTTCGTGGCCAAGGTTGCGGTCGACAGCGGCAAGCTGGACGACGCGGCCAGCGAGCTCAAAGCCATCGTCGCCAAGCCGGCCAACCCGGCGCTGGGCGAAATCGCCCGTCAGCGTCTGGCCCAGGTGCTCGGTGCGCAGAACAAGCCCGACGAAGCACTGAAGTTGCTCGACGGCGATGCCGACAAGGCATTCCTGGCCACTCGCGAAGAGCTCAAGGGCGACCTGCTGGTGCAGTTGGGGCGTACCGATGAGGCGAGCGCGGCGTATCAAAAAGCCAAGGCGGCTCTGTCGGATGAAGCGGCGGTCGGTGGCCTGCAAATCAAGCTGGACGACCTGGCCAAAGGGGATGCGTGACGTGATTCGTTGGAAACATGCAGCATTGCTGGCTCTGGCCTTGTTGGCCGCGGGTTGCAGCAGCAACAGCAAAAAAGAACTGCCTCCGGCCGAACTGGTCGACTTCAAGGAAGAAGTGGTTCTGCACAAGCAGTGGAGTCGTTCGATCGGTGACGGTCAGGGCGAAACCTACAACATGCTGGTTCCGGCCATCGATGGCGATACCATCTATGCCGCCGACGTCACTGGCGTGTTGATGGCGATGGACCGCAACACCGGCGACGTCAAATGGAAGAAAGATCTCGAGCTGCCTGTCTCCGGCGCCGTTGGCGTAGGTTACGGTCTGGTCACCATCGGTACGCTCAAGGGTGAAATCGTTGCCCTGGACGCCATCAACGGTGAAGAGAAGTGGCGCGCTCGCGTGTCCAGCGAAGTACTGGCACCGCCAGCCAACAACGGTGACGTTGTGGTGGTTCAGACCCAGGATGATCGCCTGATCGGCCTGGATGCCTCCACCGGTAACCGTCGCTGGATCTATGACAGCACTCCTGCGGTACTGACCCTGCGTGGCACCAGTGCACCGATCGTGACCAACCGCCTCGCGGTGGCTGGCCTGTCGACCGGTAAAGTGGTTGCCGTGGATATCACCAACGGCGTACCGGTGTGGGAACAGCGCGTAGCGATCCCGCAAGGTCGTTCGGAGCTGGAGCGTGTGGTCGATATCGACGGTGGCTTGCTGCTGTCGGGCGAGACGCTGTATGTCGCCAGCTATCAGGGGCGCGTTGCCGCTCTGGACCTGCAAAGCGGCCGTCAGCTCTGGCAGCGTGATGCTTCCAGCTACGCCGGTGTCGCCCAGGGTTTCGGTACCGTTTATGTGAGCCTGTCTTCGGGCACCGTTGAAGGCGTCGACGAGCGTTCCACCACAGCCTTGTGGAGCAACGATTCGCTGGCCCGTCGTCAACTGTCGGCCCCGGAAGTGTTCTCCAGCTACGTTGCAGTCGGTGACCTGGAAGGTTACCTGCACCTGCTGAGTCAGGTGGACGGTCGTTTCGTCGGCCGCGAGCGCATCGACAGCGACGGCCTGCGTGCCCGTCCGCTGGTGATGGGTGACACGATTTATGTATATGGCAACAGCGGCAAACTGGAAGCCCTGACCATCAAGTAAGAACTATGCTTGGGGTTAACACCCCAGGCGGCTCCGGATTTCCGGGGTTTGCAGCGCTTTCAGGCGTTGCCCCGAGCACCAGCCGCTGCCTCGCAGCGGCTTTTGTATTTTCTGAAATAACGAAGTGGAGAGCCGCATGGTTCCCGTAATCGCCCTGGTGGGCCGACCAAACGTCGGCAAGTCCACCTTGTTCAACCGCCTGACCAGGACTCGCGACGCCATCGTCGGCGACTTGTCCGGTCTGACCCGTGATCGCCAGTACGGTGAGGCCAAGTGGCAAGGGCGTTCCTACATTCTGATCGACACCGGCGGCATCTCCGGTGACGAACATGGTATGGACGAAAAGATGGCCGAGCAGTCGCTGCTGGCCATTGAAGAAGCCGATGTCGTGCTGTTCCTGGTAGATGCCAAGGCCGGTTTCACCGCCGCCGACCAGATGATCGCCGAGCATTTGCGCAAACGTAACAAGCGTTCCTACGTGGTCGCCAACAAGGTCGACAACATCGACCCGGAAATGGCCCGCGCCGAATTCGCTCCGTTGGGCATGGGACACGCGATCCCGATCGCTGGCGCTCATGGTCGTGGCATTACTCAGATGCTGGAAATCGCACTGAGTGACTTCCCGAAAGACGAAGACGAGCTGGAAGAAGGCGAGGAAGAAGACGTCGCCGAAGGCGAGGAAGCCAAGCGCATTCCTGGCCCAAGCGAAAAAGACGGGATCAAGATCGCGATCATCGGCCGTCCGAACGTCGGCAAGTCGACCTTGGTCAACCGCATGCTCGGGGAAGACCGGGTAATCGTCTACGACCAACCCGGCACCACCCGCGACAGTATCTACATCCCGTTCGAGCGTAACGACGAGAAGTACACGCTGATCGACACCGCCGGTGTGCGCAAGCGCGGCAAGATCCACGAAGAAGTCGAAAAGTTCTCCGTGGTCAAAACCCTGCAAGCGATCAAAGACGCCAACGTGGTGATCTTCGTGATGGACGCCCGCGAAGGTGTGGTGGACCACGACCTCAACCTGCTGGGCTTTGCCCTTGAGGCCGGTCGTGCGTTGGTCATCGCGATCAACAAGTGGGACGGCATGACGCCGAGCGAGCGCGACTTCGTCAAGATCGAGTTGCAGCGTCGCCTGTTCTTCGTCGAGTTTGCCGATATTCACTTTATCTCGGCACTGCACGGCACCGGCGTGGGCAACCTCTACGCGTCGGTACAGAACTCGTTCAAGTCCGCGGTCACCCGCTGGCCGACCAACCGCCTGACCCAGATCCTGGAAGATGCGGTCGGTGAGCACGCCCCTCCGATGGTCAACAACCGCCGGATCAAGCTGCGTTACGCCCACTTGGGTGGCGCGAACCCGCCGATCATCGTGATCCACGGCAACCAGATCGAGAAAGTGCCGAAGTCGTACGTTCGCTATCTGGAAAACACTTACCGCCGTGTGCTGAAGCTGGTCGGTACGCCGATCCGCATCGAGTTCAAGGGTGGCGAGAACCCGTACGAAGGCAACAAGAACACGCTCACCGACCGTCAGGTCAACAAGAAGCGTCGTTTGATGTCGCACCACAAGAAAGCCGACAAGAAGCGCCGCGACAAGCGCTGATTCGAGCGTTCTGGGGCGTGCTTTTGTAGGAGCTGCCGCAGGGTTCGGCGATAAGAAGGGTGCTCACCAGAGCGCCCTTTTTTTATGGGCGCCGTTTGGGCTATCCTCGGACTCCCCCGCGCCGCCGTAGAGCCGGGTGTAGAGCAGGGAACCACCGATGATCACCAGCAAGCTGCCGAATGTCGGCATCACTATCTTCACTCAGATGTCTCAGCTCGCGGCACAGACCGGCGCGCTCAATCTGTCCCAGGGTTTTCCCGATTTCGCGGCCCCGCAGGCCCTGTGCGATGCGGTCGGCCGGCATATCGCCAGCGGCCATAACCAATATTCGCCAATGACCGGGCTGCCGGTGTTGCGTCAGCAGATCGCGGCGAAGATCGCCCGCAGTTATGGCGCGCAGGTGGATGTGGATACTGAAGTGACGGTCACCCCCGGCGCGACCGAGGCGATTTTCTGTGCCATTCAGGCGGTTATCCACAGCGGTGACGAAGTCATTGTGTTTGACCCGGCCTACGACAGCTACGAGCCTTCGGTAGAGCTGGCCGGCGGTCGTTGCGTGCATGTGCAACTGGGCCTGAACGACTTCAGTATCGACTTCGAGAAGCTTGCCCAGGCACTGAGCCCGCGCACGCGGATGATCATTCTCAACACCCCGCACAACCCTAGTGGTGCGTTGATCAGCCGTGCCGAACTCGACCAGTTGGCAGCCTTGATCCGCGATCGCGACATTTATGTGATCAGCGACGAAGTCTACGAGCACCTGGTGTATGACGGTGTTCCCCATGTCAGCGTGCTGGCCCATGAAGAGCTGTATCAGCGTGCGTTCGTAGTCAGCTCGTTCGGCAAGACCTATCACGTCACAGGCTGGAAAACCGGCTACGTTGTCGCGCCACCGGCCCTCACGGCGGAGTTGCGCAAGGTGCACCAGTACGTGAATTTTTGTGGTGTGACGCCGCTGCAATATGCCTTGGCCGACTTCATGGCCGAATACCCGGAACACGTCGAAGAGCTGCCGGGTTTCTATCAGGCCAAGCGCGATTTGTTCTGTGATCTGCTGGCGCCGTCGCGTTTCAGTTTCACCCGGGTGACCGGCACCTATTTCCAGTTGGTCGATTACTCGCAGATCCGCCCGGACCTCAATGACGTCGAGATGGCCCTGTGGATGACGCGCGAGCATGGCGTGGCCAGTATCCCGATCTCGGTGTTCTACCAGGCGCCACCGGTCGGCCAGCGCCTGGTGCGGCTGTGCTTTGCCAAGCGTGAGGAGACCCTGCGGGAGGCAGCGGAAAAACTATGCGTGATCTGAGTGCATTGCCCAATCTGAACGTGGCGCTGATCCAGACGTCCCTGGCCTGGCACGACCGTCAGGCCAATCTGGAGCATTTCGAGCCATTGCTGGAGCAGGCTCGTGGCGCTGACCTGATCATCCTGCCGGAGATGTTCACCACCGGTTTTTCCATGGAGTCCGAAACCCTCGCTGAAGCGGAAAATGGTCCGACCAGCAAATGGCTGCGGGCTCAGGCGGCGAAACTTGATGCGGTGATTACCGGCAGCGTGATCGTTCAGGCAGCCGATGGCAGCCATCGCAATCGCCTTCTGTGGGCGCGACCGGACGGTGAGGTGCTGCATTACGACAAGCGTCATCTGTTCCGCATGGCCGGCGAGCACAACCACTACACCCCCGGCGAGCGCCAGGTGCAGTTCGAGCTCAAGGGCTGGCGCGTGCGACCGCTGATTTGCTACGACTTGCGTTTCCCGGTGTGGAGTCGTGACGCCCAGGACACTGATCTGCTGCTGTACACCGCCAACTGGCCAGGAGCACGGCGCCAGCACTGGAACCGCTTGCTGCCGGCGCGGGCGATCGAGAACCTGTGCTATGTGGCAGCAGTGAACCGCATTGGCACGGATGGCAAAGGCTTCGCGTACACCGGTGACAGCCAGGTGCTGGATTTTCAGGGGGAGACGTTGCTCAGTGCGGGAGAGGCTGATGGGGTGTTCAAGGTGACTTTGGATGCGGTGGAGCTGGCGGCGTATCGCACGCGGTTTCCGGCGAATCTGGATGCCGATACCTTCGAGTTCACCTGATATTTCGGTGAGTCCAAAAAGATCGCAGCCTTCGGCAGCTCCTACAGGGGATCGCATTCCAATGTAGGAGCTGCCGAAGGCTCGGGCCGCGTTCGGACGATCTTTTGATCTTAAAATCGCACAAACAAAAAAGGCCCCGAGGTTCACACCCCGGGGCCTTTTGCATTTCAGCGATGGTTACGCCGCTTTCGCTTCCGGCTGGCTCAGCGAACGGTTCAGCGCACTGAACAGGGCCTTGAAGCTGGCGGTGGTGATGTTTTCGTCGATGCCGACGCCATGCACCGCACGTTCACCGTTCACACGCAGTTCAATGTAGGCCGCGGCCTTGGCATTGGTGCCCGCGCCGATGGCGTGCTCGTTGTAGTCCATGATTTCCACCGGTACCGGCAAGCCGGCCACCAGCGCTTCCAGGGCGCCGTTGCCCTTGCCACGCCAGTGCAGGTTGGTCTCGCCCTGGCCTTGGCTGGCCACTTCCACTTCAACGGCGCTGTGACCATTTTCTTCCTGCAGGCGATGGCTGACCAGCGCGTACGGGGTGTTGGCCTGCAAGTACTCGCTGTGCAGCAATGCGTGGATTTGCTGGGCGGTCATTTCCAGACCCAGGCGGTCGGTTTCACGCTGCACGACCTGGCTGAACTCGATCTGCATGCGACGCGGCAGGCTGATGCCGTATTCCTGTTCCAGGAGGTAGGCGATACCACCCTTGCCCGACTGGCTGTTGACGCGGATGACCGCCTCGTAGCTGCGGCCGATGTCGGCCGGGTCGATTGGCAGGTATGGCACTTCCCACAGTGCATCCGGTTTCTGCTGGGCGAAGCCCTTGCGGATCGCGTCCTGGTGCGAGCCGGAGAACGCGGTATGCACCAGGTCGCCGACGTACGGGTGACGCGGGTGCACCTGGATCTGGTTGCACTCTTCGACGACTTTACGCACGCCGTCGATGTCGGAGAAGTCCAGCTCAGGGTTCACACCCTGGGTGTAGAGGTTCAGGGCCACGGTCACGAGGTCGACGTTACCGGTACGCTCGCCGTTGCCGAACAGGCAGCCTTCGACACGGTCGGCGCCAGCCATCAGGCCCAGTTCGGTGGCGGCAACGCCAGTACCACGGTCGTTGTGGGTGTGCAGGCTGATGATCACGCTGTCACGACGGTTGATGTGACGGCCGAACCATTCGATCTGGTCGGCATAGATGTTCGGCGTCGCGCATTCCACCGTGGCCGGCAGGTTGAGGATCATCTTGTGCTCGGGCGTCGGGTTCCAGACTTCGATCACCGCGTCGCAGACTTCCTTGGCGAACTCCATTTCGGTGGCGCTGAAGGTTTCTGGCGAGTATTCGAAGGTCCACTCGGTGTCCGGCTGCATGGCCGCGTATTTGACGAACAGCTTGGCGGCGTTCACGGCGATGGCCTTGACCCCGTCCTTGTCCTGGTTGAAGACAATGCGGCGGAAGGAAGGGGAGGTCGCGTTGTACAGGTGAACGATAGCTTTCTTCGCGCCGCGCAGGGATTCGAAGGTGCGTTCGATCAGGTCTTCACGACCCTGGGTCAGCACCTGGATGGTGGTGTCGTCCGGGATGTGTTTGCCTTCGATCAGGGTGCGAACGAAGTCGAAGTCGGTTTGCGAGGCGGCCGGGAACGACGCTTCGATTTCCTTCACGCCGACCTGCACCAGGGTTTTCCAGAAGCGCAGCTTTTTGACGGCGTCCATCGGCTCGATCAGCGACTGGTTGCCGTCACGCAGGTCGGAGCTGCACCAGATCGGCGCGGCGGTGATGGTTTTCGACGGCCAGGTGCGGTCCGGAATGTCGATGGTCGGGAACGCGCGGTATTTCGAAGACGGGTCTTTGAGCATGCTCATCAGGAAATCCTTATTGTGTGGGCCGAAAAAAGGCGGCCTGCCGGTGGATCAAAAGTTCTTGGAGTAACGCTTGGGACGAGGCACCACGATTCAGCCCGGCAGTCGTGCACTGACGAGGCACAGGCTGCGGTGCTGGCGGAGCTGAATGAGGGTGTGAGAGGTTTTCATGCCTTCAACCCTAACCGCGGGGGTGAAGGTTGGCAAGCAGTCGAAAAAAATTGAGAGGAATACTCGAAAAGTCTTTTTTTGCGAGATTTTATCTTCTGTTTCTATGGGATTGTTTATGGGTATTGCGCAGACAGTTCGTCATGCGCAATCCACATCGTGACATCTATGGCTGGAATGCGCCGATGAAAATAGCCGGGTCCACCCGAGTCTCATTGAGGCTGATATTCCAATGCAAGTGCGGCCCAGTCGCGCGGCCGGTCGAACCGACTTTCCCCACCACTTCCCCTCGGGCCAGTTGCTGGCCAACTTTTACGTCAATCTTCGACATGTGGCAGAACATGCTGATAAAACCCTGGCCGTGGTCAACGAATACGGTGTTGCCGTTGAAGAAGTAGTCGCCTGTCAGGATCACTTTGCCGCCGGCGGGGGTCTTGATCGGGGTACCGGTTGGCACGGCGAAATCCAGTCCTGCATGGGGATTGCGTTCTTCGCCGTTGAAGAACCGGCGTACGCCGAACTTGCTCGATAGTGGTCCGTTAACGGGTTTGTCCAACAACAGGTTGCTGGGGGTATTGGGACTGAAACTTCGGTAGGCACCCAGTTGCAAAGGGATTTCTTGATCAATGCGTTTCTGATCGTCCGGGTTCGGATTGACCTGGCGCTTGTTCTTCAACGTAATGTGCTGTTCGGGGTACTTCTTGCTACCGACGTTGAACGCCAGGTTGCGATCGCCGCTGCTGATCTGCTGACTGCCGGGTTTGACGGTCAGGGGGACGCCGACAATCGCAAGCCAGTCGTTCTGCTCCTTGACCACCAGCACGGCTTTGCCCTGGTAACTGACTTTTGGTGCTTGTGCTGACGGGCCTAGATTGACCACCGCAACTCCACCGGGCACTGGTTTGTTCAGCAGGCGGGTGATGTAACTGTCGGCGTGGGCATTGAACGTCAGGCATAGCAGAAACAGGACGCTGAGAAAACGCGGCATAGATTAATCCAATAAAGAAAGGGTGACGGGCGTCAGGTGATTGTCTTCGACCCGCACTTGCAGTTCGCCTTCGCCCAACTTGGCCTTGAGACGCTGGCCGTTATGGGTTTGCGCAGCGTTGCGGATCGCGTTGCCGCGCTCGTCCAGCAAAATGCTGTAACCACGGCCGAGGGTCGCCAACGGGCTGACCACATGCAGTGTCTGCATCTGGCTGTGCAATTGCAGGCGACGGTTCTTCAGCCCTTCGCGGATGGCGCGCGGCAAGCGCTCGGCCAGGCTGTCGAGGCGCTGGCGAAGCATTGCCAGTTGCCGGCCGGGATGTTGTGCGGCCAGACGGGTTTCCAGGCGGATCAAGCGTTCGCGACGGGTGTTGAGGCTGCGCTCGAACGCGCGGCGCATGCGCATGTCCAGGTCATCCAGGCGTTGTGCTTGCTGGCGCAGGCGCTCGCCGGGATGACGCAGGCGCCGGGAAATGCCTTCCAGGCGTAGTCGATCGCGCATCAAGCGGTCACGCATGCGCATCACCAACCGTCGGTGCAGGCTTTCGACCCGACGCACCAGATCGCTGGAGTCCGGTGCCAGCAATTCGGCGGCAGCGGAAGGGGTGGGCGCGCGAACGTCGGCCACGAAGTCGCTGATCGACACGTCGGTTTCATGGCCGACCGCGCTGACAATCGGCGTCACGCAAGCGTCTACGGCGCGGGCCACGGCTTCTTCGTTGAAGCACCAGAGATCTTCCAGCGAACCGCCGCCCCGGGCCAGGATCAGTGCGTCAAAACCCCGGGCATCTGCCAGTTTCAGGGCACGGACAATCTGCGCGGTGGCTTCGCGGCCCTGTACGGCGGTGGGGATCAGGGTCAACTGCACCTGCGGTGCGCGACGGCGGAACACGCTGATGATGTCGCGGATCACCGCCCCGGTGGGCGAACTGATGATGCCGATGCGTTGCGGGTGCGCCGGCAGCGGGACCTTGCGCTCGGCACTGAACAGGCCTTCGGCGCTGAGTTTTTCCTTGAGTGCGTCGAAGGCCAGGCGCAAGGCGCCATCACCGGCCGGCTCCACAGTATCGAGGATCAGTTGATAATCACCGCGCCCTTCGAACAGCGAGACTTTGCCGCGCACCTTGACCGCGAGCCCGTCCTTCAGTGCCTGGCGAATCCGTGCCGCGTTCTGCCGGAACAGTGCGCAACGGACCTGGGCGCCGCTGTCCTTGAGGGTGAAGTACACATGGCCCGAAGCCGGACGGGCGAGGTTGGAGATTTCACCTTCGACCCAGATGTTGCTGAACACGTCTTCGAGCAACACCCGCGCGCGGCCATTGAGCTGGCTGACGGTCAGGACCTCACGGTCCAGGCCGAGTCTTGAAAAGGGATCTTTAATCATGGGGCGCAGTTTAAAGGCATTTTCCAACTGAATGCACGATCCCTTGTAGGAGCCTTCGGCAGCTCCTACAGGGATTGAGTGAAATGCTGGTTGAATTGTTAAACCAATGGCCCTTCAGCGCCATGGACTGGCTGATCATCGGTGCGGGCATCGCCCTGGCCTACATCGTGTTCGGCATCGCCGGTTTTGGCACCGCGCTGGTGGCGGGGCCGATCCTGATTCTGTTCATGCCGCTGTCGAAGATCGTGCCCTTGCTGGTGCTGCTCGATTTCGTCGCGGCATTCGGCAATCTGTTGCCTTCGCGGCGTGATGTCGCCAGGCCGGAGCTGTTGCGGTTACTGCCCTGCATGGCGGTGGGGTGCACGCTGGGGGTGATTTTCCTGCTGAACCTCAAGTCCGATCTGTTGCTGTTGTTGATGGGGGTGTTTATCAGCGCCTATGCGATTTACAGCCTGTGGATCAAAACCCGCCCGACGCAATTGTCTGCCGTATGGGCGCTGCCGATGGGGACGGTGGGCGGAATGTTTGGCGCGTTGTTTGGCAGCGGCGGCTTTCTCTATGCGATCTATTTGAACAGCCGTTTGCCCAAGGAGGCGGCCCGGGCCACCCAGAGTGCGCTGATCAGTTGCAGTACGGTGGTGCGTTTGAGCCTGTTTGCCATCGCCGGTGTGTATGCCGATCTGCCCTTGCTGGCGCTGGCGGTTTGTCTGTTGCCGGCCATGGTGCTGGGGCTGTGGTTCGGTCGAAGGCTGACCATGCGCTTGTCCCGCGAGGCGTTCATACGCCTGGTGACGTGGCTGGTACTTGCCAGCGGGATCGCGTTGATCGGGCGCTATCTCAGTACCTGAAGATTCAACCTGTGGCGGGGAGCTTTTTGTGGGAGCGAGCTCCCCCCGCAAGCTGTTCAGTCGTTGTACTGGCTCAACAACCGCTCAAGCCGTGCACTGAGTCGGCGTTTGATTTCGGTTTCGATATGCGGAGCGAAGTCGTCGATCACGTCTTGCATGATCAGCTCCGCGGCAGCGCGCAATTCGCTGTCCAGGTGCAGCAAGTCGTCCGGCTTCTTGCTGGCGACTGGCGTCGCTGCTGGTTCTACGGCGGGAGCAGCAGGTGTTGGTTCGACAGGTGGCGAAGGCTCGCTCACGGCGTCGAACAACATCGGAATCTGTTCCTGGTCGCCGTCCTCGACCGTGTCGGTCAGCAGGGGCGGTTGCAGGTTGTCATCGCCGAGCAATTGGCGGATCGACTCAAGGTCGTCCAGCAGGTGCGCGGACTGTTGCAGCGGTTTTGGAGTGTCCATTGGAAGGCTCAGAGTCGCTGTAAACGGTGATCTTGCAGAGGATAGCCCTGTTCGCGGTAGAAACGGAAACTCTCCCGCGCGGCCGCTCTGATCGTTGGATCCTCCACCACCACTTCCGCCACTCTGGCGAACCTGTTGGCGAAGGCCGGGACTTTCAGGTCGAGATTGACCAGCAAATCCTGATGCTGACCGCAGTCATCGCCCACCCCCAAAACAATCAAGCCGTCAGGTTCGCTGTCGGCAGGGCCATGGGGCACGAAGCTTTCGCCCTTGAACGTCCACAGCCGCGCATCGAGATCGTCACGCTGGGCCGCATCGCTGCAATGCAGGTAGATGCGGTGGCCCATGCGCCAGGCTTTCTCGGTGAGCTTGCAGGCAAAGTCCAGGCGTGCCGAAGGATCGGCGCTGGGCAGGATATAGAAGTCGACTTTGGTCATTGCGGTTCCAGAGCGGCAAACGGCGTCACCGGAAAGTGACGCCGCCGCCCATCATCGGTTTCAGGCTTTGGCGCGGTCCAGCAGGTACTGGGTTAGCAGGGGAACCGGGCGGCCAGTGGCGCCCTTGTCCTTGCCGCCGCTGGTCCAGGCGGTGCCGGCGATGTCCAGGTGCGCCCAGTTCAGGTTCTTGGTGAAGCGCGACAGGAAGCAGGCCGCGGTGATGGTGCCGGCTTTCGGGCCGCCAATGTTGGCGATGTCGGCGAACGGGCTGTCCAGCTGTTCCTGGTACTCATCGAACAGCGGCAGTTGCCAGGCGCGGTCGTCGGCAGCCTTACCGGCGCTCAGCAGTTGGTCGATCAGTTCGTCGTTGTTGCCCAGCAGGCCCGATGTGTGGGAACCCAGCGCGACCACGCAGGCGCCGGTCAGGGTCGCGATGTCGATGACCGCTTGCGGCTTGAAGCGCTCGGAGTAGGTCAGTGCATCGCACAGCACCAGACGGCCTTCGGCGTCGGTGTTGAGGATTTCCACGGTCTGGCCGCTCATGGTGGTGACGATGTCGCCCGGGCGCGAAGCGTTGCCGCTCGGCATGTTTTCGGCGCAGGCCAGGATGCACACCAGGTTGATCGGCAGCTTCAGCTCAAGCACGGCACGCAGGGTACCGAACACGCTGGCGGCGCCGCCCATGTCGTACTTCATTTCATCCATGCCGGCGCCCGGCTTGAGGCTGATGCCACCAGTGTCGAAGGTGATGCCTTTGCCGACCAGCGCATACGGCTTCTCGGATTTCTTGCCGCCGTTGTACTGCATGACGATCAGGCGCGGCGGCTGGGCGCTGCCCTGGCCGACGGCGTAGAACGAGCCCATGCCCAGGGCCTTGATCTTCTTCTCGTCGAGGACTTCGACTTTCAGGTCCTTGAATTCTTTGCCCAGGTCTTTCGCCTGCTCTCCGAGGAAGGTCGGGTGGCAGATGTTCGGCGGCAGGTTGCCCAGGTTGCGGGTGAAAGCCATGCCGTTGGCGATGGCAGTGGCGTGGGCCACGGCGCGCTGCACTTCAGCTTGAGCCGCCTTGATGGTCAGCAGGGTGATTTTCTTCAGGGCGCGGGGTTCGGCTTTCTGGCTCTTGAACTGGTCGAACTGGTATTCGCCATCGATCAGGGTTTCGGCCAGCAGGCGGGTCTTGCCGTAGCTGTCGCGGCCTTTGACGACCACTTCATCCAGGGCCAGCACAGCGTCGTTGCCGCCCAAACCTTTGAGGGTATTGAGGATGCCGGCGATGATTTTGCGGAACGGGCGGTCACCCAGTTCGTCGTCTTTGCCAACGCCGACCAGCAGCACGCGCTCGGCCTTGAGGTTCGGCAGGCTGTGCAGCAACAGGCTCTGGCCAACCTTGCCGGCCAGGTCGCCGCGCTTGAGCACTGCGCTGATCGCGCCGCCGCTCAGTTCGTCGAGTTGTCTGGCAACCGCGCCCAGCTTGCGGCCTTCGCCGACGGAGACCACGAGAGTGGCGGTCTTCAACGTTTCGGGGTTGACGCTTTTTACAACCAGTTCCATGTCCGGGTCCCTGAATTGATGGTTATCACGCATGCGCCCGACACTTTATGTGCGTCGATTGCTTATAAACAGAAAGGCGCCAGGATCGACCGGCGACAAAGGCCGCAGTTTGAACCTCGCTACCGGCGGCTGACAACCCTCGGTTGTACGATTGTAGGAGCGAGCCTGCTAGCGAAGAACCTGAGGCCGTCTCGGGGTTTGAGGCTTATCGCGTAATCGTTGACGACCATCGCGAGCAAGCTCGCTCCTACACCTACCCCCAATGCATTGCGCAGTGACAGGTGCACCCAATCACAGGATAATGCGCCATCTTTTTTCGGCGGCTCTGCCTTGCGGGCTGTCCGATACGTTTGCTTGTTTGGCCGCCTTAGCCTGACAATCCTGGAGTGTCTGGTTTGATCGTCTTCCGTTATCTATCCCGCGAAGTCCTGTTGACCTTGAGCGCCGTCAGCGCCGTGCTGCTGGTCATCATCATGAGCGGTCGCTTCATCAAATACCTCGCCCAGGCGGCCTCGGGGCTGCTGGATCCGGGGTCGCTGTTCCTGATCATGGGCTTTCGTCTGCCGGGCTTCCTCCAGCTGATCCTGCCGCTGGGGCTGTTTCTCGGGATCCTGTTGTCCTACGGGCGCCTGTACCTCGAAAGTGAAATGACCGTGCTCTCGGCCACCGGCATGAGCCAGCAGCGGCTGGTTTGGATGACAATGTTTCCGGCCACCCTGGTTGCACTGATCGTGGCGTGGCTGAGCCTGAGCCTGGCGCCGCAGGGGGCCAATCAGTTTCAGTTGCTACTGAACAAGCAGGATGCCTTGACCGAATTCGATACCCTGGAGCCAGGGCGTTTCCAGGCCCTGCGAGACGGTACCCGGGTCACCTACACAGAGCGCATGACCGATGACCGCGTCAATCTGGGGGGCGTGTTCATCTCGCAAAAAAACATCAGTTCCAATAACAAGGATCGCGGTATTTCTGTCCTGGTAGCAGAAAAGGGGCGTCAGGAAATTCGCCCGGACGGCAACCGCTACCTGATCCTTGATAACGGCTATCGCTATGACGGTAATCCAGGGCAGGCCGACTACCGGGCGATCAAGTACGACGAGTACGGTGTGTTGCTGCCAAAACCGGACGTCAGCGACGAAGTCACCGACCGTGATGCGATGCCGACCAGTAAGTTGATCGGCAGTGAAGATATTCGCCTGCGCGCCGAGTTGCAATGGCGCATGTCACTGCCATTGCTGGTGTTCATCGTGACCTTGATGGCGGTGCCGCTGTCGCGGGTCAATCCGCGTCAGGGCCGATTCCTCAAATTACTGCCGGCGATTCTTCTTTATATGCTTTACCTGACCATTCTGATTGCCGCCCGCGGTGCCCTCGACAAGGGCAAGATCCCCGCGGTGCTGGGCTTGTGGTGGGTGCACGGGATTTTCCTGGCCATTGGCCTGGGCCTGCTTTATTGGGAACCCCTGCGTTTGAAGAGGGCGAGTCGCCGCAGCGCGCTGGAGGTGGCCCGTGGTTAAGCTGGATCGCTACATTGGTAGCAGTGTGTTGATTGCGATTCTGGCGGTGCTCGGGATCATTCTTGGTCTGGCGACACTGTTTGCCTTCATCGACGAGATGAGTGAAGTCAACGATACCTACACCCTGGTCGATGTTCTGAGTTATGTGACGCTGACCGCGCCGCGCCGGATGTACGAAATGATGCCGATGGCCGCGCTGATCGGTTGCCTGATCGGTCTGGGCAGCCTGGCCAGCAACAGTGAACTGACCATCATGCGTGCCGCTGGTGTGTCGATTGGCCGGATCGTCTGGGCGGTCATGAAGCCGATGCTGGTATTGATGCTCGCCGGTGTGCTGGTCGGCGAGTACATCGCGCCGCCTGCCGAAACCACCGCGCAAGCCAATCGCTCGTTGGCCCAGGGCAGCGGTGATGCACAAAGCGCCAAGCACGGCTTGTGGCACCGCCAGGGCGATGAATTCATTCACGTCAACTCGGTACAACCCAATGGCATCCTGTATGGCGTGACCCGTTATCGCTTCGACAACGAACGGCACATGCTGTCGGCGAGCTTCGCCAAGCGTGCCGAGTTCGACACCGATCACTGGCAGTTGACGGACGTCACGACCACGCTGTTCCACGAGCGCAGCACCGAAGTGGTTTCGACCCCGATCGAGCGTTGGGAAGTCGCATTGAGTCCGCAGTTGCTGAACACCGTGGTCATGGTGCCGGAGTCGCTGTCGATCAGCGGCTTGTGGGGTTACATCCACTATCTGGCAGACCAGGGGCTGAACAATGGCCGCTACTGGCTGGCATTTTGGGTCAAGGTGTTGCAGCCGTTGGTCACTGCCGCGTTGGTGTTGATGGCCATTTCCTTCATTTTCGGTCCATTGCGTTCGGTAACTCTCGGCCAGCGTGTATTCACCGGTGTGCTGGTGGGCTTCACCTTCCGCATCGTCCAGGATTTGCTGGGGCCTTCCAGCCTGGTATTCGGCTTCCCGCCGTTGCTTTCGGTGCTGCTGCCGGCGGGTATTTGTGCCTTGGCGGGGCTCTGGTTGTTGCGTCGAGCAGGCTGATGGCGGGCATTTTCCGACCGCTTTGACGATTTAGAACGCCCCGGTCGCAAGACCGGGGCGTTTTTGTAGGCACCGTCTGACCTGCAAACGTGACGCTTGCGCCGTGGATCAGGTACAATTCCCGGCTATTTTTCGGCGGGCCATGCCTGCAGCCTTTTTGAGTGTTGATCCGTGAGTGATTTGAGTCATATCCGCAATTTCTCCATCATCGCCCACATTGACCATGGCAAGTCGACGCTGGCCGATCGCTTCATCCAGATGTGTGGCGGCCTCGCCGAGCGCGAAATGGAAGCCCAGGTCCTGGACTCCATGGACCTTGAGCGTGAACGCGGGATCACCATCAAGGCGCACAGCGTCACCCTGTATTACAAGGCTCGCGACGGTATCAACTACCAGCTGAACTTCATTGATACCCCCGGCCACGTTGACTTCACCTATGAGGTGAGCCGTTCGCTGGCCGCCTGTGAAGGCGCGCTGCTGGTGGTCGATGCCGGTCAAGGCGTTGAAGCTCAGTCGGTTGCCAACTGCTACACGGCGATCGAGCAGGGCCTGGAAGTGATGCCGGTGCTGAACAAGATCGACCTGCCACAGGCCGATCCGGACCGTGTTAAAGAAGAAATCGAAAAAATCATCGGCATCGACGCTACCGATGCAGTCGAGTGCTCTGCCAAGACCGGTCTGGGCGTCGACGAAGTACTCGAACGCCTGGTCGCCACCATTCCTGCGCCAACCGGTAACTACGAAGATCCGCTGCAAGCGTTGATCATCGACTCCTGGTTCGACAACTACCTGGGCGTTGTTTCCCTGGTACGCGTGCGCCACGGTCGTGTGAAGAAGGGCGACAAGATCCTGGTCAAATCCACCGGCAAGATCCACCTGGTGGACAGCGTCGGTGTATTCAACCCGAAACACACCCCTACCGTTGACCTGAAGGCCGGTGAAGTGGGCTTCATCATCGCCAGTATCAAGGACATTCACGGTGCACCGGTCGGTGACACCCTGACCTTGAGCTCGACGCCGGACGTTGATGTACTACCAGGCTTCAAACGCATTCAGCCGCAGGTTTACGCCGGTCTGTTCCCGGTCAGCTCCGACGACTTCGAAGATTTCCGTGAGGCCCTGCAAAAGCTCACGCTCAACGACTCGTCCCTGCAGTACACCCCGGAAAGCTCCGACGCCCTGGGCTTCGGCTTCCGTTGCGGGTTCCTCGGCATGCTGCACATGGAAATCATCCAGGAGCGCCTGGAGCGCGAGTACAACCTGGACCTGATCACCACGGCGCCGACGGTAATCTTCGAGCTGCTGCTCAAGACCGGCGAGACGATCTACGTCGATAACCCGTCGAAGCTGCCGGATCTGTCTTCCATCGAAGACATGCGCGAGCCGATCGTGCGCGCCAATATCCTTGTGCCGCAAGAGCACCTGGGCAACGTCATTACCCTGTGCATCGAAAAACGCGGTGTGCAGGTCGACATGCTGTTCCTCGGCTCCCAGGTACAAGTGACCTACGACCTGCCGATGAACGAAGTGGTGCTGGACTTCTTCGATCGCCTGAAATCCACCAGTCGCGGCTATGCTTCGCTGGACTACCATTTCGATCGTTACCAATCGGCTAGTCTGGTGAAACTGGACGTGCTGATCAACGGTGACAAGGTCGACGCCCTGGCGCTGATCGTGCACCGCGACAATTCGCACTACAAAGGTCGCCAGTTGACCGAGAAAATGAAGGAACTGATTCCGCGGCAGATGTTCGACGTGGCAATCCAGGCCGCCATTGGCGGGCAGATTGTGGCGCGGACAACCGTCAAGGCGCTCAGAAAGAACGTATTGGCCAAATGCTACGGTGGTGACGTCAGCCGTAAGAAGAAGCTGCTGGAAAAGCAAAAGGCCGGTAAAAAACGCATGAAGCAAGTCGGCAACGTGGAAATTCCACAGGAAGCCTTCCTTGCAGTGCTCAGGTTGGATAGTTAGGTCCTATGTCACTAAATTTCCCGCTGTTGCTGGTCATCGCCGTATTCGTCTGCGGTCTTTTGGCGTTGCTCGATCTGTTGTTCCTGGCGCCACGGCGCCGGTCTGCCATCAATGCCTATCAGGGCAGTGTGAGCCAGCTTGATGGCGCAGTGGTCGAGAAACTGAGCAAGGAACCGCTGCTGGTTGAATACGGCAAGTCGTTCTTCCCGGTGTTGTTCATCGTGCTGGTGCTGCGTTCGTTCCTGGTGGAACCGTTCCAGATTCCTTCCGGTTCGATGAAGCCAACCCTGGATGTCGGCGACTTCATCCTGGTGAGCAAGTTTTCCTACGGGATCCGCTTGCCGGTGATCGACAAGAAAGTCATCGAAGTCGGTGATCCACAGCGCGGCGATGTGATGGTGTTCCGCTACCCGAGCGACCCGAACGTCAACTACATCAAGCGTGTAGTTGGTTTGCCGGGCGACACGGTTCGCTACACCGCCGACAAGCGCCTGTTCGTCAACGGTCAATCGATTGCCGAGCAACTGGTCGGCGCCGAGCCGGGCACGCTGGGCAGCGCTGAGCTCTACAAGGAAAAACTCGGTGCGGCCGAGCACATGATCCGCAAGGAAATGAGCCGCTACCGCGCCATGCCGGACCATTCGTGGACCGTGCCGGCCGGGCACTACTTCATGATGGGCGATAACCGCGACAACTCGAACGACAGTCGCTACTGGGATGATCCAAGCATTCCCAAGGATCTGCTGGGCATGGTTCCCGACAAGAATATCGTCGGCAAGGCCTTCGCGGTCTGGATGAGCTGGCCGGAACCCAAACTCAGCCACCTGCCGAATTTCTCGCGGGTTGGCCTGATCAAGTAATCAGACACGGCGCTGTTGAACACAGCGCCGAATGCATTTCTGGAACCGGCACAATGGGCGCCAGACGCATGAAAACAATGATATTCAGGATGTTATTTTTGAACACAGCGTTAATTGTCCCAAGCCTGCGCCGCCTCACGGCGATGGCGGTGGAATCCAGCCACGAACTCAGCGTGGGTAAATCGTGAGCGTCTCCTTAAGCCGTCTAGAGCGTCAGCTCGGCTACACCTTCAAGGATCAGGAGCTGATGGTCCTGGCCCTGACTCACCGCAGCTTTGCCGGGCGTAACAACGAACGCCTGGAATTCCTCGGTGACGCCATCCTCAACTTCGTCGCTGGCGAGGCGCTGTTCGAGCGCTTCCCGCTGGCCCGCGAAGGCCAGTTGTCGCGTTTGCGCGCGCGCCTGGTCAAAGGTGAGACCCTGGCCGTTCTGGCCCGTGGTTTCGATTTGGGCGAATACCTGCGCCTGGGTTCGGGCGAGCTGAAAAGCGGCGGTTTCCGTCGCGAGTCGATTCTGGCCGATGCACTGGAAGCGCTGATCGGTGCGATCTACCTCGATGCCGGTATGGAAATGGCCCGTGAGCGTGTGCTCGCCTGGCTGGCCGGCGAGTTCGAAGGTTTGACGCTGGTCGACACCAACAAAGATCCAAAGACCCGCCTGCAAGAGTTCCTGCAGTCCCGGGGTTGTGAGCTGCCGCGTTACGAAGTGGTGGATATCCAGGGTGAGCCGCATTGCCGGACGTTCTTCGTCGAATGCGAAATCATCTTACTGAATGAAAAAAGCCGAGGTCAGGGTGTGAGTCGTCGTATTGCCGAACAGGTAGCGGCCGCCGCAGCACTGATTGCCCTGGGTGTGGAGAATGGCAATGACTGATACAAATGCAACTCGCTGTGGCTATGTTGCCATCGTCGGCCGTCCGAACGTGGGCAAGTCCACGCTGCTGAACCACATCCTGGGTCAGAAGCTGGCGATCACCTCGCGCAAACCGCAAACCACTCGTCACAACATGCTCGGCATCAAGACCGAGGGCGACGTGCAGGCGATCTACGTCGACACCCCTGGCATGCACAAGGGCGGCGAAAAGGCTCTGAACCGCTACATGAACAAGACCGCTTCGGCGGCGTTGAAAGACGTCGACGTGGTGATCTTCGTGGTCGACCGCACCAAATGGACCGAAGAGGACCAGATGGTTCTCGAGCGCGTCCAGTACGTGACCGGCCCGCTGATCGTAGCGCTGAACAAGACCGATCGCATCGAAGACAAAGCCGAGCTGATGCCGCACCTGAGCTGGTTGCAGGAACAGTTGCCGAATGCGCAGATCATCCCGATTTCCGCGCAGCACGGGCACAACCTCGATGCACTGGAACGCGTGATTGCCGAGCACCTGCCGGAAAACGATCACTTCTTCCCGGAAGACCAGATCACCGACCGCAGCAGCCGCTTCCTCGCCGCCGAGCTGGTGCGCGAGAAAATCATGCGCCAGATGGGCGCCGAGCTGCCGTACCAGATCACCGTCGAAATCGAAGAGTTCAAGCAGCAGGGCAAGACCCTGCATATCCATGCCTTGATCCTCGTCGAGCGTGACGGCCAGAAGAAAATCATCATTGGCGACAAGGGCGAGCGCATCAAGCGTATCGGCACCGAAGCGCGCAAGGACATGGAGCTGCTGTTCGACTCCAAGATCATGCTCAACCTGTGGGTCAAGGTTAAGGGCGGCTGGTCCGATGACGAGCGTGCGTTGCGTTCGTTGGGTTATGGCGACTTGTAACAAGGATTCAACGATCAAAAGATCGCAGCCTTCGGCAGCTCCTACGGGTGTACACAATACCCATGTAGGAGCTGCCGAAGGCTGCGATCTTTTTGTGTTTCCTGACCGGTAAATCTTCGCCATGTCGACTGCTCCGCCCATCGCCCAACCCGCCTACGTCCTGCACTCCCGCGCCTACCGTGAAAACAGTGCTCTGGTGGATTTCCTGACGCCGCAAGGCCGGCTGCGGGCGGTGTTGCGCAGTGCGCGGGGCAAGGCCGGGACGTTGGCGCGGCCATTCGTGCCGCTGGAAGTGGAGTTCCGGGGCAAGGGTGAGCTGAAGAATGTCGGGCGCATGGAAAGTGCCGGCGTTTCCACCTGGCTCAATGGCGAGGCGCTGTTCAGCGGTCTTTACCTCAATGAACTGCTGATTCGTCTGCTGCCCGCCGAAGATCCGCACCCCGCCGTGTTCGATCATTACGCCGCCACTTTGCTCGCCTTGGCCGAGGGCCGCGCGCTGGAGCCGTTGCTGCGTTCCTTCGAGTGGCGCCTGCTCGATGACCTCGGATACGGATTCTCACTGACCACGGATATCCACAGTGATGCCATCGCTCCCGACGGCCTCTATCGTTTGCAAGTGGATGCGGGGCTTGAACGTGTCTACCTGCTGCAACCCGGTCTGTTCAATGGCACTGAACTGCTGGCCATGGCCGAAGCCGACTGGAGCGCACCGGGTGCTCTATCGGCAGCCAAGCGTCTGATGCGCCAAGCTCTGGCTGTTCATCTGGGCGGTCGACCGCTGGTTTCCCGAGAGTTGTTTCGAAAGCCGTAAATTCCCCGTGTATGCTGTGCACCGAACTTTCTCTTCTTCTGGAGCGCTTTCCGTGACCACCAGCACCCGCATTCTTCTTGGCGTGAACATCGACCACGTTGCCACCCTGCGTCAGGCCCGGGGCACCCGTTACCCGGACCCGGTCAAGGCAGCACTGGACGCGGAAGAGGCGGGCGCTGACGGCATCACCGTGCACCTGCGCGAGGACCGCCGGCACATTCAGGAGCGCGACGTTCTGCTGCTCAAGGACGTGCTGCAAACCCGCATGAACTTCGAAATGGGTGTCACCGAAGAAATGATGCAGTTCGCCGAGCGCATCCGCCCGGCGCACATTTGCCTGGTGCCGGAAACCCGTCAGGAGCTGACCACCGAAGGTGGCCTGGACGTGGCGGGGCAGGAAGCGCGGATCAAGGCAGCGGTCGAGCGCCTGTCGAAGCTCGGCTCCGAGGTGTCGCTGTTCATCGATGCCGATGAGCGCCAGATCGAAGCCTCCCGCCGTGTCGGCGCGCCTGCCATCGAACTGCACACCGGGCGTTATGCCGATGCCGAGACGCCGACCGAAGTCGCCGAAGAACTCAAGCGTGTGGCCGATGGCGTGGCCTTCGGCCTGGCCCAGGGCCTGATCGTCAATGCCGGCCATGGCCTGCACTATCACAACGTTGAAGCCGTGGCGGCGATCAAGGGCATCAACGAGCTGAACATCGGCCATGCGCTGGTGGCCCATGCGCTGTTCGTTGGCTTCAAGTCGGCTGTTTCGGAGATGAAGGCGCTGATTCTGGCGGCGGCTGCCAAGGCATAAGATCAAAAGATCGCAGCCTATGGCAGCTCCTACATGGGAATGCGTTTCCCTGTAGGAGCTGCCGCAGGCTGCGATCTTTTGCTTTATAGCGGAGCAGGCTCTTGCGCCGGCTTGGTCTTGTCGATCCCCGGAACAAGCAGTTTGCCCTCGGCGACCTGGTCGCCTTCAAGCTGAGGCTGCGTGACCCAGGTCAGGATGTCGTAGTAGCGACGGATGTTCGCCACGAAATGCACCGGTTCGCCGCCACGGGCGTAGCCGTAACGGGTTTTGCTGTACCACTTCTTTTCCGACAGGCGCGGCAGGATCTTCTTCACATCCAGCCATTTGTCCGGGTTCAGCCCTTCCTTGGCCGCCAGTTTGCGTGCGTCATCCAGGTGGCCGCTGCCGATGTTGTAGGCCGCCAGAGCAAACCAGGTACGGTCCGGTTCCTGAATCGAACCGTCGAGCTGGTCTTTCATGTAGGCCAGGTACTTTGCGCCGCCCATGATGCTCTGCCTGGGGTCCAGGCGGTTGGACACGCCCATGGCCTGCGCGGTGTTCTGGGTCAGCATCATCAGGCCGCGCACGCCGGTCTTGGACGTGACGGCCGGTTGCCACAACGACTCCTGGTATCCGATGGCCGCCAGCAGGCGCCAGTCGACTTTCTCTTTCTTGGCGTACGACTTGAAGTGCTGTTCGTACTTGGGCAGGCGTTGCTGCAAGTGTTGGGCAAACGTGGTGGCGCCCATGTAGCCGAGGACGTCGACATGCCCGTAGTAACGATCCTTGAGGCGTTGCAGGGTGCCGTTTTTCTTGACCTCGTCGAGGTACTCGTTGATTTCGTTGAGCAGGCTGTTGTCGTCGCCCGGCGCGACGGCCCAGCTCTGGTTGCTGGCGTCACCAAGGTCGAAGGCGACACGGATGTTGGTGAAGTACACCTGGTTCATCGCTACTTCGTTGGAGTCGACCAGGGTCAGGTCGATCTGTCCTTCGTCCACCATGCGCAGGAGATCGACGACCTCGACTGCGTCAGACTCTTCGTATTCGATGCCGGGAAATTTCTGTTTCAGCTGCGCCAGTTGTTCGGCGTGGGTGCTGCCCTTGAGCACCATGATCTTCTTGCCCACCAGATCCTTTGCGTCGGTCGGCCGTGACTGGCCGTTGCGGTAGATGATCTGCGGGGTGACTTCCAGATAGGAGTGCGAGAAACGCACCTGCTTCTTGCGTTCTTCGCTGCTGACCAGGCCGGCAGCCGCCAGTACCGGGCCATTGGGCTTGCCGACCTGGTTGAACAGGTCATCGAGGTTGTCGGCCGTCTCGATCTTGAGCTCGACCCCCAGATCGTCGGCGAAGCGCTTCACCAGCTCGTATTCGAAGCCGGTTTCACCGTTGCGATCCTGAAAGTAGGTGGCGGGGCTGTTTCGGGTAACCACCCGCAGCACACCATCCTCCTTTACGCGCTCGAGCGTGTTGGGTTTATCAACACAGCCACCGAGCATCAGGAAGAGTCCGGTTGCGATCAGCCATTTGGCGTACCGCGGACGCAAAGCCGTTGGGAAAAACATCTGCGCAGTATACGCAAAGGACCACGGGCGCCATATCTCGACAGTGAGGGGGTTGTCTGCTAGAGATCACAAAAACGGCTGAAACCCCCCAGAAATGGGCCTTGCCTGCATTTTTTCGCAGTAAAAATAAGCTGTTGTCACACACCCGGTTAACCTGACTTTAGAGGCAGAAACACAGATCGAGACCCGAGTGCAACCGTGCGTAGCGTTTCGGGTGCTGTCGCGGGCTGTTTAGGCTAGAATGCACGGCCTCAAAGCACACCCCTTCCCGAGGCTGTCCCGAAGATGTTGATCCTGCGCGGCGCTCCTGCCCTTTCTGCCTTTCGCCACAGCAAACTCCTTGAGCAACTGAGCCAGAAGGTTCCGGCTGTCAGTGGCCTGTATGCTGAATTCGCTCACTTCGCCGAAGTTACCGGCGTCCTGACCGGCGACGAACAGCAGGTGCTTGCGCGCCTTCTGAAGTACGGTCCAAGCGTTCCGGTACAAGAACCGACCGGTCGTCTGTTTCTGGTGCTGCCGCGTTTTGGCACCATCTCGCCATGGTCGAGCAAGGCCAGCGACATCGCTCGCAACTGTGGCCTGGCGAAAATCCAGCGCCTGGAGCGCGGCATCGCGTTCTATGTGGCCGGCCAGTTCAGCGACGCTGAAGCTCGGTTGATCGCCGACGGTCTGCACGACCGCATGACCCAGATCGTCCTGGGCAACCTCGAACAGGCCGCCGGTCTGTTCAGCCACGCCGAACCGAAACCCCTGACCGCCATCGACGTGCTGGGTGGCGGCCGCGCCGCGCTGGAAAAAGCCAACACCGAGCTGGGCCTGGCCCTGGCCGAAGACGAGATCGACTATCTGGTCAATGCCTTCGTCGGCTTGAAGCGCAACCCGCACGACATCGAACTGATGATGTTCGCCCAGGCGAACTCCGAGCACTGCCGTCACAAGATCTTCAACGCCAGTTGGGACATCGATGGCCAGAGCCAGGAAAAAAGCCTGTTCGGCATGATCAAGAACACCTACGTGATGCACAGCGAAGGTGTCCTGTCTGCTTATAAGGACAACGCTTCGGTGATCGTCGGCTCCGTGGCCGGTCGTTTCTTCCCGGACCCTGAGACCCGCCAGTACGGCGCGGTGCAGGAGCCGGTGCACATCCTGATGAAGGTTGAAACCCACAACCACCCGACCGCGATTGCCCCGTTCCCGGGCGCATCCACCGGTTCCGGCGGCGAGATCCGCGACGAAGGCGCGACCGGCCGTGGCGCCAAGCCAAAGGCTGGCCTGACCGGTTTCACCGTGTCCAACCTGCAGATCCCGGGCTTCGAACAGCCGTGGGAAGTGCCGTACGGCAAGCCTGAGCGCATCGTTACTGCGCTGGACATCATGATCGAAGGCCCGCTGGGCGGCGCTGCGTTCAACAACGAATTCGGTCGTCCGGCCCTGACCGGCTACTTCCGTACCTTCGAACAATCGATCACCACCCCGCACGGCGACGAAGTTCGTGGTTACCACAAGCCGATCATGCTGGCTGGCGGTATGGGCAACATCCGTGAAGAACACGTCAAGAAAGGCGAGATCCTGGTCGGCTCCAAGCTGATCGTGCTCGGCGGCCCGGCGATGCTGATCGGCCTGGGCGGCGGCGCGGCTTCCTCCATGGCCACCGGCACAAGCTCGGCAGACCTGGACTTCGCTTCGGTACAGCGCGAAAACCCGGAAATGGAACGTCGCTGCCAGGAAGTCATCGACCGTTGCTGGCAACTGGGCGACAAGAACCCGATCAGCTTCATCCACGACGTGGGTGCGGGCGGTCTGTCCAACGCCTTCCCGGAGCTGGTCAACGACGGTGACCGTGGTGGCCGTTTCGAACTGCGCAACATTCCAAACGACGAGCCGGGCATGGCCCCGCACGAAATCTGGTCCAACGAATCCCAGGAACGTTACGTCCTGGCCGTCGGCCCGGCTGACTTCGAGCGCTTCAAGGCGATCTGCGAACGTGAGCGTTGCCCGTTTGCCGTAGTCGGCGAAGCCACTGCCGAACCGCAGCTGACCGTCACCGACAGCCACTTCGGCAACAGCCCGGTGGACATGCCGCTGGAAGTGTTGCTGGGCAAAGCCCCGCGCATGCACCGTTCGGTGGTTCGTGAAAACGAACTGGGCGATGATTTCGATCCGTCGACCCTCGACATCGCCAACTGCGTCGAGCGCGTCCTGCATCACCCGGCCGTGGCGAGCAAGAGCTTCCTGATCACCATCGGCGACCGCACCATCACCGGCCTCGTGGCCCGTGACCAGATGGTCGGCCCGTGGCAGGTGCCGGTGGCCGACGTTGCCGTCACCGCCACCAGCTTCGACGTCTACACCGGTGAAGCCATGGCCATGGGCGAGCGTACTCCGCTGGCACTGCTGGACGCTCCGGCGTCGGGCCGCATGGCCATCGGCGAAACCCTGACCAACATCGCCGCTTCGCGCATCGGCAAGATCTCCGACATCAAGTTGTCGGCGAACTGGATGTCCGCTGCCGGTCACCCGGGTGAAGATGCACGCCTGTACGACACCGTGAAAGCGGTCGGCATGGAGCTGTGCCCTGAGCTGGGCATCACCATTCCGGTGGGCAAGGACTCGATGTCCATGGCCACGCGCTGGAACGATGAAGGCGTGGACAAGTCCGTGACTTCGCCGATGTCCCTGATCGTGACCGGTTTCGCGCCAGTGACTGACATCCGTCAGACCCTGACTCCGCAACTGCGCATGGACAAGGGCACCACCGACCTGATCCTGATCGACCTGGGTCGTGGCCAGAACCGCATGGGCGCCTCGATCCTCGCGCAGGTTCACGGCAAGCTCGGCAAGCAGGCTCCGGACGTCGATGACGCCGAAGACCTGAAAGCCTTCTTCGCCGTGATCCAGGGCCTCAACGCCGACGGCCACCTGCTGGCTTACCACGACCGTTCCGACGGTGGTCTGCTGACCAGCGTTGTCGAGATGGCGTTCGCCGGTCACTGCGGCCTGAGCCTGAACCTCGACGGTCTGGCAGAAACCTCCGCCGACATCGCCGCCATCCTGTTCAACGAAGAACTGGGCGCCGTGATCCAGGTTCGCCAGGACGCTACGCCGGACATCCTTGCGCAGTTCAGCGCTGCCGGCCTGGGTGACTGCGTGTCGGTGATCGGTCAGCCGATGAACAACGGCGAGATCAGCATCACCTTCAACGGCGAAACCGTGTTCGAAGGCCAGCGTCGTCTGCTGCAGCGTCAGTGGGCCGAGACCAGCTACCAGATCCAGCGTCTGCGCGACAACGCCGACTGCGCCGAGCAAGAGTTCGACGTGCTGCTGGAAGAAGACAACCCGGGCCTGAGCGTCAAGCTGAGCTACGACATCAACCAGGACATCGCCGCGCCTTACATCAAGAAAGGCATTCGCCCACAGGTTGCCGTACTGCGTGAGCAGGGCGTCAACGGTCAGGTGGAAATGGCGGCGGCGTTCGACCGCGCCGGTTTCAACGCGATCGACGTGCACATGAGCGACATTCTGGCCGGCCGTGTCGACCTGAACGAGTTCAAGGGCATGGTCGCTTGCGGTGGCTTCTCGTACGGCGACGTACTGGGTGCCGGTGAAGGCTGGGCGAAATCCGCGCTGTTCAACAGCCGTGCCCGCGATGCGTTCCAGGGCTTCTTCGAACGCAACGACAGCTTCACCCTCGGCGTGTGCAACGGTTGCCAGATGATGTCCAACCTGCACGAGCTGATCCCGGGCAGCGAGTTCTGGCCGCACTTCGTGCGCAACCGTTCCGAGCAGTTCGAAGCCCGTGTTGCCATGGTGCAGATCCAGGAGTCGAACTCGATCTTCCTGCAAGGCATGGCCGGTTCGCGTATGCCGATCGCCATCGCCCACGGCGAAGGTCATGCCGAGTTCGCCAGCGAAGAAGCACTGCTGGAAGCCGATCTGTCGGGTTGTGTGGCGATGCGTTTCGTCGACAACCACGGCAAGGTCACCGAAAGCTACCCGGCCAACCCGAACGGCTCGCCGCGCGGGATCACCGGCCTGACCAGCCGCGACGGTCGCGTGACCATCATGATGCCGCACCCGGAGCGTGTATTCCGTGCCGTGCAGAACTCGTGGCGTTCGGATGACTGGAACGAAGATGCACCGCTGATGCGCATGTTCCGTAATGCTCGCGTCTGGGTGAACTAAGAACGGGTGAACTAAGCGCCGTGTACAAGCTCAGCTTTTTTGTTCCAACCAGTCATGTCGAAGACGTGAAGAGCGCCGTATTCGCCGCCGGTGGCGGACGGATCGGTGCTTACGATCACTGCGCATGGCAGGTGTTGGGCCTGGGTCAGTTTCGTCCACTGGACGGCAGCCAGCCGTTCATTGGGCAAGCGGGGCAGGTCGAACAGGTCGAGGAATGGAAGGTCGAGTTGGTGGTGGCGGATGAGTTGATTCGCTCGGTGGTGGCGGCTTTGAAACAGAGTCATCCCTACGAGACGCCGGCTTATGAAGTATGGCGGTTGGAGGATTTCTGATCTTCCTGGCTGCTGAAATGAGAAACCCGCTGAAAGAGATTTCAGCGGGTTTTTTGTTGGACGTGATAATAGGTGACTGGCGCCGATTACGGCGCTGGCGTCAGGGGAACGTCTGCCTTGAGTGCTTCGATCAGCATGTTTTGGTACTCGAAGTGTCGTGTCGACATGTCCCAGCGGTCGATAAAGAACAATCCGTTATCGTCCACCTGAATCGGTGTGGAAACAATTTCACCGCTGCGGGAGCGGTGCAACAGGTTGGTCTCGACAGCCGAGGGGCGTTCGATCAGGAAGTGCCCCGCCTGGCGTAATCTTGACCTGTCGACAGGTGCAAAGGGCGCGGGAACTCGTTGCCGGGCGTTGCTGACTTCCAGTTTGAAGTCACTGCGTATCGCCCTCCAGCCAGGCCCCGTGAGATCGGTTTCCCAGTACCCGAGGTGAATGCCTCTGGACAGTGACGGCGCGCAATCCCTGACATGCAGGCTGACCGTGCCCAGGATTTCGGCCAGTCCCGATACGCCTTGGTAGTTATTGGTGTGGGCGCTGCCGATGAAGGCAATCCACTTATGGGGGCCGTGTGCCGTCTGGTCGGCCAGGATGACCCGGGAAGCGAAGTAGTTGAACATCTGGTTGCGGGCTTTTTCCGGATCAGGCAAGCCCTTGAGGTGATAGCTGGCGGTACAGTCCAGCGCCCTGATGCGGATGCCATATTTGTTGGCGGCCTGGATGACTTCCGAGTAGTTGTCAGAGCCATTGTAGAACGGCATATGTCCCCGATCCTGGGCTTTCAGGTAGGCCTTGAGGTTGTCGGGAAACCGCTGGGTTAGATGGAACACCTCCAGTTCAGCCTGGTGCAGGTCGGTGAGCAGGTGTTCGACGTAGAGCGTCTTGTAGCCCTGCTGCTTCATCTGCTTTATCAGAAATGCCTTGCTCGACTCTGCCGAGTGAGCCTCGCCAATCACCAACCCCGGCAGGCGGCTTTCGCTGATTTGTTTCAGGAACGACTCGGGCGTGGTGCTGGTGCTGATCGTTGGCAACGTTGGCCTGGCAGGCGGAACATAGTCGGCAAAGAAGCTCTTGGCATTGGTATTCAAGTTTCTGCGTAGCTTGATGAATTCAGAGAACGCTTCAGTTCGCGTTGGCTGGGACGGTGCGTAGCGAGAGTCCAGGCCGCGCGGTTGGTCGCTCATGCGGGCGATCTCATCTCTTAGCGACGGTGCAATATCGAAGTCGTTGAAATGGCCAGTGCTGACGACGGATGTAGAGGCAGCCGCCGAGATGGGTTCGGGTGTCTTGTACGGTGTTTGCAGGGTCATGTGGTAGTCACCTTTGGCGAGTGCATCACCTGGTATCTTGCCGGGGGTGTCTGACCAGATGCCCACCGATTGATTCAAGCCGACGTCTTCGATGCGCAGCGCAACCGCATTGGTCAAGTCAGCCAGGCCAGGTGTCCCGTTGTATGTGGTCATGCGCGAGCGATCGACCAGGGCGATCCAGCGTTCGTGCGGTGCATCGGCCATGTCGGCTTCAATGACTTTGTGCGAGTAGTAGTTTCTCAGGCTGTTGGGCTGGGGCGTGGTCGGCGAGCTATCGCCCATGAGCAGGACATCGTCCAGTCGATAGGAGGTCGAGGCGTCCAGCGCCTTGATTTGCACGCCTTTTTCCCTGGCCTTGCGTACGAGGGCCAAGTAAGAGTACTCGGCGTCTTTTGCGATGCCGAAGGACCGGTCTATGGCCTTCAAATGTTCTTTGATGTGCCGCCATGATTTCCCTTGGTTGAACTTTTCAAGCTTGAGCTTGAAAACATCCCCTGGCAGGAACTCCACATACAGGCGCTTGAAACCTTGCTTGACCAGGGCATCCATGTTGGTAATCAGTGCCTGCTTGCTGGCGATGGAGCCTGGCACGGCACCGATGACCAGGTTCCTGTTGCCGGCAAAGGCATCGTTGACGACCAGTCGGGCCAGCGGGGTGCTGGCATCTACGGCAGGCACGCTGGCGCGAGCGGGCAGCGTGTCGAGGTAGAGGAAGAAGTTGTCCGCGTCCTTGGTCAGGCGTTCGACCTGCTGCAGGTAAACCGTGCGTAACGAACGCAGTTCATTGGCGGCACTGCCCAGCACAGTGGCGACTAAACCTTGGTCAATATCGGCTGCCTGGCTGATCATGAGCGCCCGTATCTGCGGGTCCATGACCGGCTCAAGCCTGCTCCAGTACTTCTGTGGCATCCCATAGTCTTTTGACGGTCCGGGAGTTTCAGGCACTGTTTCATATTTCGGCGCGCCGCCGGAAACTCCGGTGCGGGTCCAGATGCCCTCGGCGTTCGGTGCGGCCAGGCGCGTGGTCGAGACCCATTTGCCGCTGACCGGGTCATGGCGATACAGCAAGTAGCGACCGATCACATCCGGGGTCTTCGGCGCCCAGAGCACCTCGCCGTTGAACAACACAGGCTGCATGCCTGCAGGTGCCGGGGGGGCGGTTTCCAGCTGGCTGATCAGCTTCATCGCCCGGCCTTGCTCGGTGCTGGCAACTGCCAGGCGCACGGATTTGCCGATGGGTTTGAACGAGTGCAGGACCGGACGCAGGTCGGTGAAGAGGGCGCCGGCGCTGTTGAACAGATACCCGGCGAAGTGCTCAAGGGCGGCCGAGGTGTCGCCCTGGTTGTACGCATGCAGGGCGAGCATGCCGTCCTTGAAGGCCAGTAGCAGGCCAACACTCAGACTCAGAACCGGGAAAGGCGCAGTGGCGATGGCGGCCACGAACTCCACGCACGTCCAGAGCATGCTGGTGATCATCTGAGTGCGGTTAGTGGTGGTGGCGGTCACTTCGTCGATCTTGCGTTGCAGCTTCATGTTGTACAGCAAACGGCGCAGGTCAAGCACCGGAGGCAGTGCCCGGGTCGAGTCGTAACGTGGGGGGCTGGGGGTGGTTTTATCCAGGTCCTCAGGCAGCCCTTGTTTGGCGGCCTCCAGAAATGCCTGGATCCGGCCCCGGGATTGAACATCGACACGCAGGGTGAGGTAGCGGATGAAGTCGGGGAGTTTTTTCAGCAGGTAATTGAACTGCCTGGCCTCGCGAAAGGTGATGCCGTCGGGGGCATGGGGCGTATAGAGCAGCACCGGGTTGTCAGCGTGGCTGAACAGGTAGGTGTCGATGACCCATTCGCCGTCGACCAGCAGGCGATGGATGGCGTAGTTGCCGCGAGTCTCCAGCGACGTGTCGCCCATACTGGCGATGCAGCGCTCAAGCCATTGCAGGTCAACTCCGGCGATGTGTCCTTGCAGGCGACACTCCAATGCGGCACTGAGCATCTGTCGTTGAGTAATAGCCAGCACCGCATTGCGCCTGAAAGTAAACGCCGGGCTGCCCGGGTCCAGCAACTCGGCCTTGACCTTGTCGACGTAGCGCTGGCCAATCCAGACGCCGGTGACCGAGCGCGCGACGGCTTCTGGATTGGCGTTCAGGGTGCTCAGGTCAACTCCTTGCGGGCCCCTGTACCTTGCCGAGCGGGAGAATTTTTCGTCGAGAAAACCGACGCCATCGGCGTAGCCATCACGGTAGAGCTGGGTATACGTCATGGGCGCCGGTGTCCGGGTGCCGAGTGCGGAGGGTGAATAGGCCCATACGGTGTCCGGGTCGACATCGTTCTGACGGCGACCCAGCAGTTGGTTCAAGCGCTCCCTGGCCTTTTCATGCAGGTAGGCATCGAAGCTTTGGACGCGGGCTTCGGACTGTGGATGGTCGTTGTAGATCTGCAAGCTGCCTTCTGCATCCCCGGCCAGGGTCGAGAGTCTTCGCCTGACATCAATGGTGGCTGAGCGATACCAACTCGGCGTATTGAATTCGTAGTTATCGATACGTGTGGCGAGTACATGATCAGCCATCGATTTCAGGCTCTGGCGATAGTTGCCAGCGTTGAACGTGATCTTGTTGTAATCCTGGGCGTGAAACTTCAGGCTCAGACCGCTCAAGAGGTGCTTCATCGAGTTGCGAAGGCGCAGTGGTACCTGGCGGATCAAGTAGTCGGTCATGGTGCCGGGTGGGGCCTTGAGGCCGTTGTCCAGGGTCCAGCCGAGGATGTGTTGCTGGCACGCAAGCTCGCTGTCGAACACCTGGAACTGGTGCTCTTGTGGTGCCTCGGGGGTGCAGAGCAGTACGCGGTTGATCGTCCCGTCAGTATCGCTCTGGCGCAACACCCAGAGGTCCTGAAGTTGCGCGCCGTGCAGCGATAGGACGCTGGCGCCCTGGGTGGCTGCGCTCAGTCGCGCATCGGTACCCTGGCGCAGGCGCTGGATCGCCTGGTAGTCGTCTTCGCGAATGTGGCCTTGCAGGAAGGCGGTGTAGGCCAGGGCGTTGATCCGCTGGTCGAGCATCTGCTCGATGGCGCTGCTGAACTCGGGCCGGGCGTGCAGTTCTCGTTGCACCTGTGCAAAGTCGAACCGAGGTTGCAGGGTCATCAACTGTTGCACGATCCACGCTGGGGTCAGGTCTTGGTACGCATCGGGCAAGGGCGCTCCGTTATACGTAAAGGTGGTCTTCGTCAGAAAGTCGCAGCCAGGCAGTTCGTCGCCGGTATGCAGGCCCCGCAAGGCCAGGTCGATCAGGTTGCGATTGTGTTCATAGTGGCCGACGCTGGGCACAAGCCGTTGGGTTTTGACCTGTAGGTGCTCCGGGTTCAGGTCGTGAATCTCCAGGTCATCGCTCAACCGCTCCAGCCATTGAAAACGGGCCAGGGCTTGGGGGTTCGCGGCGGGGCCCAACAGATCGAGCAGGTGTTGGCGTGCCTGGTTGTAACTGGCCAGATGTTCAGCCAGCGTGGCCCGGTGTGCCTCGCTGGCGCTGCGATACCAATCGGGTGCGCTGTAGCGCAGCAACCGTTCGAGCAGGCGTTGGGCGCGCAGTTCCAGACGGGCACCGAGGTCGGGCAGGGCGCTGCGGATCGCGCGGTCGAGGGCCGCGATCAATTGGGCAGGGTCGTGCTGCGGGTTGTCCACCAGGCTCAGGGCCCGGTCGATATCCTGGGTGCGCTTGGCGATCAGTGCACCGACGGTGTGTTCGAACAACGGCTGGTCGTCGATGGGTGATAGTTCCAGGGGCCAGATTCCGGCGGGGCTCAAGGCGTGGTAGCGCGTGGGCAACCTGTCGATGAACTCACTGCGCCCGCTGGCGTGCTCCATGTTTTGCCGCAAGTGGGTGTTGAGTTCGGCCAGGGTGTTGAACGATTCGATCCCTCGCGCAGGTGTGAACAGCAAGACTTGGCCGACGTCCTGCGCGCTCATCAGGTCGTTGACTACAACGCTGTTTTTTTCTGTGGCGACAAAGGCACCGGCCAGCTCGACCTGTTGCGCCTGGTAACTGAACTGCAAGGCGTACAGGCCTGGACGCAAGCTTGGGGGCAGCGCCACGCTTTCGAGCATCGTGCCTTCTTGTGGGTGCAGCAGGCGATCCTGGACGCCGAGCCTGGCCTCATGCTCCAGGGCGGTGAACCCGGCTTCGAAGGTCATGTAGGATTTGAGTGACCTGCCATCGATCTGCCCACGCAGGTCCATGTCCATCAGATGCGTGTTCAAGGTGCTCTTGAGAGTGGTGAGCAGAGTCTGGCCTTCCGAGGTTTTCAGGTCGTTGTTGGCTAATCCTTGATAGTGGGTTTTGGCCTTGCTCAGGAACTGTTCCCGGTAGCGCTTGAGGATGCCGTCCAGGCGTTCCAGGTAGCGTTGTTCGGCTGTGGGTTTATGGTCGGGCAGCAGTGGGGTTTGGGCGTTGAGCAGGTGATGGCCGATTTGGTTGAGGTAGCCTTTGATTTCTTCAAAAGACGGTGGGGGGGTGGGTGTGCTCATGGAAACGGTCTCAGTCGGTAGAAAGAGCCGGCAGCATGGCGAGGAAGAGGGAGGAGGTGGTGGTACATATGTATGCCACGATTTGGCGGGAGTATCGCGATACATGCTGGGAGCCTGCTCGCGATAACGGCCTGTCAATCACAGACTCGGGGTTGGTTTGAAGTGGTATTAGAGGTGGGGATTTTGAAGGCAAGGATCGCAGCCTGCGGCAGCTCCTACGGGATTGGTATCAACTCCGTAGGAGCTGCCGCAGGCTGCGATCTTTTTAATTTATTTTTTCGGGCGACCAACGGTCGTGGGGGATTACGGGCGGATTTCGATCATCGTGCCGTCGGGCACCAGGTTCCAGACTTCGCGCATGTCCATGTTGCGCATGGCGATGCAGCCGTCAGTCCAGTCCAGGGTGTGGAACAGGTCTTCCGGAGTGTCTTCGCTGTCCGGGGTGCCGTGGATCATGATCATGCCGCCGGGCTCGACGCCTTCACGACGGGCGCGGGCCGAGTCGCTGATGTTCGGGTAGGAAACGTGCATCGCCAGGTTGAAGCGGTCGCTGACCTTGCGCCAGTCGACCCAGTAGAAACCTTCCGGGGTGCGCTTGTCGCCTTCCATCAGCTTGGGCCCCTTGGGACGCTTGCCCAGGGAAATGCGATAGGTCTTGAGCGGCTTGCCGTCATTGATCAATTGCAATTGATGGGAAGACTTGAGAATCAGGATCTTCTCGATGACCTTGCCGTCCAGGGTTTCCACGGCAGAAGCCTGGGACACCGTGACAAACGACAAACAGAACAGGGCAAGCAACCAGCGCATTGAAACGATTCCCCAGGAGGTGTCGCGACTATTTATGTATAGAAGTTTTTGCAGGAGCTGCCGCAGGCTCGTGCCGCGTTCGGGCGATCTTTCGGTGCCTTTGTGTGATGCCGAGATGACATCAGATAATGGCAGGCTGAGCAAGTGGCGGGATCGATTCAGACCGAACGGGATAGACCTCGGTCCGCCGGTCAGCGAAGAAGCATTCTAAGGTACGACCCACCGTGCGGAAAGCCAGCTCATCCCATGGAATGTCCGCTTCGTCGAATAGTTGCACTTCCAGGCTCTCGGGGCCGGCAGAGAAGTCCAGGTCCGCCAGTTCGGCCCGGAAGAACACATGCACCTGGCTGATGTGTGGCACGTCGATCAGGGTATAGATGCTCAGGTTGCGCACCCGGGCGCAGGCTTCCTCGGCAGTTTCGCGAATGGCGGCCTGTTCGATGGTTTCGCCGTTCTCCATGAAACCGGCGGGCAGGGTCCAGTAGCCGCGACGTGGCTCGATGGCCCGTCGGCACAGCAACACCCGGGTGCCCCAGGTCGCCACGCAGCCGGCGACGATGTTGGGGTTCTGGTAGTGAATGGCCTGACAGCTGTCGCAGACAAAACGCAGGCGCGAATCGCCTTCGGGAATGCGCTGGGTCACCGGGTTACCGCACTGGCTGCAAAATTTCATGCTGGGGTTCCTGAATGCTGCGCCTATCTTGGCGTGCGGCAGTGTCTGTCGGCAAGTTGTCGTTTCGCGACATGGGGCTGCTGCGGGGGTTGGGCGACCGCAGCGATTGGTGCATGATGCCGGGTAGGGCACAGATCGAGAACACTCATGCTGGACGAGCTACTGCATCGGGTTAGTAACCACACACCACGCACACTGGAGACCGACCGTCGTTTTCCCGAGGCCGCGGTGCTGGTGCCCATCACCCGCAGTGACGAGCCTGAGCTGGTGTTGACCCTGCGTGCCAGCGGCCTGTCGACCCATGGCGGCGAAGTTGCCTTTCCCGGCGGGCGTCGTGACCCTGAAGACCCGGACCTGATTTTCACCGCCCTGCGTGAAGCCGAAGAAGAGATCGGCCTGCCGCCGGGGCTGGTCGAGGTGATCGGCCCGCTCAGCCCGCTGATCAGCCTGCATGGCATCCAGGTCACGCCCTATGTCGGGGTGATCCCGGATTTTGTCGAATACCGGGCCAACGATGCCGAGATTGCCGCGGTGTTCAGCGTGCCCCTGGAGTTCTTCCGCAAAGACCCTCGCGAACATACCCATCGCATCGATTATCAGGGCCACAGCTGGTACGTGCCGAGCTATCGCTATGGTGAATACAAGATCTGGGGGCTGACGGCGATCATGATCGTCGAGTTGATCAACCTGCTGTATGACGCCAAAATCAGCCTGCATCAGCCTCCCAATAGCTTTATCAATACCTGAAGTCATCGTTCGAATGGCCAAAAAGCCCGCCTGAGCCTTGAGGAAACACAGATGAAATACCGCCTGGGCGACGCCCGCGTCGAAACCCATCCACAGAGCTGGGTCGCACCCAATGCCGTGCTGGTGGGCAAGGTCAAGCTGGAAGAGGGCGCCAACGTCTGGTTCAACGCCGTATTGCGTGGCGACAACGAGTTGATCCTGATCGGCAAGAACAGCAACGTCCAGGACGGCACCGTGATGCACACCGACATGGGCTACCCGCTGACCATCGGCACTGGCGTGACCATCGGCCATAACGCCATGCTCCACGGCTGCACCGTCGGCGACTACAGCCTGATCGGGATCAACGCGGTGATTCTCAATGGCGCGAAGATCGGCAAGAACTGCATCATCGGCGCCAACTCGCTGATCGGCGAAGGCAAGGAGATCCCCGATGGGTCGCTGGTCATGGGCTCACCGGGCAAGGTGGTGCGCGAACTGACCGAGCCGCAAATCAGGATGCTGGAGGCCAGCGCTGCTCACTACGTGCACAACTCGCAGCGTTATGCCCGCGATCTGGCCGAGCAGGAACAATGACCGCCACCGAACGCCCGGTGGCATCGCCCTGCGTGAGCATTTGTGCGCTGGACGACGATGATATCTGCACCGGTTGCCAACGCACGGTGGAGGAGATTACCCGCTGGAGCCGCATGGACAACGACGAGCGGCGCAAGGTGCTGGGGTTGTGTCATGAGCGGGCCAAGGCCAGCGGGCTTGTCTGGATGATCGGCAAGACACCTGGTCGATAATTGAAGATCAAAGGATCGCAGCCTGCGGCAGCTCCTACAGGGGATCGCATTCCAATGTAGGAGCTGCCGCAGGCTGCGATCTTTTGATTTTGCGTTTGGCTGAAGTAACCTGTGCGCCAATCTGACAGGTGCCCCCATGCTCTTCCTGATCGCCTACATCAGCAGCGTCGTGCTGATCAACTATGCCTTTTCCACCGCACCGGACCTGGACATCATCTGGTCGGCCTGGGGCGGGCTGGTGTTTGTGTTGCGCGACATGGTGCAAGCCCGTTTCGGGCATGGCGCCCTCGTGGCGATGCTGGCGGCACTGGTGTTGTCCTATGTCACCTCTGATCCGTCCATCGCTCTGGCCAGCGCCACGGCCTTCGCGGTTTCCGAGTGCATCGACTGGCTGGTGTTCAGCATCACCAAACGTGCGCTGCATGATCGCCTGTGGATAAGTTCGGCCCTGAGTATTCCCCTCGATACCTTTATCTTTTTCGGCATGATCGATGCCCTGACGCCGGGGGTGATCCTCACCGCCCTGGGTTCGAAGTTCGCCGGGGTCACCGCCGTGTGGCTGATCATGGCCTGGCGCCTGCGCAAACAGGCTGTCGTCAGCTGAAGTTCATGTAAAATGCCGCGCTTTCTCCCCATGGGAAGCGCGCTTCCCTCGATGATCCGCTCCTTGAGGACTTTCAGATGACCCGTATCGGAACTCCATTGTCGCCCACCGCGACCCGCGTATTGATGTGTGGCTGTGGCGAGTTGGGCAAGGAAGTGGTGATCGAGCTGCAACGCCTGGGCGTTGAAGTGATTGCCGTGGACCGCTACGCCAATGCGCCGGCCATGCAGGTGGCGCACCGCAGCCACGTGATCAACATGCTCGATGGTGCTGCCTTGCGCGCCGTGATCGAAGCCGAGAAGCCGCACTTCATCGTGCCGGAAATCGAAGCCATCGCCACCGCTACCCTGGTGGAACTGGAGGCCGAAGGTTTCAACGTGATCCCGACTGCCCGCGCCGCGCAATTGACCATGAACCGCGAAGGCATCCGTCGCCTGGCCGCTGAAGAACTGGACCTGCCAACCTCGCCGTACCATTTTGCCGACACCTTCGAGGACTACAGCAAAGCCGTCGATGACCTCGGTTTCCCATGTGTGGTCAAGCCGGTCATGAGTTCCTCGGGCAAGGGCCAGAGCCTGTTGCGCAGCGTCGATGACGTGCAGAAAGCCTGGGACTACGCCCAGGAAGGTGGCCGTGCCGGTAAAGGTCGGGTGATCATCGAAGGCTTCATCGATTTCGACTACGAAATCACCCTGCTGACCGTGCGCCACGTCGGCGGCACCACCTTCTGCGCGCCGGTCGGCCACCGTCAGGAGAAGGGCGACTATCAGGAGTCCTGGCAGCCGCAAGCCATGAGCCCGATTGCCCTGGCTGAATCCGAACGTGTCGCCAAAGCCGTGACCGAAGCCCTGGGTGGCCGTGGTCTGTTCGGTGTCGAGCTGTTCATAAAAGGTGATCAGGTGTGGTTCAGCGAAGTCTCGCCGCGCCCGCACGACACCGGCCTGGTCACCCTGATCTCCCAGGACCTGTCGCAGTTCGCCCTGCACGCTCGGGCCATTCTCGGTCTGCCGATTCCGTTGATCCGTCAGTTCGGGCCTTCGGCCTCGGCGGTGATCCTGGTGGAAGGGCAGTCGACGCAGACCGCTTTCGCCAACCTGGGCGCTGCCCTGAGCGAACCGGATACCGCGCTGCGCCTGTTCGGCAAGCCTGAAGTCAACGGTCAACGCCGCATGGGCGTGGCCCTGGCCCGCGACGAATCGATCGAAACCGCCCGCGCCAAGGCGACCCGTGCTTCGCAGGCGGTTGTCGTAGAACTGTAAAAAACTCTCCGGCGGGCTATACCTTCTATGGGCTCGCCGCAATTCACTGTAGGAGCGAGCCTGCTCGCGAAAGCGAATTCATAGTCGACATTGATGTTGACAGGCTTTGCGCTATCGCGAGCAGGCTCGCTCCTACAGGGGTTGTTGATCGACCGGCATCAGATTTACCCGCAAGACCCTTCATTAAAGCTCCAGGCCTGTACCCATGAACTCCCAAAGCATCATCGTCCCGAAAATCTCCACCCTGCCGGTCCACGAACCCCGGGCCCGGGCCGTCGTGCGCTGGCTGGTGCGCAAGAACATCATCGAGGAGGAGCTGACCACTTGCGGCCGCACCGGCAATCGCATGGCCCACGCCATCGCCGACGGTGCCCGCGCAGTGGTCCTGCACCCCGAAGCCCTGCCGTTCGGCGAGCCGATCAATGGCCTGGAGATCATCACCAAGCGCTGCATCTATACGCCAGCCAAGGGTTTCCTTGAAGAAGCGGGCTGCGCCGAGTGCCGCAAGGAAGTCGGTGAAGCCCTGTTCGAAAGCCTGGAAGACTGGATGCCGGGGCGCACCGACAACTTCACCTGCCCCGAATGCGGGCATGAAGACGACATCAACGGCTTCCTGTTCCTGCAGGAATGCGGCTTCTCCAACCTCGGTTTCATCTTCAATAACTGGGCCGAAGCCGGGTTCAAGCAGAGCTTTATCGATGAATTCGCCGATTGGCTCGATCAGCCGGTCAGCTGGGTGAAAGTCGAACTTTGAACACTGCATCCCCTGTAGGAGCTGCCGCAGGCTGCGATCATTTGTTGATTTTTTGTTAAAAACAAGATCTACAGGGGCGATATGTTCCGTATATCTATAAGGTCGATAATAGATAGAGTTTTACATTGAACCCGAGGGGGTGTCTGACTATAATGGCGCGCTTCCATTTTCCCGCTCGGGAGCCCCCGCGATGCTGCGTATCAGCCAAGAAGCTCTGACATTCGACGACATTCTCCTAGTACCCGGTTATTCCGAGGTGCTTCCTAACGAAGTCAGTCTCAAGACCCGCCTTACCCGTGGCATCGAGCTGAATATTCCACTGGTTTCCGCTGCCATGGACACCGTCACTGAAGCCCGTCTGGCAATCGCCATGGCTCAGGAAGGTGGTATCGGTATCATCCACAAGAACATGACCATCGAGCAGCAAGCTGCCGAAGTCCGCAAGGTCAAGCGTTACGAAGCCGGTGTGGTCAAGGACCCGATCACCATCGTCGCCGACGCCACCGTGCGCGAGTTGTTCGAACTGACCCGCATGCACAACATCTCCGGCGTTCCGGTGCTGCACAATGGCGACCTGGTCGGCATTGTCACCTCCCGTGACGTGCGTTTCGAGAACCGTCTGGAAGCCACTGTCCGTGAAGTGATGACGCCTAAAGAGCGTCTGGTCACGGTCAAGGAAGGCGCCGACAAGAACGATGTGCGTGAACTGCTGCACAAGCACCGCATCGAGCGCGTGCTGATCGTCGACGACAAGTTCGCCCTCAAGGGCATGATGACCGTCAACGACATCGAAAAAGCCAAGGCTTACCCGCTGGCCAGCAAGGACGATCAAGGTCGTCTGCGTGTTGGCGCAGCAGTCGGCACCGGTAAAGACACCGGTGACCGCGTTGCCGCGCTGGTCGCTGCTGGCGTTGACGTGGTGGTAGTCGACACCGCTCACGGTCACTCCAAGGGCGTGATCGACCGCGTTCGCTGGGTCAAGCAGAATTTCCCTGAAGTGCAGGTCATCGGCGGCAACATCGCCACCGGCGCTGCCGCCAAGGCCCTGGCCGAAGCTGGCGCTGACGCAGTCAAGGTCGGTATCGGCCCTGGCTCGATCTGCACCACGCGTATCGTCGCCGGTGTCGGCGTGCCGCAAATCAGTGCCATCGCCAACGTTGCTGCTGCCCTTGAAGGCACTGGCGTACCGTTGATCGCCGACGGCGGCATCCGTTTCTCCGGTGACCTGTCCAAGGCCATCGTAGCCGGTGCTTCCTGCGTGATGATGGGCTCGATGTTCGCCGGTACCGAAGAAGCGCCGGGCGAGATCGAACTGTTCCAGGGTCGCTCGTACAAGGCTTACCGCGGCATGGGTTCGCTGGGCGCCATGTCCCAGGCCCAGGGTTCCTCCGACCGCTACTTCCAGGACTCCTCGGCAGGCGCCGAGAAGCTGGTTCCGGAAGGTATCGAAGGGCGTGTTCCGTACAAGGGCACCCTGAGCGCCATCATCCATCAGCTGATGGGCGGCCTGCGTTCATCGATGGGCTACACCGGTAGCGCCGACATCGAAGAGATGCGCACCAAGCCTGAGTTCGTGCGGATCACCGGCGCCGGCATGGCCGAATCCCACGTTCACGACGTGCAGATCACCAAGGAAGCGCCAAACTACCGCGTAGGTTGAGCCTTCAAGCAACAAGCTAAGCAACCGGGGCTGTTTTATTCAGCCCCGAGTTGTTTCTGAATCACGACTGTTTCTGAATGACTTAGACGAGACTGAATCATGGCCCTCGATATTCACGCTCACCGCATCCTGATCCTCGACTTCGGTTCCCAGTACACCCAACTGATCGCCCGCCGCGTGCGTGAAATCGGCGTGTACTGCGAACTGCACCCGTTCGACATGGACGAAGATGCGATCCGCGAATTCGCTCCTAAAGGCGTCATCCTCGCCGGCGGCCCAGAGTCGGTTCACGAAGCCAACAGCCCGCGCTGCCCGCAAGCCGTTTTCGATCTGGGCGTGCCGGTCTTCGGTATCTGCTACGGCATGCAGACCATGGCCGAGCAACTGGGTGGCAAGGTTGAAGGTTCCGAGCTGCGTGAGTTCGGTTATGCCCGCGTAGACGTGGTCGGCAAGAGCCGCCTGCTCGATGGCATCGAAGACCACATCGACGCCGACGGCCTGTTCGGCCTCGACGTGTGGATGAGCCACGGTGACAAGGTCACCCGCATGCCGGAAGACTTCCACATCCTGGCCAGCACCCCGAGCTGCCCGATCGCCGGCATGTTCAGCGACGAGCGTCGTTACTACGGCGTGCAGTTCCACCCGGAAGTGACCCACACCAAGCAGGGCGGCCGCATCCTGTCGCGCTTCATCCTCGACATCTGCGAGTGCGAAGCACTGTGGACCCCGTCGAAGATCGCTGAAGACGCCATCGCCCAGGTTCGCGCCCAGGTCGGCACCGACAACGTCCTGCTCGGCCTGTCCGGCGGCGTGGATTCGTCCGTGGTTGCCGCGCTACTGCACAAGGCCATCGGCGACCAGCTGACCTGCGTATTCGTCGACAACGGCCTGCTGCGCCTGCACGAAGGCGAGCAAGTGATGGCCATGTTCGCCGAGAACATGGGCGTCAAGGTGATCCGCGCCAACGCCGAAGAGCAGTTCCTGGGCAACCTGGCCGGCGAAGCCGACCCGGAGAAGAAGCGCAAGATCATCGGCCGTACCTTCATCGACGTGTTCGATGCCGAATCCTGCAAGCTGGACAACATCAAGTACCTGGCCCAGGGCACCATCTACCCGGACGTGATCGAGTCGGCTGGCGCGAAAAGCGGCAAGGCCCACGTGATCAAGTCGCACCACAACGTGGGCGGCCTGCCGGAAGAAATGAACCTCAAACTGGTTGAACCGCTGCGCGAGCTGTTCAAGGACGAAGTCCGTCGTCTGGGCCTGGAACTGGGCCTGCCGTACGACATGGTCTACCGTCACCCGTTCCCGGGCCCGGGCCTGGGCGTGCGGATCCTTGGTGAAGTGAAGAAGGAATACGCCGACCTGCTGCGTCGCGCCGACCACATCTTCATCGAAGAACTGCGCAAGGCCGACTGGTACCACAAGGTCAGCCAGGCGTTCGTGGTGTTTCAGCCGGTGAAATCGGTTGGCGTGGTTGGCGATGGCCGTCGTTACGCCTGGGTCGTGGCCCTGCGTGCCGTGGAAACCATCGACTTCATGACCGCGCGTTGGGCACACCTGCCTTACGAACTGCTGGAAACTGTCAGCGGCCGCATCATCAATGAAATCGAAGGCATCTCCCGCGTTACTTACGACGTGTCGAGCAAGCCGCCGGCGACGATTGAGTGGGAGTGATCCCGCACTAGAGTCATCGTTGCGAAAAGCCCCTGAACCGGTCTCGGTCAGGGGCTTTTTTGTGTTTCACTGCTTTTGAAACGTCTGTTTCTGTTACGTATAAAGTGAGCGACATGGCCAGCAGAAGTTTTATTTCGACAGGTGGTAAAGTATTCGCTCGCTGTCGGGAGGATTGAACATGAAGCTTGAAGAACGCGTGCGGATGGCCATCCAGCGCACGTCGGGTAATGTGATCCTGCGCGCGGATGTTGCATCGCTGGGTGGTCACTCTCAAGTTTCCGTCGCTCTCGATGAGCTGCAGAAAAAGGGCGTAATTGTTCGGATGGGCATTGGTGTTTATGCTAAAGCCCTCAGAAATCCTGACACCGGACTCATTACGCCTGTCGAGGATCTTGAAACACTGGCGGTCGAAGCATTTAGACGGTTAGGCATGAGCGCTTCAGTGCAAACGACGCCTTCAGAACAGCGCCGTTCGGTCGCCCGCAAGGAAGCGAAAATATGCGTGCAGGGCAATCGCCGAATCCGTCGCAAATTGTCGTTGGGCGGAAGGTCGGTGGTTTACATCAATGAACGAGCGCTCTCCCGGAAAGCGAAAAATACAGTAAGGCGTCATCCTGAAACCGGTGACTTGATCATTCCGACTGTTGGCCTCAAACGGTACGTGCTGGATCTGGCCGAGCTCAGCAAGGTTTCCTACATCAAAACATATGCCGATGAATGGGCGGAGAATGTCTCGAGATTGGCTGGGGATGATGTTCGTACCGACTCAATTGAGCAGTTGGTCATTGCGTTGAAAAAAGAGAAAAAGGTCACTGGCACAGAAGCGGTTCATCTACTCGCCAACTATTTGAGAGAAAGAAAGAGTGTTTGACCCATTCAAGGATTTCGACGCGAAGGGATATCTCAGAAATGGATGGGTTTTTTTGCCTATGGTCATCCGTTCCTGGATGGCAATGGCCGAACAATGCTCGTGGTTCACTCGGTGTTGTGTGATCGAGCAGGGTTTTCTATCAAGTGGAGCCGGACGACAAAGTCCGCTTACCTGTCGGCGTTAAGTGGCGAGATCGAGACGCCCGACAAGGGAATCCTGGATGATTACTTGAAAGACTTTATCGAGCCGCCTCTGGATCCGGGCGAATGGGAAGCTGCCATTCAGTCAGTTAAGGGGCTTGATGGACTCGTTTCGGTGGACACTATTGAAGGAACCTTCGATGACCCGGCCATTTCGCAGAAGTATCAGGAGTTCGATAAGCGCAGGGGTTACAAGATCGATTGATTTTTAACTGCCAGTGTCAGGCAGCTAGCACATCCCATCCTATTCGTTCGTGCAAGTTAAACGCACGCGACCGCCTTCATTTCCCCTTATCAGGCTGTAGCGCATCTCAGCGCCGAGCCACATCCGAAAAGTAGAACTTGTCCAGGGTATGCCGCGATTCGGTGTACTCGAACTGCCTCCCATCCTGCAAAAACGTCTGGTTGCTGACCACGATCACATGGCTCTGGCCGTCGAGGTCCAGGTGTTGCTGGTCGTCCTTGCTGAGGGGCACCGCTTCGATGGTGCGCTGGGCGTAGGCGATTTGCAGTTGCAGGGTCTGCTCGATGAAGGCGTAGATCGATTGTTCGGCGATGTCGCGGGACAGGCCGGGAATCACGTCGCTGACGAAATGGTTGATGTCGAGGATCACCCGTTTGCCGTCGATTCGCCGCACGCGCTTGATCCGCGTGATCAGGCTGCCTTCTTCAGCCTTGATGTGTTCGAGCAGTGGGCCTTCGAGGGGAATCTGGGTGAATTCGACCACCTCGGTGCTGACGTCGTTGCCCAGTCGCGGGTAGGTTTCCTGGAAGCTGACGATACCGCCGAGCTGAAATTCGATCGGGTTGGTCGACAGCACGAAGGTGCCTTTGCCATGGACTTTCTGCGCAAAACCGCGCTCCTGCAATTGCTCGATGGCCTTGCGCACGGTGCCGCGGCTGGCTTGATAGCTGTCCATCAGTTCGGTTTCGGAGGGCAATCGGGCGCCGCGTTCCAGACGTTCGGTCGTGATGCTGGCAAGCAGATCGCTGTAGATCTGGTTGTATTTACTCATGGGGATGGCTCTATGCCGCGCTGTGCTCAAGGTTTCGAACCTTAAGGGCAGGGTAGGGGTTTGTCCATGCGGCTTTGGGTTTCTTTGACTTCGGATGTAGGAAATATCGCTGCCTGTCAGGTTCAGGATAAACAAAATCAAACTCGTCTGTACGAGTTGTTGCAATAACTCGTACAGACGAGTACTTTTCGTTTCGGCGTGCTGCCAATAACAAAAAACTACAGTGGAAGAACAAGCATGAGCCACGACTATCCGAATATCGTCACTGAGCTGCTGCACAGCCTCGGTGGCAGCGACAACCTCGAGCAGGCCGCGCATTGCGTCACACGGCTGCGCCTGGCCCTCAAGGACCCGAGCCTGGTCAACAGCGCCACGCTGAACCAGATCGATCTGGTCAAAGGCTCGTTCTTTACCGGCGGCCTGTTCCAGGTGGTCATCGGCCCCGGCGAAGTGGAAAAGGTCTACGCCGAGCTGCGCCGTCAAACCGGTCTCGCCGCCTCGACCATCGCCGACGTTAAACAAAAAAGCGCCGACAAGATCCACCCGATGCAGCGATTGGTGCGGGTATTTTCCGACGTGTTCATGCCGATCCTCCCGGCGCTGATCATTGCCGGCCTGCTGATGGGCATCAACAACCTGATCGGCGCCAAGGGCATGTTCATCGAGGGCAAGACCCTGCTCGATGCCTACCCTAAGCTTGACGGGCTCTGGAGCCTGATCAACCTGATGGCCAACACCTCGTTCGTGTTTCTCCCGGCGCTGGTGGGCTGGTCGGCGGCCAAACGCTTTGGCGGCAGCGAAATCCTCGGCATTGTGCTCGGCCTGATGCTGGTGCACCCGGATCTGCTCAATGCCTGGAACTACGGCAAAGCAGTGGCGGGGCTGGAGGGGCAAAGCCTGCCGTACTTCGACATCCTCGGTATGTTTCAGATCGAGAAAGTCGGTTATCAGGGACAAATTCTGCCGATCCTGCTGGCGGCCTACGTGATGAGCGTGATCGAAAAGTGGCTGCGGGCGCGGGTGCCTAACGCGGTGCAGTTGCTGGTGGTGCCGATCACCACCATCGTCGTCACCGGTGTGCTGGCGCTGGCGGTGATTGGCCCGGTAACCCGTCATCTGGGGATTCTCATCACCGAAGGCGTGGTCACCCTGTTCGACCTGGCGCCCATGGTCGGCGGCGCGATTTTCGGGCTGCTCTACGCACCGCTGGTGATCACCGGCATGCACCACATGTTTCTCGCGGTCGACCTGCAACTGATCTCCACTCAGGGCGGCACATTCATCTGGCCGATGATCGTCATGTCCAACCTCGCCCAGGGCAGCGCGGCACTGGCGGTGTTCTACATGACCCGCAGTGTGCGGGACAAGAGCATGGCCTCGACCTCGGCGATTTCTGCCTACTTCGGCATCACCGAACCGGCCATGTTCGGGGTCAACCTGCGCTACAAGTTTCCGTTCTATGCGGCCCTGATCGGCTCGGCGCTGGGCAGCATTTTCCTGTCGCTGAACAAGGTCCAGGCCTCGGCGATCGGCGTCGGCGGATTGCCCGGTTTCATCTCGATCATTCCGCAGTTCATTCCGATGTTCGTGATCGGGATGGTGATTGCCATGGTCGTGCCGTTTGTTCTGACCTGCGGGTTGAGCATGAAGATTGTCCGGCCCGGGTATCGGGTCGCCTGATAGATCGCATTCGCCTGTAGGAGCTGCCGAACCTTCGGCAGCTCCTACAGGGCCAGTACATATTCAAAAAGGAAATAGCGCCATGCAAGACTGGCAACGTTCGGTGATCTACCAGATCTACCCGAAGAGTTTTCACAGCCACGCCGGCAACCCCACGGGGGATTTGCTCGGCGTCGTGGCCAAGCTCGATTACCTGCACTGGCTGGGTGTCGATTGCCTGTGGATCACGCCGTTCCTGCGTTCACCCCAGCGCGACAACGGTTACGACATCAGCGATTACTACGCCATCGACCCGAGCTACGGGACCATGGCCGACTGCGAGTTGCTGATCGCCGAGGCCGGTAAGCGCGGGATCAAATTGATGCTCGACATCGTGGTCAATCACACCTCGATCGAACACACCTGGTTCCAGCTGGCCCGCAGCAGCCTCGATAACCCCTACCGCGATTTCTACATCTGGCGCGACCAGCCGAACAACTGGGAATCCAAGTTCGGCGGTTCGGCCTGGGAGTACGAGGCCCAGACCGGTCAGTACTACCTGCACTTGTTCGACCACACGCAGGCCGACCTGAACTGGGACAACCCCCAGGTGCGTGCCGAAGTCTTCAAGATGATGCGTTTCTGGCGCGACAAAGGCGTGGGCGGTTTCCGACTGGACGTGATCAACCTGATCTCCAAACCGGCGGACTTCCCCGAAGACAACAGCGACGGTCGGCGCTTCTACACCGACGGCCCGAACGTCCACGACTACTTGCAGCAAATGCACCGTGAAGTGTTCGAAGGCCATGACCTGATCAACGTCGGCGAGATGTCGTCCACCAGCCTGGAACACTGCATCCGCTATTCACGGCCAGAGTCGAAAGAGCTCTCGATGACCTTCAACTTTCATCACTTGAAGGTTGATTACCCGAACCTGCAAAAGTGGATTCGCGCCGATTTCGACTTCCTCGCACTCAAGCGCATCCTCTCCGACTGGCAAACCGGTATGCAGGCCGGCGGCGGCTGGAACGCACTGTTCTGGTGTAACCACGATCAGCCACGGGTGGTCTCGCGTTTTGGTCATGACGGTGAGCATCGGGTGGTGTCGGCGAAGATGCTCGGTACGGCGCTGCATTTCCTGCAGGGCACGCCGTTTGTGTATCAAGGTGAAGAACTGGGCATGACCAATCCGGGGTTCGATCACATCGATCAGTACCGCGATGTCGAAACCCTGAACATTCACCGGCTCAAGCGCGAGGCCGGTGCGAGCGACGCCGACAACATGGCGGCGATCATGCAGAAGTCCCGGGACAACGGTCGCACGCCCATGCACTGGAACGCCGAGCCTAACGCCGGTTTCAGCGCTGCCGAACCATGGATCGGGGTGCCGGCCAACGCGGCGCAGATCAACGTCGCCCACCAACTCGACGACCCGGATTCTGTGTTGCATTACTACCGTCAGCTGATCGCCCTGCGCCGCCGTGAAACGCTGATGTCCTACGGTGTGTATCGGCAGTTGTTGCCTCAGCACACGCAAATCTGGGCGTACGTGCGTGAAGGCCATGGCGAGCGTTTGCTGGTGCTGAACAACTTCTACGGCACGCCGTGCGAAGTCGAAATGCCGGATGAGGTGATTAGCGAAGCGATGGCGCAACGGCTGGTGATCAGCAACTACCCGGACTGTCCGCTGCGCAATCAGCAGGTGTTTTTACGGCCGTTTGAGTCGTTCGTGCTGCACCTGACTAACCACTAGCCCTTAACCAATAAAAGCACCGTTTCAAAAAACACGCAGAACGCTGCGCGGGGGAGTTTTGCGCGCCGATTTTGCTGCATCACACAATAAAAATAATGAGGTGGTTCTTGAAAACAACAATAAATCGCAGCCTTGTAGCGGCGGGCGTGTGCCTGGCATTACCACTGTCGGCCCAGGCGCTGGAGTTCTCCGGTTACTTGCGTAGCGGCGTCGGGACCTCGGTTAACAGCGGTGAGCAGCAGTGTTTCCAGTTGCAGGGAGCGCAGTCCAAATACCGCCTGGGTAACGAATGTGAGCAGTACGCTGAACTTGAACTGCGCCAGGATCTATACACCCTGGACGATGGTTCGGTGCTCAGCGTCGACGGCATGGCATCGCTGTATAACCAGTACGACAAGGACCTGACGTTCAACGGTGACAACGGCTCGGTGCGCATGCCCCAGATGTACGCGCAATGGTGGAACATGCCCAGCCTCAACGGCGGTTCGCTGTGGGCCGGTCGGCGTTACTACAAACGGAACGATATCCACATTTCCGACTTCTACTACTGGAACCAGAGCGCTACCGGCGGCGGTATCGAAGATGTGCTGATCGGCGATCTGAAGTACAGCTACGCTTTTTCGCGCAAGGACAACCTGTACCAGAAGGACTACATCAACCGTCACGATTTCAACGTCGCCGGCTTCAATACCAACCCGGGCGGCGAACTGGAATTGGGCCTGAGCTACATCGACAAACCCGACAGCCGCGACGCTCATCGTGGTTGGGCGATCACCACCCAGCATGTGCAGAAGGGCTTTCTGGGCGGCAAGAACAAACTGGCCTTTCAGTACGGTGAAGGCCCCGGCACCGGGTTGGGCTATACCGGTAACGTGAAGTTGGACGACAGCAGCAAAAGCTACCGGGTGGTGGAGTTCTTTGACTGGCAAGTGACGCCACGATTTGGCGGGCAGGTCGAAGCGGTCTATCAGAAAGACATTCGCCCGGATGGTGCTGACCAGAACTGGATTTCCCTTGGGATTCGCCCGGCGTATGCGCTCACCGAGCAGTTCAAACTGCTGACCGAACTGGGCCACGATCAGGTCGAAGCCACGGGCGGGACGCGTAAGCTGAGCAAGTTCACCTTCGCCCCGACCTGGTCGCCCAAGGGCCCGGAATTCTGGGCGCGCCCCGAGGTGCGTCTGTATTACACCTATGCCAGCTGGAACGAGGCGGCCAAACGGGCGGCCAACGAACTGGCGGCGGGTTCGGCGTTGTCCGACACCGGCACCTTCGGCACGGCGCGACACGGTTCGAACGTCGGATTGCAGGTCGAGTATTGGTGGAAATAAACGCCGCATGACCCCGGGTAGGAGCTGCCGAAGGCTGCGATCTTTTGGCGTCCTTGAGGACGCCAAGATCAAAAGATCGCAGCCTTCGGCAGCTCCTACCGGGTACCGCACGTATTTTATAAAGAACAAAACAGCAGGTGACGTCATGGCTACACCCCAACAATTGCAACTGCTGGCACCCTTGTCCGGCGTGCTGATGCCGCTGGATATGGTGCCCGATCAGGTGTTTTCCAGTCGCGTGATCGGCGACGGTCTGTGCATTGATCCGACTTCGCAAACCTTGTGCGCACCGCTGGCCGGGGTGATCAGCAATGTGCAGGTCAGTGGGCATGCCGTCAGCATCACCGACGACAATGGCGTGCAGGTGCTGATGCACATCGGCCTCGATACCGTGAACCTGGCCGGCAAGGGTTTCACCCGGTTGGTGGAGGAAGGTCAGCGGGTAGTAGTGGGGCAGGCGCTGATCGAGTTCGACGCCGATTACATCGCCTTGAACGCCCGCAGTTTGTTGACCTTGATGCTGGTGGTCAGCGGTGAGCCGTTCACCTGGCTGACACCCGAAACGGGTGTGGTGGAAAGCGGTCAGCCGCTGCTGAGTCTGAATCCATCCGCAGAGGCGGCCGATGAGCCGATGCCGGAGGAGGGCGAAGCGCTGTTCTCCAAACCGGTGACGCTCCCCAATACCAACGGTTTGCATGCTCGACCTGCGGCAGTGTTTGCCCAAGCGGCGAAAGGCTTTTCGGCGAGTATTTGCCTGCATAAACAGCAGAACAGCGCGAACGCCAAATCCTTGGTGGCGATCATGGCTTTGCAGACCGGCCATGGTGACATCCTGCAGGTCAGCGCAGAGGGCGCGGATGCCGAAATGGCGATCAAGACGCTGGCCGAGTTGCTGGCCGCCGGTTGCGGGGAGGTCGTGACGGTGATGGCAGAGGTTGAGACGGTTGCTGCTGAGGCCTCATCGCTGAAGGTGCTGCGCGGCGTCTGTGCATCGCCGGGGTCGGCGTTTGGCCAGGTGGTGCAAATTGCGGAGCAGACCCTCGAGGTGAGTGAGTCCGGCGTCAGCCCTCAGGTTGAGCGCGAACACCTGTCCCGGGCGTTGGCGGCGGCGGTTCTGGCCCTGCAGCAGTTGCGTGACAACGCCACGGGCGACGCTCAGGCAGACATCTTCAAGGCGCATCAGGAACTGCTCGAAGACCCTGGCCTGCTGGATCAGGCACTGGCACTGATCGATGCAGGCAAAAGCGCCGCTTTCGCCTGGCGTGCGGCCACCGAGTCGACGGCAGCCTTGTTCAAAAGCCTGGGCAATGCCTTGCTGGCCGAACGGGCTGCCGACCTGGCCGACGTCGGTCAACGGGTACTCAAGTTGATTCTCGGTGTAGAAGATCGTGCGATGGAGTTGCCGGACGGGGCGATTCTGATTGCCGAGCAACTGACGCCCTCCCAAACGGCTGGTCTGGACACGCGCAAGGTGCTGGGGTTCGCCACGGTCGGCGGTGGAGCTACCAGCCATGTGGCGATTCTCGCGCGGGCCTTCGGCTTGCCGGCGATCTGCGGCTTGCCGGTTCAGGTGCTGGCACTGGCCAACGGCACGCGGGTGTTGCTCGATGCCGACAAGGGCGAGTTGCAGCTGGATCCTGAACTGACCGCCATCGAGCAGTTGCAAACCCATCGTCAGCAGCAAAAGAAACGCCAGCAATACGAGCTGGCCAATGCAGGGCTGGCTGCCTGTACCCGTGATGGGCATCACGTTGAAATCACCGCCAATATCGCTTCGCTAGCCGAAGCCGAACAGGCGATGGCGCTGGGTGGCGAGGGCGTCGGTCTGTTGCGTTCGGAGTTTCTTTATCTGGATCGCAATCATGCGCCAAGCCATGACGAGCAGGCTTCCACCTACAGCGCCATCGCCCGCGCCCTGGGGCCCGCGCGCAATCTGGTGGTGCGCACCCTGGATGTCGGCGGTGACAAACCGTTGGCCTACGTGCCGATGGACCACGAAACCAATCCGTTTTTGGGTATGCGCGGGATTCGTTTGTGCCTGGAGCGTCCGCAGCTGTTGCGCGATCAGTTCAAGGCAATTCTGAGCAGCGCCGGACTGGCTCGCCTGCACATCATGCTGCCGATGGTCACGCAGCTGTCGGAGTTGCGGTTGGCCCGTCAGCTGCTTGAAGAAGAGGCGCTGACATCAGGGCTCACGGAACTGCCGAAACTGGGGATCATGATCGAAGTACCGGCGGCGGCGTTGATGGCTGACCTGTTTGCACCCGAGGTGGATTTCTTCTCCATCGGCACCAACGACCTGACCCAATACACCCTGGCCATGGACCGCGATCACCCACGGCTGGCCAGTCAGGCCGACAGTTTTCATCCCTCGGTGCTGCGCTTGATTGCCAGCACCGTGAAAGCCGCTCATGCCCATGGCAAATGGGTCGGGGTGTGCGGCGCCCTGGCTTCGGAAAAACTGGCGGTACCGCTGTTGCTGGGGCTTGGCGTGGATGAGCTGTCGGTGAGCGTACCGTTGACTCCGGCGATCAAAGCGGCGGTTCGCGAAGTGGACCTGCTGGATTGTCAGGCCATCGCCCAGCAGGTGCTGGGGCTGGAAAGTGCCGAGCAGGTACGCGAGGCATTGCGGCAGCACCACGAGGCAACGGTCAATACTTCACTGGTTCTGGAGAACTGAGCATGTTCGAGAAAATGCAGCGGGCGTTCTGGAAAGCTTTGACGCCGGACCTGGTGGTGGATGAGCCGAAAGTGGTGGCTCAGCCTGTTTGCGGTTTGGCCCCGAATGTCGTGGCCGCCCTGGGCGGTGTGGATAACCTCAAGACGCAACAGCCAGTGGCGCTGACCCGGGTTCGGGTTGAACTGCGGGATGTGGCGCGGATGGATCGGCAGGCGTTGACGGCGGCGGGGGTGCCGGGGGTGATGACGCTGGAGGATGGAGTGGTTCATTTGATCACCGGTCTTCAGGCGTAACCGTAATTCTGTGGCGAGAGGGCGAGCCCCCTCGCCACAGATGCATTGCCACCTGTGATCTGACTGTGATCATCCGCCGCGCTGCCCTTACTGTTTCTCAACCGCAGGTGTATCGTATTCGCCTTTTGCAGGCCCCTCGCCTGTGGTTGATACGTGAGGTAGTTGAGTTCATGTCCTTTACCCGTCGCCAAATCCTCGGTGGCCTGGCCGGTCTTGTTGTCGTTGGTGTCGGAGCCGGTGGCGCGTCGCGTTACTGGCTGGGCAAGATGGCCGATGCTGACGCCGGTCATGACTACGAGTTGATCGCTGCGCCGCTGGACGTTGAGCTGGTGGCCGGGCACAAGACTCAGGCCTGGGCGTTCGGCCCGTCCGCACCGGGGACCGAGTTGCGGGTGCGCCAGGGTGAATGGTTGCGGGTACGCTTCATCAACCACCTGCCAGTCGCCACCACCATCCATTGGCACGGCATTCGTCTGCCGCTGGAAATGGATGGCGTGCCGTACGTCTCGCAACTGCCGGTGCTGCCGGGTGAATACTTCGATTACAAATTCCGCGTGCCGGATGCCGGCAGCTACTGGTATCACCCGCATGTGAACAGCAGCGAAGAGCTCGGCCGTGGCCTGGTGGGGCCGTTGATCATCGAAGAGCGTGAGCCGACCGGTTTCAAGTATGAAAAGACCTTGAGCCTCAAGAGCTGGCATGTCGATGACGTCGGCAATTTCGTCGAGTTCAGCATTCCCCGTGAAGCGGCCCGTGGCGGTACGGCGGGGCGCCTGGCAACCATCAACGGTGTGCCGCAAGCGATGATCGACTTGCCGGCCGGGCAGATCACCCGTGTACGCCTGCTCAACCTCGATAACACCCTGACTTATCGCCTGAACATTCCCGGCGTCGAAGCGCAGATCTATGCACTGGACGGCAACCCGGTCGAGCCACGACCGCTCGGCAAGGAGTACTGGCTCGGTCCGGGCATGCGTATTTGCCTGGCGATCAAGGCCCCGCCGGCCGGTGAGGAGTTGTCGCTGCGCAACGGCCCGGTACGCCTGGGTACGTTCCGTTCGGTGGCCAATGCCGATGCGCCGACCGAGTGGCCGCCGGCACTGCCGGCCAACCCGATCGCCGAGCCGGACCTGGCCAATGCCGAGAAACTCAACTTCAATTTCGAATGGGTCGGCTCGGTATCGGTCAACGTTGATAACGGCAAGCCGCCGAGCCTGTGGCAGATCAACGGCAAGGCCTGGGACATCAGCGACAAGACTTGCGCCGACCGCCCGATTGCCAAACTTGAGAAGGGCAAGAGCTACATTTTCGAATTGAAGAACATGACTCAGTACCAACACCCGATTCACCTGCACGGCATGAGCTTCAAGGTCATCGCCTCGAACCGGCACAAGGTCATTCCGTACTTCACCGACACCTATCTGCTGGGCAAGAACGAGCGCGCACAAGTGGCGCTGGTGGCGGATAACCCTGGCGTTTGGATGTTTCACTGCCATGTGATCGACCACATGGAAACCGGCCTGATGGCCGCCATCGAGGTGGCGTGATGCGTCAGATTCGACCCGCCGCCATCATCGACCGCAGCCGTGATCGCGATTTCATGCGTGAAGCCCTGGCACTGGCGGCCCAAGGCGCGGCCCTTGGCGAAGTGCCGGTGGGCGCGGTGCTGGTGCAGAACGGGGAAATCATCGGGCGCGGTTTCAATTGCCCGATCAGTGCCAGCGACCCGAGCGCTCACGCCGAGATGGTCGCCATCCGCGCCGCCGCCCAGGCCGTGAGCAACTACCGCCTGCCGGGCAGTACGCTGTATGTGACGCTGGAGCCGTGCAGCATGTGCGCAGGCCTGATCGTGCATTCGCGGATTGCGCGGGTGGTGTACGGCGCGCTGGAGCCGAAAGCCGGGATCGTGCAGAGCCAGGGGCAGTTCTTTACCCAGGGCTTTTTGAATCACCGGGTGTTGTATGAAGGCGGGGTGTTGGCGGAGGAATGTGGGGCGGTGCTCAGCGAGTTCTTCAAGGCCCGCCGCGCCAAACCTTCTGAATAAGACAGTGAGCCCTGTAGGAGCTGGCTTGCCAGCGATAGCGGTGAATCGGTCGACATCAATGTTTGATTTGCCGACGCCTTCGCTGGCAAGCCAGCTCCTACAGGGTAATTCGGTGTTCGGGGGATTGGGTTACTTCTTCGCCACAATCACTGCCCGCATCGGCGCCGGCAAACCTTCAACGGTCTTGCTGTGATCCTCGGGATCGAGGAAGTCACTGAGCGACTGATACTTCATCCACTCCGTCCCGCGCTGTTCCTCGACCGTGGTGGTGCTCACATCCACGCACTTCACGTCCGTGAACCCTGCACGACGCAGCCACAACTCTAGCGCCGGCACCGACGGCAGGAACCACACGTTGCGCATCTGCGCGTAGCGGTCTTCCGGCACCAGCACCTGATGCTTGTCGCCTTCGACCACCAGCGTTTCCAGCACCAGTTCACCACCTTTGACCAGGCAATCCTTCAGCGCCAGCAAATGTTCGATCGGCGAGCGGCGGTGGTAGAACACGCCCATGGAAAACACTGTGTCGAAACCTTCGAGGTTTGGCGGCAGGTCTTCGAACGGGAAGGGCAGGTGCCAGGCATTCGGCTCGGACAGGTAACGCTGCACCGCCTGGAACTGACAGAAGAACAGCCAGTTCGGATCGACACCGATCACACTGTCGGCACCGGCGCCGAGCATGCGCCACATGTAGTAGCCGTTGCCGCAGCCGACATCGAGGATGCGCTTGCCCGCAAGGTCCAGGTGCGGGGCGACCCGCGACCATTTCCAGTCCGAGCGCCATTCGGTGTCGACGTGCACGCCGAACAGGTCGAACGGCCCCTTGCGCCATGGCGACAGGCCCATCAACGCAGTGCGCATTTGCGCGCGGGTTTCATCGTCGCAATCGGTGTCCAGCTTCAGGCCATTGAGCAAATCGACTTCACTCGGCTGGATCTTCGGCAGGGCGTCCAGTGCGCTTTGCCAGCGCTCCAGATCGCCATGACCTTTTTCCATTTTCTTGTCGAGTTGTGCCTGCAGGGTGATGGCCCAGTCGGCCAGCGGGGTGCCGGCCAGACGGCGGGCGAGGGGGGACAGATCAATCATGGCAAGGCAATCAACGAGGCAAAGTTAAGACACTGGAACCACGGCACGACTTTCGAGAACCCGGCGGCCAGCAGGCGCTCGCGGTGTTCTTCGAGGCTGTCGGGCTTCATGACGTTTTCGATGGCGCTACGCTTCTGGGCGATTTCCAGCTCGCTGTAGCCGTTGGCGCGTTTGAAGGCGATGTGCAGATCGGTGAGCAGTGCGTGTTCCTGCTCGTCTTCGAAGCGCAGTTTTTCCGAGAGGATCAGGGCACCACCGGGCAACAGCGACTGACGGATGCGCGACAGCAACGCCGTGCGCTGGTCCGGGGCGATGAATTGCAGGGTGAAGTTCAGCGCCACCACCGAGGCCGGCTGGAACTCCAGCGCGAGAATGTCGCCTTCGATCACCTCGACCGGCAGCAACTCCTGGAACATCGAATCCTGCCCGTTGAGGTACTCGCGGCAGCGTTCGACCATCGCCGCGGAGTTATCCACAGCGATCACCCGGCAACCATCGGTGCGCACGTGCCGGCGCAGGGCCTGGGTCACGGCACCCAGCGACGAGCCCAGGTCGTAAAGCACGCTGTCCCGCTGGGCGAACTGCGCGGCAAGCACGCCGAGGTTTTCGACGATGGTCGGATAGCCCGGCACCGAGCGCTTGATCATGTCCGGGAACACCCGCACCACGTCCTCGTTAAAGGCGAAGTCAGGCACCTGGGCCAAAGGCTGGGCGAAAAGGCGATCGGGTTCTTTGCTCACGGCGGTTCCAGCGGTGCAGGTGGAAAAGGCCGGCATTTTAGCCAAGTTGGCGCGGGGATGCGCGGGTTGTCTGATAAAGCGCCAAATCAAAAGATCGCAGCCTGCGGCAGCTCCTACCCTGCAAACGCGATCCCTGTAGGAGCTGCCGCAGGTTGCGATCTTTTTCTCATGCTGGTTGCGTTTTGTTGCTGAAAGCCGAGGCAGTGATACCCCATTGCCCCAGCCAATAGCTGAGGATGATCACATAAGGCGCGGCATCGAACGGCACCACAAACCGGCTGATGCCAATCACGCTGTCGGAGAACACGAACGCCACTGCGCCCGCTGCTGCCCACAGCGCCGAACGCTTGGGCACCTCGGTGCCGAGCCGGGCCAGTGCGCGCCAGAGCATGGCGCTGATGGCCAGACCGTAGACGATCACCGGAACCAGCAATGGCCCCAGTCCATGATTGATCAGGATCCCCAGCAGTACGGCACCAACACCGAGGGCGACAATCAGCGACAACAGCGCCAGACGCCGGCAGTCGCTCAAGTATGCTTTCAGATAGGCCAGATGAGCGACCAGAAACGCGCCCAGCCCAAATACAAACAAGTCCCCCGGCCACGCCAGCAACACGTCGCCGACCAGGGAGAAAATCAACCCCAGGCTGATCCAGCGCCGATATTCACCGGGCGGAGCGTCATGCAACCAGCCGAGCAAGGCCAGCACGGGCAGCGGTTTGACCAGCAGGCACAGCAGAGACGCATGCACGCTCAGGCCGTAAAGAAAGGTCACCGCGCCCATCAGCGCCAGAATCAGCCAGCCCACGGTCAGTTAACCGAGATCGCGCAGTCGAACGAGTCCACCGGCAGCACTTCCGGCGCCCACGGCTGTTGCGAGGTCAGGCGCAAACGCCCGGTGCCGGTCGCAAAAGCCTGAAAGCGCCAGGTCGAGACCCCGGCTGCGCCGACGATGCCGGCATCTTCCGGGTTTCGATAAACCTCTGGCCCCAGGGCGTGCAACACGCCGCCGGCCGAATCCTGGATCGCCCAGCGATAGCCCGTGGTCGGATTGCTCGGCAAGGTCAGGATCAGGTTTTGCCCGTTGGTGAGTTTCACCGGACATTCGCTTTGGTTTTCCACTGTCACGTTGTGCGCAGGTTGCGTGGCACATCCGGCCAGCAGGGCGAGGGCGAAGGGGGCAAGCAGGCGAATGGAGGACATAGGCTCAGGGGCTCCGGCGTTCACGACGAACGGCGAGCATAACTTAAGATGAGACAAAGTGTGATGGCCAGCCAAGGGCTGCAGTGCCAGGACTGACGCTTTCGCTGGCAAGCCAGCTCCTACAGGGTTTTGCAGTGAACACACATTGTGTGAACAGCGCCAACCACTGTAGGAGCTGGCTTGCCAGCGAAAGCGGTGGTACTGGCGCTACATGACTGTCAGAACAACACCTTCGCCACATCCGCAAACCGCTTGGCGAAATGCACGGTAATACCGTCCTTCAAATACTCCGGCAGCTCTTCGAAGCTCCCTCGGTTGGCCTCAGGCAAGATAAGCTCGAATATCTTCTGCCGCCGCGCCGCAATCACCTTTTCCCGCACCCCGCCAATCGGCAGGACATGCCCGGTCAACGTCAACTCACCGGTCATGGCCACGCCTTTTTTCGGTGGCTGGTTGCGCGCCAGCGACAGCAGGGCACTGGCCATGGTCACGCCGGCGCTCGGGCCGTCCTTCGGCGTTGCGCCTTCTGGCACGTGCAGGTGGACGAAGGCTTCGTCGAAGAACTTCGGATCGCCGCCATACGACTTCAGGTGCGAGCTGACGTAGCTGTAGGCGATTTCCGCCGATTCTTTCATCACGTCACCCAGTTGCCCGGTGAGCTTGAACCCACGGTTGAGGGTGTGGATGCGTGTGGCTTCGATTGGCAGGGTCGCACCGCCCATGCTGGTCCAGGCCAACCCGGTGATCACGCCGACACCCGACAGCACCTGCTCGTTGCGGAACACCGGTTTGCCGAGCGAGGCCTCCAGGTCTTTCGGCCCGAGCTTGATCACCGCTTTCGGCTCGTCGAGCAGTTTCATCACCGCTTTGCGCACCAGTTTGCCGAGGTTTTTTTCCAGCTGACGCACGCCCGCTTCACGGGCATAACCGTCGACCAGTGCCTTGAGCGCGCTGTCGCTGATGCTCAGGCTGCCCTTGGACACGCCGGCTTTTTCAAGCTGCTTGGGCCACAGGTGACGCTTGGCGATGGCGACTTTTTCTTCGGTGATGTATCCCGACAGGCGAATCACTTCCATTCGGTCCAGCAACGGGCCGGGGATCGAATCGAGGGTGTTGGCGGTGCACACGAACAACACTTTCGACAGGTCCAGACGCAGGTCGAGATAGTGGTCGAGGAATTCGACGTTCTGCTCAGGATCCAGGGTTTCCAGCAGCGCCGAGGCCGGGTCGCCCTGGTAGCTCTGACCCATCTTGTCGATCTCGTCGAGCATGATCACCGGGTTCATCACTTCGACGTCCTTCAACGCCTGCACCAGCTTGCCCGGCTGTGCGCCGATGTAGGTGCGACGATGGCCCTTGATCTCGGCTTCGTCACGCATGCCGCCAAGGCTGAAGCGATAGAACGGCCGGCCCAGGGACTCGGCGATGGATTTGCCGACGCTGGTCTTGCCCACGCCCGGCGGACCGACCAGCAATACGATGGAGCCGCTGATCTCGCCTTTATAGGCACCGACCGCGAGAAACTCGAGGATGCGGTCCTTGATGTCGTCGAGACCGGCGTGATGTTTGTCCAGCACCTTGCGCGCGTGCTTGAGGTCGAGTTTGTCATCGCCGTAGACGCCCCACGGCACCGAGGTCGCCCAGTCGAGGTAATTGCGGGTGACCGCATACTCCGGTGAGCCGGTTTCGAGCACCGACAGCTTGTTCATTTCCTCTTCGATGCGTTTCTGCGCTTGTGGTGACAGGACTTTGCCGGTCAGCCGCTGTTCGAACTGTTCGAGATCGGCACTGCGGTCATCCTTGGTCAGTCCCAGCTCCTGCTGGATGACCTTGAGTTGCTCCTTGAGGAAGAACTCACGCTGATGTTCACCGATCTTGCGATTAACTTCGGCAGAAATCTCTTTTTGCAAGCGCGCGACTTCGACTTCCTTGCGCAGCATCGGCAGGACTTTTTCCATGCGCTTGAGCATGGGCACGCAGTCGAGGACTTCCTGCAGCTCACTGCCCGTCGCCGATGTGAGCGCGGCGGCGAAGTCGGTCAGCGGCGACGGGTCGTTGGGGCTGAAGCGGTTGAGGTAGTTCTTCAGCTCTTCGCTGTACAGCGGGTTGAGCGGCAGCAGTTCCTTGATCGCATTGATCAGCGCCATGCCGTAGGCCTTGACCTCGTCGGTCGGCTCGGTGGGCTGGTGCGGGTATTCGACTTCCACCAGGTACGGCGGGCGGTGATGCTTGAGCCAGGTCTTGAGGCGTACGCGGGTCAGGCCCTGGGCGACGAACTGCAGTTTGCCGTTTTCGCGGCTGGCGTGGTGCACCTTGACCAGCGTGCCGTAGAGCGGCAGGGCCGAGGTATCGAAGTGGCGCGGGTCATCCTGGGGCGTGTCCATGTAGAACAGAGCCAGGGAGTGGTGTTCGGACTTGGCCACCAGGTCGAGCGTCTCGGCCCACGGCTCTTCGTTGACGATGACCGGCAGGACCTGGGCCGGGAAGAACGGTCGGTTGTGGATCGGGATGACGTAGACCTTGTCCGGCAGGTTCTGGCCGGGCAAGGCCAGGCCTTTGCCGGGTTTGTGTTGTGGAGCGCTTTGCGGATCGGCGTATTCACTCGGGTCTTCGGGGAATTCTTGCTGGTCGCTCATGGGGGCACCTGCGCAATGGGTATGGGTCTTAGATGGGGCAGGTTGGCGGTGGTTTCAACGGTCATTTTCTGCGAAGCGGTGTTTCGCAGGCGTGTTCAGGAGAGAGACAGGTTAGCTGGGATTCGGCACGACACGGCCCCTGTAGGAGCGAGCTTGCTCGCGAAAGCGGTGGGCCAGACTGCATTTACATCGTCTGACTCACCGCTTTCGCGGGCAAGCCCGCTCCTACAGTGGTCCGGGGGGATTTGAAATCTGCGGCCACAAAAAAGGCGACGTCCTCACGGGCGTCGCCTTTTGTTTTACTGCCGCTAAAACTTACTCGGACAGTTTGTACGCGATCACATAGTCACCCATTTTGGTGCCCAGTGAGCCGTGGCCACCGACGACCAGCAGTACGTACTGCTTGCCGTCCTTGCCGGTGTAGGTCATCGGCGTAGCCTGACCGCCAGCCGGCAGGCGCGATTTCCAAAGCTCGCTGCCGGTGTTGACGTCATAGGCGCGCAGGTATTGATCCAGCGTGCCGCTGAGGAAGCCGACGCCGCCGGCGGTGACCATCGAGCCGCCCATGCTTGGCACGCCGAGTGGCAGGCCGATAGGCAATGGCGAGCTGTCGCGGCTCGTGCCGTTCTTGCGTTTCCACACGACTTTGCTGGTGGTCAGGTCGATGCCGGCCACGTAGCCCCAGGCCGGAGCCTGGCACGGTACGCCGAACGGCGACATGAACGGGTGCATGATCACCGCGTACGGTGCGCCCGTGTTCGGTTGCACGCCCGCTGTTTCGCTCTCGCGCTTGCTGCCGGCCGCGACTTCGGCGCGAGGCACCATTTTCGAGACGAAGGCCATGTAGTTCGGGCTGGTGAACAGCATCTGGCGAACCGGGTCGACCGAAACTCCGCCCCAGTTGAAGACGCCGACGTTACCCGGATAGATCAGGCTGCCCTGTTCCGACGGCGGGGTGTACTGACCTTCGTAACGCAGCTCCTTGAACTGGATGCGGCACAGCATTTGGTCAAACGGGCTGGCGCCCCACATGGCTTTTTCGGTCAGGTCCGGGGCCAGCAGGTTCAGGTCCGAGCGGGCCTGGGTCGGTGCGGTGTGGTCGCCTTTCACGGCGCCTTGCGGAACCGGTATTTCCTTGATCGGGATGATCGGCGTGCCGTCGCGACGGTCGAGGACGTACAGGCTGCCTTGCTTGGTCGGCTGGATTACAGCCGGCTTGATGCCGTCGGCGGTTTTCATGTCCAGCAGGGTTGGCTGGCTGCCGACGTCCATGTCCCATAGGTCGTGGTGAGTGAACTGGTAGTTCCAGCGCACCTTGCCGGTGGCCAGGTCCAGCGCGACCAGGCCGGCACTGAACTTCTCGGCGCCCGGGGTGCGGTCTGCGCCCCACTGGTCAGGGGTCTGGTTGCCCAGTGGCAGGTAGACCATGCCGAGTTTTTCGTCGACGCTGGCCAGCGACCACATGTTGGCCGAGTTGCGGCTGTAGTGTTCGCCCTCTGGCAGCGGTTCGGTCGCGTCGGGATTGTTGCTGTCCCAGTTCCACACCAGATGACCGTCGTGTACGTCAAAGGCACGGATCACGCCGGATGGCTCGTTGGTCGACTCGTTGTCGGTGACGTGGCCGCCCATGATCACCAGGTCACGGGTGATCGCTGCTGGCGAGGTGGAGTAGTAGCCACCAGGGGTGAACGGTCCGATGCCTTGAGTCAGGTCAACCACACCGTTTTTACCGAAACCTTCGCAGACCTTGCCGGTGTCGGCGTTGAGTGCGATCAGGCGTGCATCGGCGGTTGGCAGGTACAGACGACGCGGGCAGGCCTGGGCGACGGCTTTGCCGGCCTCGGAAATCACTGCGGAGGCAGCGTTTTCAGACTTGGCATAGGCCGCTTCGTCGTAGTACGACACGCCACGGCAGGTCATGTGGGCGAAGCCCTTGAAGCCCACCGGGCTCTTGATCTGCGGGTCGAAACGCCACAGTTCCTTGCCTGTGTCCGGGTCCAGCGCCAGCACCCTGCTATGGGCGGTGCAGGCATAGAGCATGCCGTTGGCCTTGAGCGGGGTGTTTTCGTTGGTCAGTTCCACCGGGTCATCGGCGGTTGGCAGATCGCCGGTCTGGATACGCCAGGCTTCTTGCAGCTTGCCGACGTTGGCCGGGGTGATCTGCTTGAGCGGCGAGTAGCGGTCACCGAATTCGCTACGGCCATAGGCCTGCCAGTCGCCTTCGGACATCTGCGGCGCAGTGCTGGTCATGTCAGCCGAGTCACGACCCAACTCGCCCAAGGTCTCGCCCGGATGGGTGAACTGGCTGGCCACGGCGGTGGCACCGGCCAGGACCACGGCGACGCTCAAGGCGCCAGTGCCCATGGGGGCAGGGCCGTTGATCAGCAATGGACGTCGGAACCACGGCAGCAGCATCACCACACCGAGGGCGAACCACAGTGCCAGGCGCGGCACCAGTTGCCACCAGTCCAGGCCAACTTCCCACAAGGCCCACAGGGTACTGGCGAACAGCACCAGTGCGTACAGGCCCAGCGCCGCGCGGCGGGCGGCGATCAGCAGGACGCCGCTCAGCGCGATGCCGATACCGGCCAGCAGGTAATACAGCGAGCCGCCGAGCATACTCAGCTTGATCCCCCCGGCCAGCATGGCCAGGCCCATTAGCAGAAGCAGTATGCCGAGCAGGGTCGGCCATAGACGGCTTCGACCCAAGGCACTATCTGTGCTCATAGTGTGATTCTCCGTGACGTTTCAAGTAGTCCCGCGCCAGTTCACTGTAGATGATGATCCGGCGCGGGCATGGTTCAGATAAAAGCGTGCAGCCTGTGTAGGAGCTGGCTTGCCAGCGAAGGCGGTGTGTCAGTCGGTACAGGTGTCGCCTGACACGCCGCTTTCGCTGGCAAGCCAGCTCCTACACAGATTTTTGTGGTGTTTTTTAGAACGACGACTGGACCTTGATCCCGCCAATCAGCGCATCATCGACCTCGTTCACGCCACCGGGATGGCGGATGTACTGCAGGTTCGGGCGCACGGTCAGCCAGTTGGTCACGTGCACGCCGTAATAGAGTTCGGCGCTGTATTCGGTGTCCTGGGGCGGCAGGAAGGACGGATTGTCGAAATCGAAGACCGCGTTGGCCTGGTTGGTCGCCTCGGCATTCTTGCGAAAGGCCGGGTTGACGTGGACGCGGGCCATGGCGAAACCGATGTCGTCCCTGGCGCGCGCGTCGAACGGGCCTTTGTAGACAAGGCCGGCCTGGACGTAGTTGTCGATGGCGTTGGTCTTCTTGTCGTGCATGGTGCCGTTGGCGAACAGGCTCAGGCCACGGGAGTGGTCGCTGGCGAGGCTGGTGACTTGCTGCTGAAGGCCCAGCCACACGCCGTGCTTGCTCGACGCGCTACGGTAGGCTTCGCCACTCAGGGCGGCAGGCTGGCCATTGCTGTCCTTGTAGACATCGGTGGCGCTGGCGCTGCTGTAGTAGTAACCGGTGCGGTATTCACCCGGCAGGCCATTGAGCTTCGGCGTCCACACCAGTTCCACCGGCAGGACCGCACCCTGGGTGCCGCTGCCGCTGAGCTTGAAGCCATTGCCGCGATCCAGGTTCGACGAGTTCTGCTCAAACGCGCCGATCTGCGCGTACAACTGCGGCGTCAGGTGATATTTGACCCGCATCGCCCACTGGCTGACCGGCCAGTTGTACCAGATGTCGCCCGCCCAGTTGCCGACTTGGGAGCCGCAGAACGCCAGGTTCTGGAAGTCGCAGGGGAAGCTGTTGAAATCTTCGCCTTCGCCGAAGCGGCCGACCTTGATGTCGAGATTTTCATCGAAGAACTTCTGCTGGTACCACATCTGCGTCAGGCGCCAGGTCTGGCCGCGGCCCCAGACTTCCTGGGCCGAAGTGAAGCCTCCGACACGCGGGTCGTTGATGCGGTCGTTGCTGATGTTGTTGCCGCTGCGTTCGGTGATGGTCAACTGGAACTCGGCGTCGTCCCAGCCGAGGATTTTTTGCAAGTCCAGATGGGTGCCCAGGCCGAACTGGTCGCTGTAGCGCGCGGTGCGGTCGTGGTCGTAGCCGCCGTGCAGATTGCTGCCCATTTCACCGGTGTAATCGACTTTGAAGTCGTAGCCTTTTTCCGCGAGTTCTGTGCGAGTGCCGTTCCAGTCTCCGAGCATCCACGGTGAATCGCTGTCGAAGGCAGGCGCCGCCTGAACGCAGGAGGCAAGGCCCAGCGCGGTGAGGCCACTGATCAGGGGCAGGATGTTTCGCTGGGCAGCAGTTGCAAAGACAGCGCTGTCTCGCAAAGATTTAAAGTCAGGCATAGAGACGGAGTTCTTGATCTTTTTCTGGGGGATAAACGGAAAGCAGCAGGCGTGAAGCGAAAGCAGAAGCGTTTCAGCAGGCAGCGGGCGCAAGGATAATGTCCCGTTACAAATAGAGAAAGGGCTTTTACTGACATGCATCCTTTCGGATTTGGTAACAGTGACAAAAGATCGCAGCCTGCGGCAGCTCCTACAGGATACGGATTCCAATGCAGGAGCTGCCGCAGGCTGCGATCTTTTCCGTTTCACCTACATTTAACGTAAGGTGCGCGGCTTCCAATTCCCACTCTGCTCGAAGGCCCGGCATGACCGAACACAACCCTGACCCGCTGCACGGCGTAACGCTGGAACAGATCCTCAACGCGCTGGTTGAACATTACGAGTGGTCGGGGCTGGCCGAACGCATCGATATCCGCTGCTTCAAGAGCGATCCGAGCATCAAGTCGAGCCTGACGTTCCTGCGTAAAACCCCGTGGGCGCGGGAGAAGGTCGAACGCCTGTATGTGAAGTTGATGCGCACCAAACGACCGCTGTGAACAGGGCCAATCCGTCCGGGTTTCGCCGTCGTTTTGTGGCTGTGGCTGCCACGCTCGGCTGGGCGGGATTGAGCATCCAGATGTACCTGATTCTCCATTCACGCTGGACGTTGGGCGCCAGCCTGATCGGTGGGCTGATGAGTTTTTTCAGCTATTTCACCGTGCTGAGCAACACCCTGGTGGCGACCGTGCTGACCTGTGAATGGACAACCCGTGAGTCAGCCGCGCGCCGCTGGTTCCTGCAACCTTGGGTCAGCAGTGCGATTGCCGTGAGCATCGCCGTGGTGAGCCTGGCCTACAACCTTCTGCTGCGCCACTTGTGGCATCCCGAGGGCTGGCAATGGCTGGCCGATGAGCTGTTGCATGACATCATGCCGTTGCTGTTTCTAGGGTATTGGTGGCGTTGTGTGCCCAAGGGCACATTGCGCGTGTGGCACATCGCGCTGTGGGTGATTTATCCGCTGGTTTATTTTGGCTATGCGCTGCTGCGCGGGCATTTGCTGGCGGTTTATCCGTACCCGTTCATTGATGTCGAGAAGCTGGGTTATCCACAGGTGTTCATCAATGCCGGCGGGTTGTTGGCGGGGTTTGTGGTGATCGCGTTGTTGGTGATCGGGCTGGATCGGTGGCTTGGGTCTCGTGCCAAGAGTCAGCGTTTGTAGTGTCTGACACTCCCCCATCGCGAGCAG
>NZ_JBFUHR010000025.1:0-90038 GCF_056402295.1 Pseudomonas sp. P4_B3
AGCAACGCAGCCCTGCACAACAGCAGGCCCGGCCCTTCGGGTTGTGCCTTAAAGCGGGCCAGGCTGCGTTGCAGGCCTTGGAAAGGGAACAACCATTCCCAGCGGCCTGCGCCTTGCCTGGCCCGCTTTAAGGCAACAACGCGACGGGAAAACTAATTGAGAACGCCCCCTAGCATCCCGAAAAACCGGAGGGGGCCATGCGACAGATCATCAGCAAGGAACCATGGTGGGCCAGACCGCCCGAGCCCGGCCAGGATGAACTCAAGCTGGAATGGGGCTGGCTGGTGCATTACAGCGAAGGCGAGCCGCGCTTCGAGTTCATCCGCGAGCGGCCGACGGACGAAGAAATCCAGCAGCGCAAGAGTTGCAGGATCACCCCGACGCCGGAGTGATCCCATGGCCGGCGTCAGACTTTGAGGAGCACTTCAAACCCGCCATACACCAAGCGCTGACCGTCAAACGGCATCGGATTGACGTTTGGCTGCATGCGCGGGTCCTGCATCATCTTGTCCATCCCGGCATTACGGGTGGCCTTGTCCGGCCAGATGATCCAGCCAAAAGCCACGGTTTCGCCGTCTTTGAGTTTCACCGCCATCGGGAACGAGGTGACCTTGCCTTGCGGCACGTCTTCGCCCCAGCATTCGACCACGCTCAAGGCACCGTTTTCCTTGAAGATCGAGGCGGCGATTTCGGCGTGTTTGATGTATTGCTCACGGTTGGCGGTGGGTACGGCAGCGATAAAACCATCGACGTAAGACATGCGTTTTTCTCCTGGGGTCATGGGGTGTGCTGCTGGGTAGTCGATTGCGCTGGCGTCCGATCGACAGTGCCTGTGCTCAAACCGACCGGCGGTGCAGTGCGTTCCGCCAGGCTGCCTTCGATCTGCGCCGCCATGTAAAGCGTGGCGGCCATGACGCCGCTGGTCGGGCTCTGCACCAGTTTGGTCCAGGCCTTGTCGAAGGTATTGCCCAGGCTACGGCGAATCAGCGCCTCGCTATCGGGCCGGTCAAAGGCCTGGATGAATGCGCGAATGCCAGCCACCCCTAGCGTGATCAAGCCACCGGCCAGTTTCCCGGTCGCTGCGGCCACGGCGCTGGCGGCCCCGCGCGGGGCCATCTCGGCTTCCATCCGCCGGCTGGCGCGCCTGGCCACCGGCGCCATCGCGGTATCGGTCGAGCCCACCCCCTTGTCGCCACCGGCCTTATGGACTTTGTCGATCAGCGCGGCGAAGGCCGGCAAGGAGTTCAGCGGTTCGGTGTGCACGACCTGGTACAACGAGGCGTCCCTCGTCGGCGGAGGCCCAAGGGCGATGGCCGGGACTTTCTGGATGCGCCCGTTGAGCTGGGCCATCGGCACGCCGTGGCGGTTGGAGATTTTCTGCAGCTCTTCCTTGAGGATGTCGACATAGAACGCCGCTGCCAGGCCGAGAATCGCATCGGGATCGATTTCCACGGCCACCGGGGCCAGGACCTTATCCTGATAGGCTTCGAGCAGGTACGCCGCCAGGCGTTTTTCCACGGCGTCCTGCTCACCCTTGGCGCTGATGGTGTACCAGCTGACCTTCATCGACAGCCATTCCTGGGTCCAGTAACTGCTGAACCACGGAATGAAATTCTGTTCGGTCATTTCATAGACCCGTGTGCGCCAGTAATCCATGGCGCCGCGGGCGTAGATTTTGCTCTGCTCGGTGGCCGCCTGCGACGCGATGACGATCTCCCGGTCCACTTGTTGCCAGGTGCTGGCAGGAACGATGACCGGTGCCACTTCCACCGGCGCGCGCACAGATGTGGCACACCCCGCCAACACCACCAGCACGGCAATGATCAGCGAACGCAGGTTCAAGATGGCGGCTTCCTGAAGTTGGCACCGGGCGAAATGCCCGACACGCAAAACTTTCGGTTTAAGTATAGGTGGCGATGTCCCGGAGCCCGCGAAAGGGCCCGCATCAACAGCGAAAAAACCGCCATCACTTGCATCGATAATCACCATCGCCGCGATTGCCTTCCGCTTGATGGCCGTCAGCGTAGGATCGATCTCAAGCCAACACGAAACCCCGAATCGGAGGGGAACATCATGCTGATCCATCTGCTGACCTGCCTGGCCCTGACGGCGTTCACTTTGGGCGTATTTTCCTGGTACGTCCTGAGTGAGGAGCAAACATCATGATTCACACCGTTACCCTCGCCGTGCGTTTTCCGGTGTTCGGCAACAATTTCTACGCGCAGAAATTCGAGTCGCGTAAAGAGTTGACTCTGCTGTTCGACGAGAAGTTCGAGGCATTGCTGATCCCGGCAGCCGATCATCACTTCAGCAACGAAGTGGTCGGGCTCAATGATCAGTTCCGTTTTTTGAATGACGTGCTGGTCGAGCATCTGCTGGATATCGAGCTGGTAAAAGGCTCGACCCGTTCGTTCGGGTTCTGACAGCGACCGCCGGTCGCCTGGGCTCACAACGTTCGCTGGCTATTGCCAATCCCCTTGGCAATATCGATCCCCCAATCCATCGCCGCTTCCATGTCCAGCATGTGCGGCCGTGGGTCGTGGTTTTCATCGATGGCCGAGCCGTCCGGCCGATAGACACCGATGAACATGCCCAACGAACCGTCCTTCAATATCTCGGCCTTGACCTTGATGTTGCATCCGTTCGATAGCGTTTCCTTGTGTTCCATATGGCGCTCGGTCATGACTGCATTGCTCCCCTGACTGAATTCAAACCCTACTGGCCATGCTAGCTCAGCCCCCGGAACTGCGCCGACCCGCTGGACCGGAGGGCCTGCCCTGACAGCGGCGCAATGCCACCTATACTGAAAACCACCTCCCCCACAAGGGGTCTGCACGTCCAACAATAAAAAGCAGAGGTGGAACATGGTCTGGCAGCAAGTCTACGATCCGTTCGGTAACCCGGTGCTTTCAACGCTCATGGCGGCTGTGCCAGTGGTGGTGATGCTGGCGTCCCTCGCGTTTTTCCATGTCAAGGCGCACCTGGCGGCGTTGCTCGCCCTGACCTCGGCCCTGCTTATCGCGATCTTCGCCTTCGGCATGCCGGCGAACATGGCAGGTTCCGCGGCGCTGTTCGGTGCAGCCAACGGTCTGCTGCCGATTGGCTGGATCGTGTTGAATATCATCTTCCTGCACCGCCTGACCACCGAGAACGGTTCGTTCAAAGTGTTGCAAGACTCCCTGGCGCGCATCACCGATGACCGACGCCTGCAATTGCTCCTGATCGCTTTCTGCTTCGGTGCGTTTTTCGAAGGCGCGGCCGGTTTCGGTACGCCGGTGGCGGTGACCGGGGCGATTCTGATCGGGCTGGGCTTTTCGCCGCTTGCCGCTTCGGGGCTGGCGCTGATCGCCAACACTGCCCCCGTGGCGTTCGGCGCCCTCGGCACGCCGATCATCACCCTGGCCAAGGTTACCGGACTGGACGAAATGGAACTGTCGATGATGGTCGGCCGGCAGTTGCCATTCTTCTCGGTGCTGGTGCCGTTCTGGCTGATCTGGGCCTTTGCCGGCTGGCGCAAGATGCTGGAAATCTGGCCGGCGATCCTGGTGGCCGGGGTCAGTTTTGCCGTGCCGCAGTTCCTGGTGTCCAACTATCACGGGCCGATGCTGGTGGACGTGATCGCCGCACTGATTTCCATGGCCTGCCTGACCGGCTTCCTCAGGGTGTGGAAACCGGCCACCGTGCACACGTCCGCCGCCCTGTCCGGCCGGGTCGACAATTCGAAGATCGACGCCGAGCACGACGAGAAACCCGTACCCACTGCAACCTTCGCCAACGAGGCGAAGCCGGCGGTGATGCGCGCGTGGATGCCGTGGATGCCGTGGATCATCCTGACGATCTTCGTGTTCATCTGGGGTACGCAAGGCTTCAAAAACACCTTCGACACCCGTCCGGCGATTGACCCGCAAACCAGTGCCGCCAAGCTCGATCCTCAGGGCAAACCGCTGCGCGAGGCCAACCCGGTGTTCGCTCCGGTCGTGACCTTCACCACCCTGCACTTGCAGGTCGAAAAAGTCCCGCCCGTGGTGCCTGCGCCGAAAACCGAAGAGGCGGTCTACAAGTTCACCTGGTTCACCGCCACCGGCAGCGGCATTCTGCTGGCGGCGATTGTCGGCGGTCTGCTGATGGGTTACTCGATCCCGCAACTGATTCGCCAGTACCTGCGCACCCTGTGGGTGGTGCGTTACTCGCTGATCACCATTGCGGCGATGCTCGCCCTGGGCTTCCTCACGCGCTACTCGGGCCTGGATGCGACCATGGGCCTGGCCTTCGCCGCGACGGGCATCTTCTATCCGATGTTCGGTACCTTGCTCGGCTGGCTCGGCGTGGCGTTGACCGGTTCGGACACGGCGTCCAACGTACTGTTCGGCGGCTTGCAACGGGTGACGTCCGAGCAGTTGGGCATCAGCCCGGTGTTGATGGCCGCCGCCAACAGTTCCGGCGGGGTCATGGGCAAGATGGTCGACGCCCAGTCGATCGTGGTTGCCTCCACGGCCACCCGCTGGTACGGCCATGAAGGAGAAATCCTGCGCTACGTGTTCTTCCACTCGATTGTGCTGGCGATCCTGGTTGGCGGGCTGGTGTCGTTGCAGGCCTACGTCGCGCCGTTCAGCCATATGGTGGTGGGCGGACATTGAGTCTGCGCACCCTGCTCACCACGCTTGCAACGCCCGGGCTCCATCGCCCGGGCGTTGGCATTTTCCGCGCGGATTTATTGAATGAAATCCTCCTTCAGGCTGACAAATACCCCATGGACAGTCGGCTGTATCAGGCCAATGATGAAGGTCGGTGGCCTCCAGCGAGAATCGTGATCCCATGAACATTCTCTACGATGAGCGCGTTGACGGCGCCTTGCCCGACGTCGACAGACAGGCGCTGTTGCACGCCCTGAAAACCCGGTTGCCGAATCTGGAAATCCTGCATCAGCAGGAGGAACTCAGGCCCTACGAATGCGACGGACTGTCGGCCTATCGCACCACGCCGATGCTGGTGGTGTTGCCCCGATATATCGACGAAGTGCAAGGGGTGCTGCGCGTCTGCCATGAGCTGCACGTCCCCGTGGTGGCCCGTGGCGCGGGCACCGGTTTGTCCGGCGGGGCGCTGCCCCTGGAGAAAGGCGTGCTGCTGGTGATGGTGCGCTTCAACAACATCCTGAGCATCGACCCCGCCGCCCGTACCGCACGGGTTCAGCCCGGTGTGCGCAATCTGGCGATTTCCCAGGCGGCGGCACCGTTCGGCCTGTATTACGCGCCGGATCCGTCCTCGCAGATCGCTTGCTCCATCGGCGGTAACGTCGCGGAAAATGCCGGTGGCGTGCATTGCCTGAAGTACGGCCTGACGGTGCACAACGTGCTCAAGGTCGACATCCTTACCGTCGATGGCGAGCATTTGAGCCTGGGCTCCAATGCCCTCGACTCTCCCGGTTTCGACCTGCTGGCGCTGTTCACTGGCTCCGAAGGCCTGCTCGGGGTGATCACCGAAGTCACGGTCAAACTGCTGCCCAAACCGCAGACCGCCAAAGTGCTGCTGGCTGCGTTCGATTCCGTGGAAAAAGCCGGGCGCGCAGTCGGCGACATCATCGCCGCCGGCATCATCCCCGGTGGCCTGGAAATGATGGACAACCTGGCCATCCGCGCCGCCGAGGACTTCATCCACGCCGGTTATCCGGTGGACGCCCAGGCCATTCTGCTGTGCGAACTCGATGGCGTTGAAGCCGATGTCTGCGATGACTGCGAGCGGGTGCGCCAGGTGCTGCAACAGGCCGGCGCCATCGAGTTGCGGCAGGCGAAAGACGAAGCCGAGCGCGTGCGTTTCTGGGCCGGGCGCAAGAATGCCTTCCCGGCGGTGGGCCGCCTCTCCCCGGACTACTACTGCATGGACGGCACCATCCCCCGTCGAGAACTGCCCGGCGTACTGCACGCCATCGCCGAACTCTCGAACGAATACGGCCTGCGGGTGGCCAACGTGTTCCATGCCGGCGACGGCAACATGCATCCGTTGATTCTGTTCGACGCCAATCAACCCGGTGAACTCGATCGAGCCGAAGCCCTGGGCGGCAGGATTCTGGAGTTGTGCGTGAAAGTCGGCGGCAGCATCACCGGTGAACACGGTGTGGGCCGCGAGAAAATCAACCAGATGTGCGCGCAGTTCAACAGCGATGAACTGACCCTGTTCCATGCCATCAAGGCCGCCTTCGACCCCAGCGGCCTGCTCAACCCCGGCAAGAATATTCCGACCCTGCACCGCTGCGCCGAATTCGGTGCCATGCACATACATGGCGGTCAATTGCCCTTCCCTGAGCTGGAGCGTTTCTGATGCGCAGCCCTGAAGATTTCGATGACAGCCAGTCACTGCTGGAACAGGTCAATCAGGCGCTGGAAAACGCCACGCCGTTGCGCATCCAGGGTTCCAATAGCAAAGCCTTTCTCGGCCGCACCACGGCCGGGGAAATTCTCGACACCCGCTCGCACCGGGGCATCGTCAGTTACGACCCGACTGAACTGGTGATCACCGCCCGTTGCGGCACGCCGTTGTCGCAACTGACGCAGGTGCTGGACGCCGCGCAACAGATGCTGCCCTGCGAACCGCCGGCCTTTGGCGACGGCGCCACCGTCGGCGGCATGATCGCCTGCGGGCTGTCCGGGCCACGACGCCCGTGGGTCGGTTCGGTGCGGGACTTCATTCTTGGCACGCGGGTGATCACAGGGCAAGGCAAGCTGTTGCGCTTCGGTGGCGAAGTGATGAAAAACGTCGCCGGCTACGACCTGTCACGCCTGATGGCCGGCAGTTATGGCTGCCTCGGGCTGATCACCGAAGTTTCCCTCAAAGTGCTGCCAAAACCCCGGCAAGCCTTGAGCATCAGCCTGGAAATCGACGCCGAACGGGCGTTGCTGCGCCTGGCGGAATGGGGCCAGCAGCCGCTGCCGATCAGCGCCGCCTGCCACGACGGCGAACGCCTGCACCTTCGGTTTGAGGGCGGTGAAGGTTCGGTGGCGGCGGCCCATGAGCGCCTCGGTGGTGAGCAGTTGGACTCTTCCTGGTGGGACGATCTCAACGAACAGCGCTTGGGTTTCTTCGATGAAGACCAGCCGCTTTGGCGCCTGTCCCTGCCGCACAACACGCCTTGCCTGTCGCTGCCGGGTCGCCAGTTGATCGACTGGGGGGGCGCCCAGCGCTGGCTGAAATCCGATGCCGACGCGGCGTTCATCCGCCAGGTGGTCGACGAGGTCGGCGGCCATGCCACTTGCTTCAGCCACGGCCTGACCGACACCCCGTTCCATCCGCTGCCGCCAGCGCTGATGCGTTATCACCGCAACCTGAAACAACAACTCGATCCACGGGGCATCTTCAACCCCGGACGCCTGTACGCGGAGCTTTGAACCATGCAGACGACCTTGAGTGAAAGCGCCAGCCATCTGCCCCGCGCCGCAGAAGCCGAAAGCATCCTGCGCACCTGCGTGCACTGCGGCTTCTGCAATGCCACGTGCCCGACCTATCAATTGCTCGGCGATGAACTGGACGGGCCGCGGGGCCGTATCTACCTGATCAAGCAAGTGCTGGAAGGCAACGACGTCACGCAAAAGACCCAGCAGCACCTGGATCGCTGCCTGTCGTGCCGCAACTGCGAAACCACCTGCCCGTCGGGCGTCGACTACCACAACCTGCTGGACATCGGTCGAGCGGTGGTCGATGCGGCGGTGCCGCGCCCGCTCGGTCAGCGCCTGTTGCGCGAGGGGTTGCGGCAGACCGTGCCGCATCCGGACTTGTTTAAAAGCCTGGTCAATAGCGGTCAGGTGTTCCGCGCGTTGCTGCCCGGCACCCTGCAAAGCAAGTTGCCGCGAACTGTCTACCCGGCCAAGCCGCGGCCCATGACCCTGCGTGAGCGTCAGGTGCTGATGCTCGAAGGTTGCGTGCAGCCCAGCCTGTCACCCAACACCAATGCCGCGGCGGCGCGGGTGCTGGACCGGTTGGGGATCAGCGTCATCGCGACCCGCGAGGCCGGTTGCTGCGGCGCCGTGGATTACCATCTGGACGCCCAGGCCGCCGGCCTCGATCGCGCCCGGCGCAACATCGACGCGTGGTGGCCGGGCATCGAAAAAGGCGCCGAAGCGATTGTGCAGACTGCCAGCGGTTGCGGCGCCTTTATCAAGGATTACGGCCATCTGCTCGCCAGCGACCCGGCCTATGCCGACAAGGCAAAAAAGGTCAGCGTGCTGGCCCGGGATCTGGTGGAAGTGTTGCGCGACGAGCCGCTGGGAAAACTTGGCATCCACGCCTCCCAACGCGTGGCCTTCCATTGCCCCTGCACCTTGCAGCATGGACAGAAACTCGGCGGTGCCGTGGAAGCACTGCTGACCGAACTCGGTTTCAACCTGACGTCAGTCCCCGACGGGCACCTGTGCTGCGGCTCGGCGGGCACCTATTCGCTGACTCAGCCCGAACTGTCGCGACAACTGCGCGACAACAAACTCAACGCCCTGGAAAGCGGCCATCCCGAGGTGATTGTCACGGCCAACATCGGCTGCCAGACGCACCTCGACGGCGCGGGCCGAACCCCGGTGCGGCACTGGATCGAACTGGTCGAAGACGCCCTGCCTTTACTAAACCCTGGAGATGTCCATGAACCGCAAAGCCGTGCTGAGCCAGACCGAAGTCCAGCAGATCATCAAAGCCGCCCGCGCCGAAGCACAGGCCAATCAATGGGCCGTGACCATCGTGGTAGTCGATGACGGCGGCCACCCGCTGGCCCTCGAGCGCCTCGACGGCTGTGCGCCGAGCAGCGCGTATATCGCCACCGAAAAGGCCCGGACCTCAGCCCTCGGGCGGCGTGAAACGAAAAGCTATGAGGACATGGTCAACGCCGGGCGCTACGCTTTCCTGTCAGCACCGTTGCTGACCTCGCTTGAGGGTGGCGTGCCGATCGTTTTCGATGGGCAGGTGATTGGTGCTGTCGGGGTATCGGGGGTCAAGCCCGGGCAGGATGCGCAAGTGGCCAAGGCCGGGGCGCAGTGCCTGAAATGAGATTGTGGCATGACCCCAGATCCCTGTAGGAGCGGGCTTGCCCGCGAAGACGGCGGCACATCCGATACTTTTGTGCCAGACACACCGCTTTCGCGGGCAAGCCCGCTCCTACAGGGGTCATGTTGAACCAGCCGAGAGGAGTTGCAGCAATGAACCGTCTAACTGCCAAAGACTTCGCCCCTGAACTGCTGGAACTCTACGACTACTACGCCCACGGCAAGATCAACCGCCGGGAGTTTCTCGACCGTGCGGCGCTGTTTACTTTCGGCGGTTTGACGGCTGGTGCCCTGCTCGCCGCGTTGAGCCCCAACTACGCACTGGCCGAGCAGGTCGAGTTCACCGATCCGGACATTCTTGCCGAATACATCACCTACCCCTCGCCCAAGGGCCACGGCCAGGTTCGCGGTTACCTGGTGCGTCCGGCCAAGGCCACCGGCAAGGTGCCGGCGGTGGTGGTCGTGCACGAAAACCGCGGGCTCAACCCGTACATCGAAGACGTGGCCCGACGTCTGGCCAAGGCCGGTTTCATCGCCCTCGCCCCGGACGGCCTGAGTTCGGTCGGCGGTTATCCCGGCAATGACGACAAGGGCCGCGAACTTCAGGCCACGGTCGACCCGGAAAAGCTGATGAACGACTTTTTCGCCGCCGTCGAGTGGATGATGAAACACCCCGCCGCCACTGGAAAAGTCGGTATCACCGGGTTCTGCTACGGCGGTGGCGTGACCAATGCCGCTGCCGTGGCCTATCCGGAACTGGGTGCCGCCGTGTCGTTTTATGGCCGTCAGCCAACGACCGAGGAAGTGCCACGGATCAAGGCACCGGTGATGCTGCACTACGGCGAACTGGATACGCGGATCAACGAAGGCTGGCCGGCCTATGAGAAAGCGTTGAAGGCCGGGGGCAAGACCTATGAGGCCTATATTTATCCGGGCTGCAATCATGGCTTTCACAATGATTCGACGCCGCGTTATGACGAGGCGGCGGCGAAGCTGGCGTGGGAGCGGACGTTGGGGTGGTTTCGCAAGTATCTGGTTTGATTAAAGTCCTGGGCCAGCAGGACCGGCCCCATCGCGAGCAGGCTCGCTCCTACATTGGGGTTCTGTCGAACACAAATTTTGTGTTCACTGAAGTTCCCTGTGGGAGCGAGCCTGCTGGCGATGGCGATCTCACTGCTGGTGACTACTTCGGCTGAGCCACGGTCCGCAGATACGGCTTCAAGGTCTTGAAGCCATCCGGGTATTTCTTCTTCGCGTCTTCGTCAGACACCAAGGTCGGGATGATCACATCGTCACCCGGCCGCCAGTTCACTGGCGTGGCAACGGTGTGTTTGGCATTCAGTTGCAGGGAATCGAGCAGGCGCAGCACTTCATCGAAGTTGCGCCCGGCGCTCATCGGGTAGATCAGCATGGCCTTGACCTTCTTGTCCGGGCCGACGATGAACACCGAACGCACCGTGGCGTTGTCCACTGCCGTGCGCGCGCCGCCGCTGGCATTGGGATGGATCATGTCGTAGAGCTTGGCCACCACCAGGTTTTCGTCGCCGATCAGCGGATAGTTGATCGCCGTGCCCTGAGTCTCGGCGATGTCACCGACCCAACGGTTATGGTCACTGACCGGGTCGACGCTTAGCCCGACGACCTTGGTGTTGCGCTTGTCGAACTCGGGCTTGAGTTTGGCCAGGTAACCCAGTTCGGTGGTGCACACCGGGGTGAAATCCTTGGGATGGGAAAACAGGATGGCCCACCCATCGCCGATCCATTGGTGAAAGTTGAGGGTGCCTTCGGTGGTGTCGGCGGTGAAGTCCGGTGCTTCGTCGCCAATACGGATAGCCATGTTCGATCTCCTTGCAGTGATGGACAGGGACGCCGTCAGGGCAGCGAATGCGCTTTCAACGGCATGGACGCGAAACAGTATAGGAGAGGTTCCGGGACTCGCCGGCCTGCGTTGGGTGAGTCGCTAGCCCACCAGCGCAATCAGCTGCTGGCGCTGGGCATCGGTCAGCATCGGGCCGAAACCGGCCCGGGCATTTTCCGCCATGTAGCGCGGATTGCCGGTGCCCGGAATCACGCAGGTCACCGCCGAATGCGACAGCAGGAACTTCAGCGCCAGTTGCGGCCAGCTCTTGACCCCGACTTGCGCCGCCCAGCCTGGCAGCGGCTTATCCCTCAGCCTGGCCAGCAAGCCGCCACCGCCGAACGGCCGGTTGCAGATCACCGCTACCCCACGCTCACGGCACAACGGCAGCAGGCGTTTCTCGACTGCGCGATCATCCAGGGCGTAGTTGATCTGCAAAAAGTCCAGTGGCTCGGCCTTGAGTACCGCTTCCACTTCTTCATAGGCTGATGCGGTGTAATGGGTGATGCCGATGTAACGAATACGCCCTTGTTCCTTCCAGTGGCGCAGGGTCGGCAAGTGCGTCTGCCAGTCCAGCAGGTTGTGGATCTGCATCAGATCGATCCGGTCGGTTTGCAACAGGGCGAAGGATTGTTCCATCTGCGCGATGCCTTCTTCGCGGCCCCGGGTCCACACCTTGGTGGCCAGGAACGCCGGTGAGCACGGCTCATGGATCGACAGCAGTTCGCCGATGGTCTGTTCGGCGCGACCGTACATCGGCGAGCTGTCGATCAGCTTGCCACCCTTGTCGAACAACGCATCGAGCACCGCGGGCAAGTCTTTGTAGGCCGGTTGCGCAGGCTCGACATCGAATCCGCGATAAGTGCCCAACCCTACGATCGGCAAGGACTCGTTGCTGGAAGGAATGGCGCGGGTCTGCATGGTCTTGCCTCCTGTTCCCGTCGACGGCTCGGGTTGTGCACCCGCCGGACCGAACGTGAAGACCGCCGAAGCACCGGCAGCCAGCGTGAGTACTTCTCTACGGGTGTAACCCTCAGGATGGCTCATAAAACGCTTCTCACCAGTCGCCGGGGTCCGGGCTGTTGCGCCGACAACCCGGAAAACCCGCGCCAAGGGTCGATTGACTACACTCAGAAAGCCTTGCGCCAGCCACTTTCAAACCCCGAGCAGTCAATGCCGCCCACTAACGTTAGTCGAATGTTGCGCACCCTGTTGTTACTCGTCGTCATCGTCGCTGCGTTGTACCTGGCGCTGTGCGCGGCGCTGTTCGTGTTCCAGCGGGCGCTGATTTACTACCCGCAACCGCGCGCCATCGGGACCGCCTCGACGCTGCTCACCCTGCCCGTCGCCGACGCACAGGTGCTGGTCTCCATCCGACCGCACGAGGGTCCCAACGCGCTGATCTATTTCGGCGGCAATGCCGAAGACGTCTCGCGCAACCTGCCCGGGTTCTCCCAAGCCTTCCCTGACTACGCGCTGTATCTGCTGCATTACCGTGGCTACGGCGGCAGTTCCGGCTCACCTTCCGAAGAGGCCATTGCCCGCGATGCCATCACCTTGTTCGACCAGGTGTATGTCAGCCATCCGCATGTGGCGGTGGTCGGACGCAGCCTGGGTTCCGGGGTTGCCGTGCRCCTGGCCAGCGAACGCCCGGCCGCGCGACTGGTGTTGATCACGCCCTATAACAGCCTCGAAGGGCTGGCTGCCCGTCAATTTCGCTGGTTTCCGGTGCGCTGGTTGTTGAAGGATAAATACCAGTCCTGGCGCTACGCCGCCCGCATCACGGTGCCGACTCGTCTGATTGCCGCCGAGCATGATGAAGTGATTCCGCGCTCAAGTACCGAGCGTCTGTTAAGTCATTTCACCCGCGGTGTGGCGTCATTGCAGGTGATACCGGGGACAGGACATAACTCGATCAGCGACAGCCCTGAGTACCTCAAGAGGCTGGGGGATGGGTTGTAGCAAGCAAGGTAGAACATACCTGTGACCTGTGGCGAGGGAGCTTGCTCCCTCGCCACTTCCCCCTTAGAGCCCCCTCAACTGCGCCGCTGCCGGTGGCCGTTCATCCGAGAATTCACCAGCACTCAATAAAAACATATTTTTATGCCTATATTGATATTGTCGAACGTTCCCACTCTCAGAGGGTGCCGTCATGAATATCAAAACCCTGGCTTTGCTCCTGCTGGCTTTCTGTGCGCAACCGGTCTGGAGTCAGACGCCCGCCGCCTCACCTGCCGCTGCCGACAGCCCCGCGCTGACCACGCGCCTGGCCGAGCGTGACCTTTGGGTCGAACACATTTTCTGGATCAGAAACTACGCGCTGGCCAATCAATCCGCCGACAAAAAGCAAGCCAAAGTCGCGGCGGACCAAGTCGTCGACAACGCGACCAAAATCGCCAACAGCATCGCCCCGCTCTACGGCCAACCGGCGGCGGATCAACTGCTCAAGCTGCTTGCCGGTCACTGGGGCGCGGTGAAACACTACAGCGATGCCACCGTCGCCAAAGACGCCAAGGGCAAGCAGGCTGCCGTCACCGAGTTGACCAGCAATGCCAAGGCGATTGCGGCGTTTCTGGCTACGGCGAACCCCAATCTGCCTGAGGCGACACTGGTGACGATGTTGTCGGCCCATGGCGGTCACCACGTCGCCCAGATCGATGAGTTTGCCGCCCACGATTACGCCGGCGAAGCCCGTACCTGGGCGATGATGCGCACGCACATCCTGGCCCTGGCCGACGCGCTGACCGCCGCGCTGGTCAAGCAATTCCCTGACAAGTTCTGATATCGCGCGAGGGCATCCCATGCTGGAAGGACTGGGCCGAACACAGCAGGACCTGCTCAATGCACTGCTGCACCATGCGGGCGGCATGAGCATTGACGAGTTGGCTGAACACCTGGCCGTCACGCGCACGGCGATCCGCCAACACCTGGCGGCGCTGGAGCGTGACGCTCTGGTGCTGCGCGGCGACACCCGTCCGACGGGCCGGCGTCCGGAGCAGCTGTATCGGCTCACCGACCACGCGCGGGAGCAGTTCCCTCGCCACTATCAGCTACTGGCCAGCATATTGATTGATGAAGTGGCGGGCATCATCGGTCCTGAAGCCCTGGCCTCGCTGATGCGCAGCATGGGCCGAAAACTGGCTTCGGACCTGGAACAACAGGTCGTGGATGAAGCCAGGATCGTGCAGCACATGAACCAGACGGGCTACGAAGCCGAGGTGTTTTTTCGCTCAGGAGGCACCCCGGAAATCGTCGCGCATAACTGCGTGTTCCATCGCCTGGCCGCCGCCCACCCGGTGGTCTGCGAACTGGACCTGGCCTTGATCGGCGCACTGGGCGGCGGTGAAGTCGAACACAGCGAATGCATGGTGCGCGGCGGGCATGTCTGTCGTTTCAGGCTGCGACCGAGCGAGGACCAGGATCCCGTTTAAACGGAGCACCACGCCTTACCCTTCGTCGGACGCCTCGGCTGGACGACAGGCAGCTGTTTGTCCGCCGTGAACCTTATGTCGAGTCACCAGTCATACCCAGCGCTTTCCCCCCACTCCTATCGTCGTCATCTCATCCGAGTTGCCCGTCCCATGCGCCAAACTGTCGTTGCCTTGCGCTTTTCTTCGCTGTGCCTGTTTTCCCTGCTTCCGGTTTTTGCAAGCCCCGCCCACGCCGATGGGCAACGGCAACTGGTAGACGCCATCAACGACTATCGCGCCCATCCGCAACGCTGCGACCGGCGGCCGACGCAACGCTTATCACCCCTGAAGCTCAAGTCGAACCTGGCCCTGCCCGTTGGCTATGGTGGTGGGTTGCGGGACCGGTTAAAGGCTTCCGGCTATCAGGCAACCATGGTGCGGTCCATCCGCGTGGTGGGTGCACGGGATGCCGAAGAAGCCTTCGATATGTTCCAGGACGAGCACTGCGCCGCGCTGCTCGACAACCAATACGCCGACATCGGTGTCAGCCGCGCCGGGAGCGAGTGGCAAGTGGTACTCGCCAAGCCGGTACTCGACGGGCAAACCAGCGATCCACGCAGCGCCGCACAGGCGTTGCTGGCGCAGGTCAACGCGGCCCGGGCCAAGCCGCGACTTTGCGGTCGCCAGCGTTTTGCCGCCGCACGGCCGCTGTCCTGGAGTGCTGCCCTGGGCTCCGCAGCACAAGGCCACAGCAAGGACATGGCCTACGGCAATTATTTCGCGCATCAAGATCCCGACGGTGACATGCCCTATGACCGTGCAAAGGCCGCCGGCTACCGTGGCCGGCAGATCGGTGAAAACATCGCCGCCGGGCAAGGTTCACCCAGCAAGGCCATGGCCGGCTGGCTCGCCAGCCCCGGGCACTGCGCCAACCTGATGAACCCGATGTTCACCCAGGTCGGTGCCGCGTACGCCGCCAACGCGCGCAGCGACAACGGTGTTTACTGGACGATGCTGTTTGGCGCGCCCTGAGCCGCTGACCGGACCCACCTTGCGGGCATTAAAAAGCCCGCACTGGGCGGGCTTCGTGGGTGAATGTAATAAGTAGGTGGCCGGCGCTGGTCTCCGGCTTACAAGGTTTATCAGGCCTCCCACAAAAGAGCCGTGAAACTGTAATGGAACTCTTCTGCTTCACACGGCATAAGGGCTGGATCCCAGCGCGGGGATCTTTCTAACCGTGTACCCTTCGGAACGCGCCCCACGTCTCCTTGCTATCCTTTTGCGCATCAGTCTGCGTCTTCACCTACAAGGTTGAGGATAGCAAAACAGACACGATTGCCAACCAGGCTTTTAGACCGATTTCGACCAGCAGAAAACATGGCTGGACGGAAAAAAACTAAGCCCGCAGCGCGGTTCGAAAGGGGCTGCGCATCCAACATTGATGGCGCCTGACACGCCGCCTTCGCTGTGTAGGAGCGAGCTTGCTCCGGGCGGCGTTCCGACGAAAGCGGAGTATCAGTCAGCATTGATGTTGAAGCTAACGGCCCCTTCGCGAGCAAGCTCGCTCCTACACAGCGAAGGGGCCGGCACATCCAACATCGGTGCCTCAGGCAGGCCGGCGCACCACCCTCACCTTGCCGCTATCGCCGCCACCGCAGAACAACCGCTCGCCACCATCGGACTCAAGCCCCGACACGCCCACGCCTTCGGGCATTGTCAGGCTTTGCAGCACTTCGCCCGATTGCGGATCGATCCGGCGCAGCTCGCTTTCATCGCCTTCCCACGTGCCGTGCCACAGCGCGCCGTCCACCCAGGTCACGCCGGTGACGAAACGGTTGGATTCGATGGTGCGCAGGATCTTGCCGGTCTCGGGGTCGATCTGGTGGATCTTGCGTTCGCGATACTGGCCCACCCACAACGTCCCTTCGGCCCAGGTCAGCCCCGAATCGGTGCCTGCGCCGGGGGCAGGAATGGTCGAGAGGATACGACCGGTGCGGGGGTCTATCTTGTGGATGCGGTCTTCGGCGATCTGGAACAGGTGTACTCCATCAAACGCGGTGCCGGCATGGGCAGCGACATCGATCGAGCCCAGCACCTTGCCACTTTCCGGGTCCAGGGCGTTGATTTTATTGTTGCATGCGAACCAGACCTTTTCGCCGTCCCAAGTGACGCCGCACACATGGTCGACATCGGCAAACGGGCCATATTCACGAATGATTTCAGCAGTTGCGTGTTTCATTCCGGCATTCCTCATTGGGGTTGGTGGCGTTCATCCTAGCCACCGGGCAGCGGCGCCGGGAGTAACAAGGTCGTCGTGAATCCCGGCACGGGCGGCGTCATCCAGCGCCGCGCGCGGCCACGGCCAAACCATTGCACCTTGCCCTCCTCCGCCAGTGTCTCGAGTGTCCGCTGTACCGTGCGCTGGCTGGTACCCAGCGCCAATGCCAGGGCGGAGCTCGACCACGACTCGCCATCGGCGAGGCAGGCAAATACCGCGGCAAATTTTTCCTCGACCGGCGGCGCCAGTGTCACCACCTGTGTACACACCGGTGATTGCAGGGCAAAACCGCGAGCCGTCGCGGTGATGCCGGCCAAGGGCTTGAGTGCTTGACGCAGCCTGCCGATTTCCACGCGAAGCCGTGCGCGATGGGATTCATCCGAGAGTTTCAAGCGGAACGCCCGGGCGATCAGCGTTTCCCGCGTAACGTCGGCGGGCCACGCCTCGGCCAATGTGCGGGCGAGTACGAACAGGATCGGCCTTGTAGCGAGCGACACCGACATGCCACAGCCGTGCACAACGTACCGGCAGGCATCCACCACCAGTGACGTTGAACAGAACAACGCTTCAACGTCATCGAGCAACAGCGGCCGTACTTCACCCCGCGCAATCAGGCGCGCCGCCGGGGCATCGAGCAGGCGCGCAGCGTGTTCGACCTCAGCCGTCAGCGCGGCAATCCCCGCTTGACTGGCAGCTTGCCCGGCCCTGTTCAACGCCTCCCGCGCCGCGTGCGATTGCAGGCGGCGAATGGCGATCCCCGCCAGCACCAGTTCATGGGTTGCCCGCAAGGCTGGCGGCAATGGGTCGGGGTCGAGTTCGGCCAATAACTGCTGCGCCTCGTCGAGCTGACCGATCAGCAGCAACCGGCGGATTTGCAGATACCGCGCATGGGCGGCATTGACCCGGTCACCGTGGTGTTCAAGGGTGACCCGCGCCGTTTCGAGCGCCTTGACCGGCCAGCCGAGTTCCCGCGAAGCCAGAGCGATTTCGGCCTCGGCCACCACACATCGGGCACGGGCCAGCACTTCCCTGGGCGCAAAGGCCCGTTGCGCACGCTTGACCAGCGCCCTGGCCCGCACCAGATCGCCCAGTTGCGCCATGGCGATACCGCGCAGGGCCAGCGCCGGCGCATCGTCGCGCAAGGCCACGCGGTCCAGCGCGCCCAACGGGTTCCCTGCGGCCAGCGCATGGGCAGCTGCCATGATCATCGAGTCCATCGAAATCCCGCCACGCTTGTCACTCCCCTCATTCGATACCCGGGTTTAGTCTAAATCACGACCTTTCACCAGGAGCGTACAACGATGAACACGCACAATACCGCGACCCGGGAACAATGGCTGGCAGCACGCTTGCAACTGCTCGAAGCGGAAAAGGCCCTGACCCGACGCAGCGATGAAGTCGCCAGGCAACGCCAGGCATTGCCATGGGTTCGTGTCGACAAGGCGTATCGCTTCGATACCGACAACGGCAGCGCAACCCTGGCCGAGCTCTTTCAAGGGCGCTCGCAGCTGCTGGTCTACCACTTCATGTTCGGGCCCGACTACACGGCCGGTTGCCCGTCCTGCTCAGCCATCGCCGACAGTTTCGACCCCGTCGTCATCCACCTGGCGAACCACGACGTGACCCTGATGGCGATATCCCGCGCGCCGTTGGCGAAACTGCGGGCCTACAAACGTCGGATGGGCTGGACCTTTCCCTGGGCCTCGGCCGCCGACAGCGATTTCACCGCCGACTTCAACGTTTACTTCACCGAAGCGCAGCAGCGTGAAGGGCTGGTCGAGTACAACTATCAGCGCGGCGGCCATGCCATGGACGCCAGTGAAATACCGGAACCGGTGAAACAGTTCGCCGCGACCTGTGGCACCGATGCGCCGACCTACACCCGCGACCGGCCGGGGTTGAGTACGTTCGTGTTGGAAGACGGCGAGATCTATCACACCTACTCCACCTACGCCCGGGGCCTGGACGGATTGTGGGGCATGTACCAATGGCTCGACCGCGCGCCCAAGGGGCGCAATGAAACGGGGCCCTGGTGGCGCCGGCATGATGAATACCAGTGAGCGCCAGCGGCGTCACTGACCGTCGATGAAGACATCCGCCAGTTTGTCCACCGACGCAGGCTTGGTCTGGGACTGGAGCCCATGGACCAGCCGCTGGTACGGCAGGGGAACGTTGCAACCGCTGGCGGATGCCTTGCGGCGCTCTATCTTGTGGGATGGCTGGTCGAGTCCTGGTTCGATGTCGACAAACGCCGCGCGACGCTGCTCCCTTTTCTGCCAGCTGGGCAGCAAGAGCTCTATGATGCCTTGATCGGGCTCAGCATCCGACAAGGAGAAGTCAGCTCATCAGTAGAACTCGTCTAGCAAACAGTAAAACGCTATACGTTGCTGATCTGGCTCTACACCATAGGCGCGAAAAAATGGCGCTACCCATGCCTGTCCAAGGTTGCGCTCTATGCTTCGGACAGCCAGTGCAAGATCTTGATAGATGTCACTGATGCCTAGCCGGCCGCAGTCGATGTAGCCGGTAAAGCTGCTTCCTTCGACCATGAAATTCGGTAGGCAGGCATCGCCGTGGGTGACCGCAAGATCATAGGTTTCAGGGAGCGTCGACAGCATCTCTGCGAAAACACCCTCAGCGGTCCGACCCAGCCGCTCATCGTCAAAGTCTGCCTCGTCAACGAGCCCGGCACTCACTCGACTCCTGGCGGCGGCTATGCGCTGCTCCAAGGGGTGATCAAAGGGACATGTATCAATTGGCATCTGGTGCAGAGTACGTAGTGCCGCCGCCAGGATGCTGATGACTTGGGGTGGAGACAAATCGTTGGCACTGGCCAGATCATGTCCAGGGACGGCACTCATGAGTAACCAATGGCGATTATTTTCTGTCGTAGCATCAAGAACTGTTGGCCCAGGCAGGTCAAGCCGGTTCATCCAACGAAGACGCTCAATCTCTTGCGGCAGCTCACTGTGTGCGCCAATGGGCTCGGACTTCACGAACAGGTGTTCCCCATTGATGCAGCGGATGCGAGAAACCTCGGCTCCTGACTCTCCGATAGTTTGTCGTTCAATAGGCGCCCCACTGAATGTTTGGGACCATTGGGTAGGAATGTACATACTGTCACTTACTCAAGTGTTGGCGGATTTACTGCCAGTCGGTTGCATGACAAGCAAGACTCAAACCCTGCTCACTTCGAAGCCAAGGCAATCACCACCGCGGACAGGTAGAGGCCAACACCAAAGACGGCATGATTTATTGAACTGCGCATGCAGTTCTTGGCCGGCGTCGGCGTCTTGGAGGATACAAATCCTGCCCCCATGGCGGGCTGTATAACAAAAAGCGGGACTGCCACTGTTGCCACGCCCAAAGCGATTGCTGGCAGGAAAGTTGGTTCCTGCAGCCAGGCGACTCCTTGAATGCACGCCAGTAACACCGCGAAAGCAACACCCGTGGCGTAGTGCGCCACCCAGCCCAGGACCACTTCACCTCGCACCGGCATCGCTTGTCCAATGCTGGCATGAGCGAATTTGCCTTGGCATACATGACCTACCCAGCGCCCGACGAAAGCGAAATTCAGCGTTGGAACGCCAAAGGCCTTCATGAGGAACATCCACAAATCCATGACGACGGTAGCGCCAACCCCCAACAGAAAAACCTGTGCAACCACTTCCAGCGATGCCATACCTACCTCTTGTTCATGGACCAATTAATCTTGCCGATGCATGATAGAAGTTGAAGTCAACTTCAAGTCAATGGGCTGAAAATGGATATCACTGAGGTCGTCAAACGCACGGGAATTCCTGCCCACACATTGCGTTTCTACGAGAAGAAAGGCTTGATCGCGTCAGTCAGCCCGCGCGGGGCTCGCCGCCAGTTTGCGTCTGCCGTGGTTGAGCAGTTGGCTGTTATCGCACTCGGACAGGCTGGCGGTCTCTCGCTGGACGAGATACATGCCATGCTTTCCCCGAATGGTAAGGCAGTTGTTGATAGAGACGTGCTTTTGGCCAAGGCGGATGAGATTGATGCGACCGTCAAGCAACTACAGGCGATGAGTCGGGGATTGCGGCATGCGGCCGCATGTCCAGCCCCTAGCCACGCAGAATGCCCGAGATTTCATCGGTTACTCAAGGTCGCAGCGGCTGGTGTCTTTAAACGGGGCAGGCTTTCGGCGCCACATCCTGCGCCCGTTCGGTCTTGAGCACACCGCACGAGCGCAATGGAGTTCCTGGCATCCTTGGAATATGGCAGGCCCTATCTCGAGCTGGAATGTGAGTACGACCTGGATCTGACAGCCCCCTCAGCGTCAGTATTCCGACATCACCACCATCACTTCAGCATCGGCGCCATCCTCGCCTTCAGCCAGATAAATATGACCAATCGAGCTGTTGAAATAGGCTGTTTCGCGACAGCCGATGCTGATTGATTCACCCGTTTCGAATTGAATGCGCACACGACCTGAAAGGACGACGGCGAACTCTTGTCCGGGGTGACGGATGTAGTCTTCGAACTGATTCAGTTCGCGCGCACAGATCCGCGCGTACATGGGCGTCATGCTGCGTCCGGGGAAATCCCCCGCCATCGGGTGATATTCGTAATTGCCCGTGCTGTAACCCGCCGCACTGTCGATGGCGGTGCTGACCACCGTGGGCTGTACAGCACTGACGCCCGCCTTGGCCGGACTGAAAAGCTGGGCAATGTCCACACTCAGGGCCCGAGCTGCGGCCGCTAGTTTTTCGTAACTCACCGACACTTGCGCCAGCTCCATTTTCGACAAGGTCGACAGCGCCACGCCTGAACGCTCGGACAGCTGCTTAAGCGTCAACTTCTGGTTTTTGCGGATGACACGCAGGCGGGCACCGACCTGGGCGCGATCTATCAAGGGATGGTCCGTGGGACACGAGACTCGATCGGAACTCATGCAGACTCTCTATCGTACAAAAAACGGTGCCCGGAACTGAGCCAAGGCAGGGGCTGGAATAATACCTCAAGGTAATGGGTTGACCGGGGAATTCTCATATCTTACATTTCTCTTATCTGAGAATTATAAAAATAAAGGGAAGAACATTTCTTTCCCATCCCCAGAGACAGGAGGTACTTCGGTATGCACGACAGCGTATGTTTCGATTTCGCCATCATCGGCGGTGGTATTGCGGGGGCCTCCCTCGCCTATCGCTTGGCCGGGCAAGCCAGCGTTGTGGTGCTCGAGCGTGAGAGCCAGCCGGGTTATCACGCCACCGGACGCTCCGCCGCGATGTTCATGGAAAGCTATGGCACACCGCAGATCCAGGCATTGACCCGAGCCAGCCGGGACTTCTATGAGCAACCGCCAACTGACTTCACCGAGCATGCGCTGCTGGAACCTCGCGGCTGTCTGTATGTCGCAGGCGAGGGGCAGCAATCCCTGCTGAAACAAACCTTCGAAGTCGGCCGGGCACAGGCTGGCAATGTTTCATTGATTGATACCGAGCACGCCCTCGCGTTAGTGCCGTGCCTGCGCCCAGAGGCGATTGTCGGGGCGATGCTCGAAACCGACGCCCGTGACCTGGACGTCCACGCGCTGCACCAAGGTTTTTTGCGGGCCATGCGCCGAGCCGGTGGCGTGCTGCAGTGCGACGCCCAACTGAGCGTCGCCACCCGCGAAGGTCGACACTGGCACCTGACACTGGCCGACGGCCGCCAGTTGCGCGCACGCAATCTGGTGAACGCCGCGGGTGCCTGGGCCGACCAGGTGGCGCAGCAGTGCGGTGTGAAGCCCATTGGGATGCAGCCCTGCCGACGCACCGCCTTTACCTTCGACGGCCCTGAGGGCATGGACTTCTCACGCTGGCCTGCGGTAATCGGCATCGACGAAAGTTTTTACTTCAAACCGGACGCCGGCCAACTGCTGGGCTCGCCGGCCAACGCCGATCCCGTCCCGCCACAGGACGTGATGCCCGAAGAGCTGGACATCGCCACCGGGATCTACCACATCGAAGCCGCCACCTCCTTGACCATCCGCCGCCCACGCCACAGCTGGGCCGGCCTGCGCTCGTTCGTCGCTGACGGTGATCTGGTGGTCGGCTGGGACGATCACTGCGAAGGCTTCTTCTGGCTGGCGGCACAGGGCGGTTATGGCATTCAGTCCGCGGCCGGCGTATCGCAATTGGCCTGTGCCCAATTGCTCGATCAACCCCTACCCGAAACACTGCGCCGCCAGGGCGTCGAGCCACAACGCCTGGCACCTGGCCGCCTGCGTTAATCATTCATCCCGATGAGGTTCCATACCATGTCTGACAATCTCCAGCGTTACCCCAGCCACCTGCCCTATCCGTTCTCCAAAGCCATTCGGGTCGGCGATTTTTTGTTCCTCTCAGGGCAAGTACCGATGACCCCTGCGGGCGAGGTGGTGCTCGGTGATATCCGCGAGCAAACCGAGGCCGCCATGGCCCGCATCGGCGAGACCCTGGCCGAATGCGGGGTGGGTTTTGATCAGGTGGTGAAGGCCACAGTGTGGCTGACGGACATGCAACATTTCGCCGGTTTCAACGAGGTGTACAAGCGCCACTTCGAGAATGGTTTCCCGGTGCGTTCCACGGTCGGCGGCGCCCAGTTGGCGCTGGGGGTCGACGTGGAAATCGAAGTCCAGGCCTGGGTCGGCGCCCGCTGATCCACCCCTGCCGTTTGCCAGTGCGATGCCCCGGGACGGCCATGAACAGTGGTCGTCCCCATAAGCCATAACAAAAACAATTTGAGGGAAATCGTCATGAAAGAAAGTCTGAAAATAGCCGGTGCATTTGTCGGTGTGATTGTCGGTGCAGGATTCGCTTCCGGTCGGGAACTGCAGATGATGTTCGTGGATTTCGGCGTATGGGGACTGCTCGGGGCGGTGGTCAGCGCCGCGCTCTTCACCTTTCTCGGGATGGCATTGGCGGGCATGGGTAGCCGACTGCAGGCAAAGTCCCACAAGGACGTAGTCCATGCACTGTGCGGACGCTACCTGGGCACCTTTGTCGACCTGATGATCACCTTCTTCATGTTTGCGGTGACCGTGGTCATGTTGGCCGGCGGCGGCGCCTTGCTGGAACAACAGTTCGGCATTCCCGCCATGTTCGGCAGCGTGGCGGTGACCCTGATCGTGGTCGCCATCGTGTGCCTGGATGTACAGAAAGTGATTGGCATGATTGGCGCCGTCACTCCGCTGTTGATCCTGACGGCGGTAGCGGTGGCCCTGTATGGCGTCGCCACCCGGGGTTTGAGTTTCGGTGAACTCAATCAACTGGCCAGCCAGCAAGACGCTGGCGCAAGCCATTGGCTGCTGGGAGCGTTATTGTACGTGTCTTACAACATCGTGGCCGGGGTGCCGTTTCTGGCGATCATGGGCGGCGCTGCGAAATCCGAGAAGCAAGCCATCTGGGGTGGCATCTTCGGTGGCGCGTTGCTGGGGCTGCTGATGCTGGTGATGAGCCTGGGATTGCTGTCACGCCTGGACAGCGTGGCGGATTTGCCAATGCCCATGCTGTCCATCGCCACGGAGGTTTCGCCAGTCCTCGGTCTGCTGATGGCGGTGATCATTTTCCTGATGATCGTCAACACGGCCGTCGGTACCTTGTATTCCTTTTCGGCCCGGCTACTGCCGGCAGGCACTCGCAAATTCCGCGTCGGCTCAGCGGCCGCTGGCGCACTGGCTTTCGTCGGTAGCCTGGTCGGGTTTGTCAACCTGGTGGGCCAGGTCTATCCACTCTTTGGCTACCTGGGCTTTTTGCTGATTGGCGCAGTGGTCGTTGGCTGGTTACGCGTAGGACGCCTGGCCCAGGCTTAATCAGTCGATAGTGGCGTGCTGAGCAAAAAAACGATCAGTGCGACCATGACCATCAACGGAATCGGCAGGCCGTACGGGGCGATACTCATGCCAGCGGCCCAAATAGACTGTCAGCGTCCAGAGCAAACCGGTGCTGGCGTTGGCGGTCACAGTTCCAGCCCCATGTATGGCTGATCGATCAGAATCAGTGCCAGGTAGATCTGCAAACGGAGGACCGTTGCGCGGAGCACGCATTTGGCACAATGTTTTCTTCCTGACTCAATCGTTGAGGTCTCATGATCCGCGACTTTCGAAACGTTGACCTGGAGCCCGTATTGGACATTTGGCTACGAGCGTCAATCCAGGCGCATCACTTCATAGCCCCCGAATTCTGGCGTAGCCAGCTTGCTGCCATGCGTGAGGTCTACCTACCCGGCGCCATGTCCCGAGTGTTTGAGGCAGACGGGACGGTAGTAGGATTCTGCTCTGTGTATGGAGACACACTTGCGGCGCTATTCGTATCGCCTGAGCGTCAGGGGGACGGCATAGGTACGCAGCTTCTCGCGGACGTCATGGCATCCAAGTCAACTCTACAGCTGACTGTGTATTCGGCGAATGCGCCCAGTATCCATTTCTATGAGAACCAGGGCTTTGTAGTTCTCAATGAACAACTGGATGCGCACACTGGCCACCTTGAGAAGGTGATGCGCTGGGTCGCCTAATCTGACTAATGTAGCTATAGGCGAAAGGAAAATGACAGGTCGCGCTAGCTTCAGCGTATGTGTCTGCCCAACTGACCTTGTGTCGTTAAGGGCCCGTGATTTTCGATGGGAAGACGGACAAGGAGCAATCAATAGCTGGCGCAACCCCGGCGCGTACTCCGTACCATCCGCGATCTCAAACCGTAACGCCGATGAAGATCAGCAGCTCCAGAAGCGATTCAGTCCATTGCCCGCGTCGTAACTTCGACGTTTGATCGCGCCTGCCCCGGGCGTTCAGAAGCGAAAGCGCAACTTATCTATCGTGCAGATGCTTTTTCAAGAACGACCGGGTTCGTTCCTGGACAGGGTTTTGCAGGATCTCTTGCGGTGCCCCCTCATGCCTGAAACGCACACCCGCAATCAGCTTGCTGGACCTGCTTGCGCAAAACTCGCAGGTACGACGAGTCTCCTCGGTCAGTGACCAGCTCGACCTGGTCATTGAGGTCGAATCGCGAACCATTGATGATCTGAACCGGGTCAGAGATGCAGTAGCCAGTCACGAATCCGTTGAAGACATCACCACCGCTGTCGTTCTGCGACGCGATATTGATCGGCAGAGTTCCTGATTTGCCTGGGGGAGAGGTCTTGAGACCGGCTCCCCGCCAAAGCCCCCTCGATTCATGAGCAATCCGGCAACAGTGTTTATCCCGCCGACCGATTTTTGCGCCCCCGCCAAACGCCTAATATCGGCTCTACCCAAGTGAGCAAACCCAGTCAGATGCAACCCGCTCACAAGGTTAAACACCCTTGCAGGACAACGCTTCAACCACGAGGTGAAGATCATGAAACTGTTGAACATCGCACTCTTTGTTGCCCTTGGCGCCGCCGGTGCCCAGGCCTTTGCAGAGGACAGCCACTCAACTGCCGCCACCAGCCAACCGCCGGTTGAAACCTACACATACGGCACCAGGCTCGATATCAAGCGCGTCATCGAAGTATCGGAAGTCGCCGATGAATGCGGACCGGTCCCGGCGCGCATGACCTATGAAGATTCCCGGGGTCAACGCCGCACCATTGAGTACCAAGTAATGGGCAGCGGTTGCTCGAACGGTTGAGCACTTTATGGACGATGGAGGGTCGACACTCCATGCATACAGCGCCAACCACAACGCTATACAGATGCACCGACAATTTTTTCATCAGCCGCGAGCAAACCCGGAATGGAATGCTTCAGAAATTCCACCCAGGTTTTTATTTTTGCATCCACGAACTTGCGTGACGGGTAGATCGCAAACAGGTTCAGCTCTTCAAGCCGATACCCTGGCAGTACCCGCACCAAAGTCCCCGCCCGCAGGCCCTCGACGGCCGAAGCAATCGGTTGAATACCAATCCCCATCCCGTTCTTGATCGCGAAAGTCATGGCGTCGGCTGTGTTGACGTGAAAGGGCGACACCGGCGTGCTGAACGTTTCTATCCCAAGCGGGCCTTCAAACACCCAGTTCTCGGCTGGCATGACCGTGTTGACGATTCGCAGGCAATCATGGCCTTCCAGATCACCCGGCGATTCGGGCGTCCCGCGTTTTTTCAGGTAAGCCGGCGAGGCGCAGAGAATGCTGTAGGTGATACCCAGCCGCTGGGCGACAAACCCGGAATCGGGCAGGTCCCGCGCCAGCACAATCGACATGTCATAGCCTTCCTCCAGCAAATCCGGCAGCCGATTGGTCACGGTCAGGTCAAACAGAACCGAAGGATAGGTTTCTCTGTAGCGGGCAATGGCGCCGATCACGTAATGGTTGCCGATGGCCGACATGGCATGGATTTTCAGCCGGCCTGCGGGCATGACCTGCGCCGTACCCGCCTCTTCGTCGGCCTCGCGCATGTCCTGCAGAATCCGCTCGCAGCGCTGCAAATAGCGCACACCGGCTTCGGTCAGTGCCAGGCGCCGGGTGGTGCGGTTGATCAGCCGCGTTTGCAGCCGGGCCTCCAGGCTGGAAACGGCTTTTGAAACGTTGGTCGTGGTGGTGTCCAGCATCGCGGCCGCTGCCGTGAAGCTGCCGCTTTGGGCTACCGCCGCGAAACAGCGCAGGGTCTGGAAAACATCCATCGTTTTCACCTCAAGGGATAGGCAAGCAGGACGGCCCCGTGACGGACCGCCCTGGCGTCAGTAACTACTGCTTGCGCGGAATGAACCCGGGGACGCCGGTTTCAACCACCGAGTTGAAGCGTATACGGGTTGTGATGTCTTGCTGGATTTCAACCATGGCCCTGAGCGGCAAGGTCGAGATATCGATATTTTCCCGGATATGGCTCGGCGTTGCCGAGGTGGTCAGGAACGCTACCCCACGTTGTACCGACCAGGCCAGCGCCACCTGGGCCGGGGTTTTCTGCACACGCCGGGCGATGCCGGCAAGCACCGGGTCCTGCAGCACATTCGGTTCCATGCCATGCCCCAATGGCGCAAACGCCAGCAGGATAATCCCGTGCGCCTTGCAGAACTCCAGCAACTCCCACTCCGGCAAATAAGGGTGAGACTCGACCTGCACCACGGCGGGTTTTATCCGGGCGTCGGCAACCAGCGCCTTCAGCGCCTGCAGCGTGATATCGGACACCCCGATGGACCTCACCCGCCCCTCATCCACCAGCCGCTCAAGCGCCCGCCACGTCTCGATCAACGTCACGCCGTCGTCGTAGATGACATTGCCCTGCTCATCCCTCGGGTCCTGGTTGTCGCCGGGTTGAAAGGCAAACGGCGTGTGGATCAGGTAGCAGTCGATGTAGTCCACTTGCAGGCGTCGGCAACTGGCTTCGAACGCGGGTTCTACGCGCTCGGGACGATGGTTGGTGTTCCACAGTTTGGTGGTGATGAACAGCTCCTCGCGCCGGACTTTGCCGGCCTCCTGCACTTCCTTCAATGCAACGCCAACCTGCGCTTCGTTGCGATAACGCTCGGCGCAATCGAAATGGCGGAAACCGGCGGCCAGCGCCTCCTTCACCGCTTCAGTCGTGGTGGCGAGATCGCGCAACAACGTACCGAACCCAACCGCCGGCATCTCGACCGCCCCATGGTTGAGCAGGAATCCGGTATCGCGCAGTCCGTCGTGAAAGGCTTCATAAGTCATGTCATTACTCCAGGCCGCAGCCATTATTGATACGAAGGTTTCTGCCCGTCGCCCGACGCAACGCGTTGCTCGAAGGCACCGACCGAGTTGCCGCCCAGCGCAACGAACAGTTGCACGGTGTCGAGGTACTGCGCGGTTTTCACGCGGATCTGTCCCAGCAGTGCCTGCTCATAGGCACGCTCCGCTTCCAGGACCTGGAGAATGCTGTTCTCGCCTTGCGCGAAGGCCTGCTGGTTCAACTGCAAACTGGTTTCGGCCGCGCGCAATGCGTCGGTCTGGGCCAGATGTTCCTCGGCGTCATGGTTGATCGCCTGCAAGGTGTCGGCGACCTGGCCGAACGAGGTAATGACCGTCTGTTGGTAACCGGCGAGTGTCGCTTTGTAGCCGTCGACGGCAGCTTGTTGTTCAGCCTTGAGCGTGCCGCCATCGAAAAGCGGTCCGGCCAACCCGGCAGCGAAACCCCAGAGTGCCGCGCCGCCATTGCCGGAAGCCGCCTGCGCCAGGGACGCGGACAGCGTGACGTGGGGATAGAGATTCGCCGTCGCCACGCCCACCGCTGCGCTGGCCATGTGCAGTTGCGCCTCGGCTTGCAGCACATCCGGCCGGTCGTGGGCCATTTCCGAAGGCAGGCTCACCGGCATGTTCGACGGCAGGGCAAACTCGCTCAAGTCGAAGTCGGGAGCGATCCAGTCCGCCGGCCCCTTCCCCGTCAGGATTGACAGCGCATGGCGTGCGGCATCGCGTTGCTGAGCAAGAGGCGGCAACAGCGTGCGGTCCTGGGCGAGACGGGTCTCGGCCAGCGATACATCGATCTGCGTGGTGCTGCCATTGAGGTGGGCCATGCGCACCAGCTCAAGGTTCCTTGCGTCATTGGCCAACAGCTTTTCCACGGCTTGTATCTGCGCGTTGGCGGAAGCCACCAGCAACGCCTGGCTGGCGACGTTGCCGGTCAGGGTCAGGTACGCCGCTTCGTAGCGGTGCCTTTGCAGGTCGGTAAACGCCTGCTGTTGTTCAACCAGCCGCTTGTTGCCGCCGAACACATCAAGGTCGAACCCCACCCGCGGTCCTATCGCGTAGAAATTGGCGATGGAGGGTTCCTTGGTGTTGTGCAGCCGTTGACGACCGGCCACGCCAGCGAAATCGACCTGCGGATACAGCGCACCCTGCGCCGCCGCCACAGAAGACGCTGCTTGCCGGATCGTGGCATCGGCGGCCACCAGATCCAGGTTGCCGTCGATGGCACGACGAACCACGTGGTCGAGTTTCGGCGAGCCAAAGACAGACCACCAATCGCCATTGACCTTCTTGCCGAGGTTGATGCGAGGGTTGCCACCCTGGGCCAGACGCTGCTCGGCCTGTGGGTCATAGTGCTGCGATGCACTCGCCGCCGGTGCTTGATAGTCGGGACCAACGGTGCAGGCCGTCAGGAATGCAAGCAGCGACAACGCCGCGAATTTCGTTTGCAGCAGATAGCGGTTGATGACCAGCGCATAAGAATTCATTTGGCACTCTCCACGAACACTAATTGGCCGCAACGGGCTTGCGAAGCAACAACACCAGCGGGCTCACCACCAGCATCACCACCATCAGGATCTTGAACTGGTCGATCACGGCGATGAACGCGGCCTGGCCGGTGATCATTTCGTTGAGCCCATCCAGCACCTGCAACGGCGCCGAGGCCAGCGAATGCGCAGCAGCGCGGTACGGCGTCAGGTTGCTGGCCAGCGCCATGTGCATCGCCTGGGTGTTGTTGAAGAAGAACAACTGCACGATCGCCACGCCCAGGGTGCTGCCGTAGACACGGGCCAGGTTGAACAGGCCTGTGCCTTCGGGGCGCAGCGTCGGGTCGAGCGTGCTGAACGCGACCTTGGTCACCGCCGGCATCAGGATGCCCAGGCCCACGCCCTGGATCGCACCGGCGACGGCCACGGGCCACTCGTCCATCAGCGGCGAATAGCCGAGCATCAGCCAGTTGGCATAAACCACCACCGCCACGCCTGCCGCCACGAAGGGACGACGGTCAAAGCGCTCGGGCAGCCGCCCCATCAGCACAAAGGCGCCAACCAGGCCCATGCCACGGGGAATCGTCAAGGCGCCGGTAGTGTCCGGCGGATAGCCGAGAATCTCGTCCAGCATCGGTGAGGTCAGGGCCATGGTCGACAACAGCACGAAACCGAGGGCGAAAAAGATCACCGTCGACAACACGAAGTTGCGGTCCTTGAGCAGGCGTTTGTTGAGGAAATGCACATTCGAGGTCAGCACATGCACCAAGAACAGATAGGCCCCCAACGCAGACGCCACGGCTTCAAGCCAGATCTCGGGCGAAGCGAACCAGTCCAGGCGCTCACCCCGGTCGAGCAACATTTGCAGGCTGATCAGGCCGAGGGTGAAGGTGCCGAAACCGAAGAAATCGAACGCAGGAGCTTTCTCGGCCTTCTTCTCGGTCAGCAACAGCGCCGCCACCAGGAAGATAAACGCCGACAGTGGCACGCTGAGGTAGAACATCGGCCGCCAGCCAAAATGTTCGGCGATCCAGCCGCCGATACTCGGGCCGCTGACGATGCCGAACAGCACAATCGCCGTCCACTTCGCGCCAAACGTTGCACGCTTGTCCTGCGGCAAGGTTTCCATGGCAATCGCCATCGACAGCGGCGCCAGTACGCCACTGGCGATGCCTTGAATGATGCGCGCCCCCACGAACTCCAGCGGCGTCGCCGCCACCGTGGCGAGCAACAAGCCAAGGACGAACATCGCCAGCGCCGCCTGATACACGAGCTTCAAACCAAAGCGTCCGGCCAGCCATTGCGCGAGCGGCATGCTGATCGCACTCGCGGCCAGGTACGAAGTGAAAATCCAGCCCGCCTGATCGTCGCTCATCGACAGGCTGCCCTGAATCAACCTGAGTGCCGCGTTCGGCAGCGGCAGGTTCGCCGACTGCATGTAGGTCGCCAGCAAGGCGGCGAACCTGAGCGAGCGCCCACCCTCCCCTCCGGGGTTTACCACCGATTGGGTGTTCATCAGAAGTTACCTGCGGTCAGCAATGCCTTGAGCGGGTGCCACCAGGGGCTTTGAAACTGGGTATTGATCCGCACCGTGGCGCTGGTCCCGGAGAACAGCGGCAGTGCCGGGTCCACCTCGTCGAGCTCAAGCCGTACCGGTACCCGCTGCGTCACCTTGACCCAGTTGCCGGTCGCATTCTCCGGCGGCAGCAGCGCAAAATCCGACCCGGCCCCCGGGCTCATGCTGGTGACGTGGGCCTTGAACACGCGATCCGGGTAGGTATCGATGCGGATGGTGGCTTCCTGCCCCGGGCGCATGTGGGTCACGTCGGTCTCGCGGAAGTTGGCCTCGATCCAGATCTCGTGACCGGACAACAAGGCAAAGGCCGGCGCGCCGTTGTTCACATGGTTGCCCACCTGCAGGTCGTCAACCTTGGCCACGATGCCATCCTGCGGCGCATACACCGTGGTGTACGAGAGGTACAACTGCGCCTCGTCGAGCTGCGCCCGGGCCTCGCGCACCGTCGGGTGACTGTCGGCATCGATGTCCGGATTGCCGTTCAAGGCAACCACGGTGCTGGCGATCTGTTGTTCGATGGACGCGATCCGTTGCCGCGCCACCTTCACGTCGGTGTCGGCACGTTCGTAAATCGACTTCGAAACGAACTCAGTCGCAACCAAGGCCTTCTTGCGGGCAAAATCCTTTTGGTCGAAGTCAGCCGACTCTTTCGCCGATTGCAGTTCAGCTTGTTGCTGGCGATAGCTGGCCTTGAGCCCGTCAATACGCAGCCGCGCCACGCCCAGTTGTGCTTGCGCGCGGTCGACGGCGATCTGGAACGGTTTCGGGTCGATCCGGAACAACACCTGGCCCTTGCGGACCTGCTGATTGTCCTCGACGGCGATCTCCACCACTTGTCCAGAGATCCGCGCATTGATCGATGCCTTCGCCACTCGGGCGTAAGCGTTGTCGGTCGAAACATACGCCTGCCCCGACACGTAGTGGGCATAGCCCAGCGCCGCGAACAGGATAGGAACACCCACCATCAGCCAGGGGCGCAACCTCTGTTTCAGTGGTTTGTTGATACGCGAGTCAGCCGGGATTGGGCCTGGGTGCTCGAAGGTCTGCGAAGCCGGGATATCGAACGATTTGGTCATGATCGAGTTCACCTTTAGCCGGGTAATCGGGCCGGCATCGGCAACAAGCGCCAGCGGCCCGCAGGTCAATAAATGCTGTAAACAAACAAGCCCGTGCGCGGTCAGGAGGATCGCTCCCACCGCGTCGGTTTCGTCGCCGCAACACTCAGTTCGCGCTCGGCTACCACAAACCCTGGAACAAGGAATTTCTGATTCCTTAATTTTGTGCGATGGTGTAAGAATATCCCTCGACCCACCCTCCTACAAGGATTTTGTACGACATGGCACAAAATAAATCGACAGAGGGCAAAGCCCGCGGCCGCCCTCGCGCCTACGACCCGCAGACAGCGTTGCAACAGGCGCTCGGTGTGTTCTGGAACACCGGCTATTCCGGCGCGTCGCTCGATAGCATCGCCACCGCCGCCGGCATGAATCGCCCCAGCCTCTATGCGGCATTCGGCGACAAGCACGCGCTCTATATCAAAGCGCTGGAGCAATATTGGGAGTTTGCCGCGGCGTCCATGCGCGAGGCGCTGACGGACCTGGAGCTGCCGTTGGCCGAGGCCTTGCAGCGTTTCTACGAGGGGCAGTTATCGATTTACTTCTCGGGAGACGGCCAGCCGCGCGGTTGCTTCGCCATCGGCACGGCAACCACCGAAGCCGTCGAAGACCCGGAAATTCGTGAAGTGCTGTCCGACCGCTTGAGCCGGCTGGATGCCGACCTGGAAGTTCGCCTGCAAGCGGCGAAAAATGCCGGCGAGTTGAAAGGCGATGTCAACCCCGCGGCCCTTGCCGTGCTCGCCTCGTCTCTGCTGCACAGTATTTCGATACGAGCCAGGGCCGGTAAATCCCGAGCCGAGCTGACGGAGCTGGCACGCAATGCGATCAGAGTCATCTGCGGTGGGTGAAAAACTCGAAGACATTCTTGCCGGGCAGTTGGCCGTGATCTTCTGCGGCATCAATCCCGGAATGACTGCCGCCAGCCAAGGTCACCATTTTGCGGGGCGCGGTAATCGTTTCTGGCGCACGCTGCATCTCGCCGGGTTTACCCCGGAGCTTGTGCGGCCGGAAAACGATCGAACGATCTTGAGCTATCGATGCGGATTGACCGCGGTGGTCGAACGGCCGACGGCCAGCGCGGATCAGTTGTCCGTGGACGAGTTCACCGCCGCGGCCGCGGCCTTCGAACAGAAAATCGCACGCCATGCGCCGCGTTTCGTGGCGTTTCTGGGCAAGGCGGCGTATGCCGCGCTGTCCGGTCAGCGCGACATTGCCTGGGGCCTTCAAGCAAAAACCTTCGGCAATGCCTCGGTCTGGATCCTGCCCAACCCCAGCGGCAGAAATCGCGGGTTCAACCTCGAGCAACTGGTGACGGCCTACCGCGAACTGCGCCTGGCCGTCGACGACCAACAGCGGGTGTAATCACGCCGGAGGAATCGTCGCGAGCATACCGATCAGGATGGTCAACAGCAGAAAACCGCCGAGAAAAATCGTCATCTTGGCCATGCGGCCTCCCACACTATGAATTGGCGGTACAGGAGGCGCCGAGCGCTGCCGTACCGGAAATTTATTGTGGGCTGGTGGCTGTATCCGTTACAGAGGCAGATTGCGCTGAAAAATACGGATCAGATCCGTTTTCAGGCCGTGCTTTCGCGCGTTTCCCATAGAAAAGTTTGCGCGCGATGTCCACAAACGGCGTGACGATCAAACCGTGCAGCGTCAGGTAACGCTCGTGATCCTGCTCACCGGTGCCGTATTGAATGGCCTCGGGTGTGGACCGGGTGACGTACAGCGTGCCGAACATCCAGTCCCACAATGACAAATTGATGCCGAAGTTCTTGTTGAAGTGTCTCGGTGCATCGCTGTGATGAATCTGGTGTTGCGCCGGGCTGCTCAGCACCCGCTCAAACACCGGCCCGAAGGAAAACCAGACATGGCTGTGGCGCAGGTTGGCCGCCAGGCTATTGAAGATAAAAACCATGTAGGTCACGCCAAACAGCGTATAGCGGCTGATCTCCCCGCCGCAGGCGTACCAGAAGACACCGGCAAAGGCGCCGACGCAGATGATGTCCGTGAGCTTTTCGACCACTTCTTCCAGAAAGTGCACGCGGCTGGCCGTCGCCGGCACCAGCACGGGCGCCGAATGATGGACTTTGTGGAACGCCCACAGGTACCGCGAATGAAAAGCGCGGTGGCCCCAGTAATGGCTGAAATCCTTGACCAGAAATACGCCCAGCCCATAAAGCAGGGTCAGCGCCAGGTGTTCCTCCACTTGCGTGCGCGCGCCCCACAGGTGGGTGAAGAACGCGATGTAGTCCGCTGAACGCAAGACATACGGATCGACCAGGCCGACGATGGGCAACACCAGGGCAACCTTGAGGATGGCGAGTACGAAGTAATAGCGGTAGTCGAGCAGCGCCGAGCGGTGCAGGTAAACCCGACGGCCGCCGATGAACTGGCCGAACGAGCGTGCGTCGGTCAAGCCCCGGGATTTGCGCCAGCGGAACAGGCAATAAGCGGCGCCGTAAGACATGCAGAGAAAGGATAGACCGAGTCGACCGTTGACGTCGAAAATGCCCAGGAACTGCCGGGTGACCGGCTCGATCACCCACTGGAATAAATGAAAATGGATTGCGGCAAGAACATCCATACCAGGCTGCCCGACGTAAATGGAAGGGCAATAGTAAATGAGAATGAGTCTTTAGTGTGTTGAATTATGCCCAGTTGTCAGCCACCCAACGCAATGATTGCAAGGATCAGCACGCCCCCCGTGGCAGCCATGATCACCCCACCCTGCCATTGCGTGGCGCCAGCGTATCTGGCGAGCATCCAGCCGGCGATGAACAGCACCACGAGGCCGATCAGGTTGGACAGGCGGATGGCGAGTGCCGTCTGATCGAGCAGTATGAACGGCACCACCAGTGGAAATGTCGAGCACACGACCAACAGGAAAACACCGAGCGCACCCTTGAAGTCGTTCCAGCCCAGGCCCGCCCTGGTCGGCAAGGGGGGCTGCTCGAGCAGTCGACGGCGCAACAACTCCAGGCCCTCGCTGCCGGCCGCCACCGCCAATTGCAATGGCAACACTTGCGCAATGAGTGCCTGACCGGCCGCGGCGTCCGTGCCATTGCGCAGGGCGAGGTACAGCTTGATCCTGCGCGTGCGCTCGACCAGTGCGCGCAACAGGTACATGACTGCATCGGCCAGTCCCCAGGCGAGATTGCAACCGAGTGCGGCAATCATCATCGAGCGCTCGGCTGCCTGGTCTGCCGTGGCCACGCTGATGGTGCCGGTGAACGTCATGGCCATCAGCAGGCCGAAGATCACCTCGGTAATGCGCTCGACAGGGTCAAGTACAGGCGCCCTTTCGAATTGACCTTGGGTTTGCATGAATTCACCTCGCCCGGGGGTACCTGCACGATATCGGTCAACGCTTCGCCCAGGCAGCGGGTGCTCAAGCTGGATATCCGCGTCCCCGTCAAGTGTAGATTGAACGGCTACACTCATGCGCACACGTCACCTGTTTCAAGAGGAGTGATTCATGCTTGATTACTTCGCGCTGGGCCTGCTGATCTTTGTCGGGCTCATCTTGTTCTACGGGGTCATCCTGCTCCACGACATCCCCTATGAAATTGCCGTCCACCGCAACCACCCTCACCAGGATGCGATCCACGCCACCGGCTGGGTCAGCCTGTTCACCCTGCATGCGCTCTGGCCATTCCTGTGGATCTGGGCGATGGCCTATCGAGAGGACCGGGGCTGGGGTTTCAGTGACGGACACTCACCCAAAAGCCATGTGGTTCACCTCGAACAACAGGTCGCCGAACTGCAAGGGCGGATCGAGCGCCTCGAAGCGGCGACGGGCACGACACAGAGCAGGCTGCCAACGGACAATCTCGGCGAGGGCATTTGAGCCATGGATCTCTTACTCATTCTGACGTATGCCGCTCTCTGCGTAGCCATCTTCAAGATCTTCCGCATTCCCCTGAACAAATGGACGGTGCCCACGGCGGTGCTGGGCGGGATCGTGATCATCGGCGCGCTGATTTTCACGATGAACTACAACCACCCCTACTCCGAGGTGGCGCGTTCCTATTTCGTATCGGTTCCGGTAATACCCGTGGTCAGCGGCCAGGTGATCGACGTGCCGGTGAAGACCAACCAGCCCCTGGAAAAAGGCGATGTGCTGTTTCGCATCGATCCCGCGCCTTTCGAATACCGGCTGAAATCCCTCAAGGCACAACTGGTTGCCGCCCAGGCTGATCGCGCCCGGATCACCGAGCTGATCAAGCGTAATTTCGGCACCCAACGGGAATTGGATGCGGTGGTCGCTCGCAGTGATGACCTGAAGGCACAACTGGACAGCGCGCAGTACGAACTCGACAACACCACGGTCCGTGCGCCGAGCAAAGGCTTCGTCACTCACGTTTCGTTGCGTCCGGGCATGATGGCCACCAAGTTGCCACTGCGCCCGTCGATGGTCTTCATTCCCGCCGAAGGGCATTACTTCGCGGCGTGGATGCGCCAGAACAGCCTGTTGCGCCTGACCGAGGGCGACGAGGCCGAAGTCGCTTTCGACGGCATTCCCGGAAAGGTTTTCGAAGGCAAGGTCAAAACCGTGGTTTCGGTCATCGCCGAAGGCCAGGTCCAACCTTCGGGCACGCTGCTCGGCTTCACCGGTTCACCACCGGCCGGCCGGGTCCCGGTGGTCATTGAAATCACCGATCCCGACTATGCCCAGTACGCCGACCAGATGCCCGGCGGCGCCTACGGCCAGGCGGCGCTGTACAGCCAGCATTTCCATCACATCGCGATGATGCGCAAGATCCTTCTGCGCATGGCCGCGTGGATGAACTACATCTTTCCGTTCCACTGATCGGGTAGCGACGGCAACTGGCTCAATCCTTGAATTGGGTCAGTTGCCGGTTCAGCGGACCGAACTGATCGCGTTCATGACTGGCATTGGACCGCTGCTTTTCCAGTCATCCCATTTTCCCTGCATCAAGCGGCTAGAGGCGTGTTAGTGGTTGTGCTCGATGGTATCTGTTGGAGATAGCTCCATTCATTTCACTTTCAGGACGAGAATCAATCATGCGGATGTGGATGGGGGGCACGGCGCGGCCCATCAGCCAATTGATGATGGCAGCGGGTATTAGCCTTATCGCAATCGTCACTAATGGGCAGGTTCAAGCCACACCTCAAGCCTCTCAAGAGATAAAGGGCTTGCTGGACTTTGTCGAACACAGTGAGTGTCAGTTTGTGCGCAACGGGAGCGAATACCCAGGTCCCCGCGCTCGGGCGCATCTGGAGAAGAAGCTGAACTATCTCGAAGGCAAGAACATGGTGAACAGCGCAGAAGACTTCATCGATCTTGCTGCCACTAAAAGCAGTATGAATGGCCGCGCCTATGAGGTGCGATGTTCAGAAGGCGTAGAGCCGGCAAGCACCTGGTTGAAGAGGGAACTACAGAGGCAACGGCAACTTCATTGATTTTGTCTCAAGCCCAATAACAGTCAGGATGGCGTTGGGCTTTTTTACTTACATAATGTGAAGCACCCGGTGAAAAAACGCGTTGCTTGCCTTGTGGGGGCTTCATATCGGATTTAGCCAGTGCATTCTTGTCTCGCAGGTAGTCGATAAGGCTCCCACGGAACTCAAGGGTAGGGCCTTCGGCATTTTAAGTCTTGTCAGTGGTATATGCATGTTGATCGTCAGCGTCCTTACGGGCTGGTTCCTTTGCGAAGATCCAGAATTTCAATCTCGGACGCGTACTTTTCTGCCATGAAAAACAAGACCGAGTTTTTCAACACAATCTGTCAAAAGCACTCTCTGGCGACGAACCCGGCCCTAACGCCGTAGTCAAAACAAGTGTTGGCGTCGCGACTCGCTATCACCGGCCTCACAAAGAGGGGGTCTAATGAATCTACTAGCCACATGTAAGGGTGCATGTATTCCTCTGGTTCTGTGCGTGGCTGTGCTCCTGGCATTTGTGGTTTCCTGCAGTACATTGCCGAGGATAGTGCCCGATATGGCTCGCGCGCCCTCTGTGCCAGTGCAGCTCGACGGGATACACGGACCTCTGTCAGCCGAGCGCAGCAAGGCCATTCTCGAGCGACTCAAGTCCACCGGCGCAGAGACCGACATCTTCGACGTGCACCTCGCAATCGAAGAGTCCATCGTCGGCAGCCCGTTAACGGAAGGAAACAAGGTCGACTTGCTGCAGGACGGCCCCACCACCTACCAGTCGATGATCAAAGCCGTTGAAGCAGCGCGCGACCACATCAACATGGAGACCTACATCCTCGACGATGATGAAGTCGGCCAGCGCTTCGCCACCGCGCTGATCGCTCGGCAACAGAAAGGCGTACAGGTCAATCTGATCCGTGACAGCGTCGGAACCCTTGGAACACCATCAGCGTTTTTCTCTCAATTGACCGAAGCGGGCGTCAAGGTGCTGGAGTACAACCCAGTCAATCCGATGACGGCCAAAGCGGGCTGGGACGTGAACCAGCGCGACCACCGAAAGCTGCTGATAGTGGACGGCCGTATTGCCTTTCTCGGCGGGATCAACATCAGCAGCGTCTATTCGGGGGGCTCGTTCAACTCTCACTCGAAGATTCGCCCAAATGGTGATTTGCCCTGGCGCGATACCGACTTGCGCATCGAGGGGCCTGTGGTCGCGGAACTCCAGAAGCTGTTCATAGGAACCTGGACTACCCAGAAAGGCGAACCGCTCGCGGCTCGCCACTACTTTCCGCCACCTGAGCGCAAAGGCACCGAGGTGGTGCGGGCCATCGGAAGCTCACCAAATGAGCCGTTCAGCCTGATCTATGCCACGCTGATTTCGGCGCTGCGTAGCGCGCAGTCTGAGATATGGCTGACTAACGCCTACTTTGTTCCCGACCCGCAGTTACTGGCGGCACTCAAGGAGGCTGCAGCACGTGGAGTCGACGTCAAGCTGGTGCTGCCCAGCAGCACCGATTCGTGGCTGGTTTTCAATGCTGGACGCGCCTACTACAGCGAGCTGCTGAAAGCCAACGTCAAGCTTTACGAACGCAACGACGCGCTACTCCACGTCAAAACAGCAGTAATCGATGGCGTGTGGTCGAGTGTCGGCTCCACCAACCTCGACTGGCGTAGCTTCCTGCACAACGATGAAGTCAACGTTGTTGTGCTGGGCACCGGGTTTGGAAAAAAAATGCAGGCGGCATTCCTGGCTGATCTGGCCAGGTCGAGCGAAATCAAGCTGGAAAAGTGGCAGCACCGCTCGCTCGGTGTGAGAGCCAAGGAGCAGATGGCGCGACTTTGGGAGTACTGGCTATGAGTTGATTGGCGTGTCACTGGGATGCGCTGTTCTGCACCCTGATTGGTATGTCGCTAACCCAAGCCCAAGAAGCAACGTAAGCTTTGAAAACTCGCTACGTCGCTTGAGTGTGCGCTGCCGGTGAAGGCGATCTTGTCGACCTGCGGGTGTTCGGCCAACGTGGCCAGTCACCCTCGTCAAACGCCCTGCGCGCGGCCGCCACGGCCAGATCGATGTCCTCTGCAGTTGCCGAGGCAACCCGCGCCAGCACCGACTCGTCACTCGGATCGAGCGTGTCGAAAACACCGCACTGAACCGGGGCGATCCATTCGCCGCCGTTGCAGAAATTGATGTCCAGCTCCTGCGGGCTGGTCACTCATCACCATCCTCCTGTGTGCATCCCGGGTTCAGGCCGGATCGCGATAGAACACGTCGTCGGCGTACGGATACCACCAGTCCTGAATCTTCGGCTGGTGGTCGATGATGACCATTTTCGAGCGGCGGAACGCTTCCAGCCCCTGACGCCCGAGTTCACGCCCCAGACCCGACATCTTCCAGCCACCGAACGGCAGCGCATCGTTGTCGATCAGCGGATTGTTGACCCAGACCATCCCCGCTTCCAGACGCTCGGCAGCCTCCATGGCTTCGGCCAGGTCCGTGGAAAACAGCGAGGCGCCAAGGCCGAACGGCGAGTCGTTGGCCAACCGCACCGCCTCGTCGAAATCGCTGACCCGGCAGATCGCCGCCACCGGGCCAAAGCACTCTTCCTGCAGAATCGCCATGTCGCCGGTCACCCCGGTGAGAATGGTCGGCTCATAGAACCAGCCCACCGCGTGCTGCGGCGGAATCCGTCCGCCACAGACCACTTTCGCGCCCTTGGCCACGGCGTCATCGACCAGGCGCATGACTTTATTGCGCGCCGCCTCGCTGACCATCGGCCCGATCTCCGAGCGTTCCAGGCCATGGCCAATACGCAAGGCACGGGTACGCTCGGCGAACTGCGCGACAAACTCGTCATGGATTTCATCGACGACGTAGAAGCGTTCCGCCGAGGTGCAGATTTGCCCGCTCAAGTGGAACGCCGCCGTCACCGCCCCCGCCGCTGCCACTTCCAGCGGCGCATGCCTGGAGATGATCAGCGGATCGCTGCCACCGGCCTCGATCACGCAAGGCTTCATCCGTTCGGCGCAGGCCACGGCGACCGCTTTGCCTGCCGTCACACTGCCGGTGAACGCCACCGCGTGGGTCTGCGCCGACTGCACCAGCAACTGTGCGGTCGCTGCATCGCCCGGCAAGCAAGACACCAACCCCGGCAACAACGCGGTGAAATGCTCCATGAACTTGAGGGTGCACAGGGTCGTGGCTTCCGCCGGCTTGATGATGCAGGCATTGCCCGCCGCCAAAGACGCGGCGACCGTCCAGCACATCAGCAGGATCGGAAAGTTGAACGGCATGATGTGCACGCTGACGCCATAGGGTTCATAACGCACATGCTGGAAGGAACCGATCTGCGTGGTGCCGGCGACCTTGCCGGCATCGTCCCGGGCCATTTCCGCGTAGTAGCGAAAGATCGGCGCGCAGTTGGCCAACTCGCCCATGGCTTCGGGAAACGGCTTGCCCATTTCCAGGGTCATCAGGCGCGCGACTTCACGGTTGCAGGCCACGTTCTGTTCGATGGCGTTGGCCAGTTGATGCAGGCGCGCGGCGCGGCTTTTCGCGTCGACCAGGCGCCATTGGCGCTGCGCGGCCGTGGCGGCATCGGTGGCGGCTTGCACATCGGCTTCGCCACACACGCCGACTTGCCCGACCGGTTGCAGGGTCGCCGGGTCGAGCACCTCGCGCACACGACCTGCGGTCAGCGGCAGGAACTCGGGGTTGATGAAACGCAATGCAGTGTCAGTGTTGAACGTGGCCATGGGATGATCCTTGAACCAATCGATAAGGGGTTTCGCGCAACGTCGCCAGGGTCTCGGCGGGCAGTTCTTCACGCCAGCCCGGCACCTGCCGGTCGAGCCACTGGCGCAGCGGCGCAAAGGCCTCGGCGCCCAGGGCGCGGACAAACAAACCCAGGGTGCGCGGCAAGTGCGCCAGGTAACCGTGCTTGCCGTCACGGCCGGCCAGGCGCACGAAAATTCCCAGCACCTTGGCGTGACGCTGGGCGGCCAGACGCCGGTAGTCTTCGAGAAAACGCAGCGCATCCAGCTCCGGGCGCTGCAACAGGTAATGGGTGATCAGTGCCTCGCGCAACGCCTCGGGCACATCGCGCCGGGCGTCTTCGAGCAGTGACATCAGGTCATAGGCCGCCGCCCCGACCAAGGCGTCCTGAAAATCCAGCAAGCCACAGGCCGCGACACCTTCACGGCCTTGCAGCAGCATCAGGTTGTCGACGTGAAAGTCGCGCAGCACCAAGGCTTCGCGACACTGTGCAACGTCGCGGCAGGCCTCGGCGAACAGCGCCAGATACTCATCGCGCAAGGCCTGTGCCGCCTCTTTGCCAATCAACAACGGCACATACCAGTCGATAAACAGCGCGTACTCGTCCGCCAGTCGATGCTCGTCGTATGGCGCCAGTTCCGTGGCTGGCGTTGCGCGATGCAACGCCACCAGCGTATCGACCGCCAAGTGATACAACGCCGACTCCGAATGCCCGGCCAGCAGCAGGCGGGTGTAGGTGTCGTGACCGAAATCCTCGATCAACGCCAGCCCCGTCGCCTCGTCCACTTGCAGCAAGGCCGGCGCGGACAGGCCCAGCCCCTGCAACTGCCGGGCGATCCGCACGAACGGGCCGATGGGCTCACTGTCGGGCGGCGAATCCATCAGCAACAGGCCGGCACCGTCCAGACGGAAATAACGCCGGGGCGAAGCATCCGCCGGCAAGGCGACCAGCAAGGTCCCGGCGTAACCGGCGCGAGCCAGAAAGGCGGCGCGCTGGTCCTCACGGGTTGGCAATGACGCCAGTGCATCTGTCATGGCAATCACCGGATCATGTAGACCTTTTTGATGGTCTCGTGGACGGTGCACACACCCTTCCAGTCCTTGCCGAAGAAAGCGGCGGTGTCCGGCTTGATCTCGACCACTTCGCCGGACTCGTGGACGTAAGTGCAGCGACCTTCGAGAAAGTGGCAGAACTCGTCGCTGGTCACATGGCAAAACCACTTGCCCGGGGTGCAGATCCAGATGCCGCATTCGGACTGGCCTTCGGGGCCTTTGTGCAGCACCACGCCGGAGACACGGGATTCACCTTCAAGCATGGTCGGGATCACGCCCCAATCCTTGACGTCAGTGATGCTCAGCGGGTCGTACAGAAACGGGGTTGTCATTCTTTTTCTCCAATAAATAGTCAGTATCCAACCTGTAGGAGCCGGCTTGCCGGCGAAGACCCACGAACAGTCGACACAGATGTCGCCCGGCGCACCGCATTCGCCAGCAATTGCTGGCTCAGGCGAGCATGTAAACGTTGCGCAGGGTTTCCCGGACGTGGCATTCGCCAGTCCAGCCGGCCGGGAACAGCACCAGGGTGTTGGGGCGCACTTCGATCACTTCACCGTTGTCGTTGCGGTACGTGGCGTGACCCGCGATGAAGTGGCACAACTCGTCCCGGGGAATCGACAGCCGCCAGCGTCCGGGAGTACACACCCACAATCCGGTTTCCGGGCTGTTGTTCGGGCCCTTGAACAACAAGCGGCCGCTGGAATGCGAGACGCCTTCGACGGCGTCGCTCTGCACGCCCCAGTCCACCAGGTCGGTGCGGCTGCTGACGGCTTCGAGGTACGGCGTGATACCCGCCGTGGTGGATGAATCAGGCATGGTTAAGCACCTTGTCGAGAATCGCGGCCGCGTCTTGCGGCCCCTTGCGAGATTGCATTTGCGCGCTGGTGCGCTGCAGGCGTTGGCGCATCGCCCCGTCGTTGAGGCACGCGTGGAGTTTTTCCGCGAGCTGCTCTTCGCTCCACTCATAGCGGTCGAGCTTGAAGCCGTGGCCGCTTTCTTCGGCGCGCATGGCGTTGTCGTGGCCGTCCCAGACGTAGGACATGACGATCGCCGGTTTGCCGAAGAACAGGCACTCGGTGAAGCTGTTGTTGCCGCCGTGGTGGATCACCGCATCGACCTGGGCAATCACCGACGGCTGCGGGAACCAGTTGGAAATCTGCACGTTGTCCGGCAGGTCCGGGTACTCATCCAGGTGTTCGCCGACGTTGAACAGTGCCCGATACGGCAGCTTGCCCACCGCATCGATCAGGCGCTTGAGCAACTCGACATCGCCGGAACCGAGGCTGCCGAAGCTGGCGTACAGCAGCGGCTTGTCGTTGTGGGCGCGGAACGGCGGAATCTCGTACGGCGTGTCGTGGCGCACGCAACCTTGCAGGTAATGGAAACGCTCGGCCGGCAACGGATGGCGGCGGTCGAACTTGACCGCATCCGGGTACAACAACAGGTTCATGTACGGTGAGGCTTCAAAGAAGGTGCCCAGCGGATAGGGCTGCTCGCCATGGGCCTGCAGAAACTGGTTGAAGTCCTCGTGAATCGGCCCGACCACTTCCTCGAAACGCTGGCGGAATTGCGCATGGCCCGCCTTGTCGTCGATGCTCATGCCCGACAGGTGCGGCGGGATATCCGGGTCTTCGATCTCGTTTTCCGAGCAGGAAATGATCCGCACCCACGGCTTGCCGTATTGCTTGATCGCCGGGAACAGGATCACGTTGTCGACGCAGATCAGGTCAGGCTTGACCTTGTCCAGCACCGCCGGCAGGTCCTTTTGCGCCCACTTGGCGGTTTCGACGATGGCCGCCCAGCATTCCTTGACGTAGTTGTCGATCTGGCCCAGCGGAGACTTGCGGAAATTCGGTATGTGGCCGTTGATGAAGTCCACCCAGTAGCGGGCCATCTCTTCGGCCGGCATCGGCGCCGACATGTTGACCATGTGCTCTTCAAAACCATAACCGGCGTACACACCGCTCATGCCCGGGTCGGTGAGGAACACCGCTTTATGACCCAGGGCTTCACACGCCTGGGCGATACCGACTGAGTTCAGCGCCGGGCCGTAGGCGGCTTCGGGGAAGAATGCGATCACTTTCTGTTTCATCGAGTGCTGCTCCTGCCTGGTCTTTTTATTGTTCAGCGCGTCAATACGCGGGCATGCCGGGCCTGCCAGCCCAGCCGGATGGTCGTGTCGATTGCAAAATGGGCGAATTCGAACTGTGAAGACGGCACGCGCACGATCAGCGGTTTGTCGCTGAGGGGGGTCTGCACGTGCAGGTTGGTGTCGAGGCCGTGGTAGGCGACTTCGACGATCTTGCCGCTGACCTGATTGGCGCAATCGCCGCCCTGCTCCGTCAGCACTTGCAGGCGTTCGGGGCGCACCACCACGGCGACGGATTGGCCGGTCACCAGCGGCGCGTCGGTTTCGACGCTCAGCTCCTGGCCATTGACCCGCACCGAGTGCTGGCCCGAGCGCACGCCTTCGAGCAAGTTACTGACGCCGATGAAGTTGGCGACAAAACGGCTGTTGGGGTTTTCGTAGAGTTCGGCCGGGCTGCCGCACTGGCAGACCTTGCCGCCGTCGAGCACCGCCATGCGGTCGGACATCACCAGCGCTTCTTCCTGGTCGTGGGTGACGATGATGAACGTGATGCCACTCTCGTGTTGCAGGCGCTTGAGTTCCAGCTGCATCTTTTCCCGCAGCTTCTTGTCGAGGGCGCCCAAGGGCTCGTCGAGCAGCAACACCCGAGGACGCTTGACCAGTGCCCGGGCCAATGCCACTCGCTGGCGCTGGCCGCCGGAAAGCTGATCGGGCTTGCGCTCGGCCAGTTCGCCGAGCTGCGCGGTGCCCAGCACTTCATCGACCCGACGACGGATTTCGCTTTCCGGCAGGCGCTCCATTTCCAGGCCGTAGGCAATGTTCTTGCGCACGGTCATGTTGGGAAACAGCGCGTAGGACTGGAACATCAGGTTCAGCGGACGCTTGTTGGCCGGCAGCGGCGAGATGTCATTGCCGTCCAGGTAGATGCAGCCACCGCTGGGGGTCTCGAAACCGGCGAGCATGCGCAGCAGCGTAGTCTTGCCGCAGCCGGACGGCCCCAGCAGCGCGAAGAACTCGTTCTCGCGGATGCTCAGCGACACCTCGTTGACCGCCAGGCCGTTGCCATAAGACTTGCTGACCTTATCCAGGATCAATACTGCAGATGAATTATTCATGGGTGCGAGGAGCCTTGTTGAGACGCTGCGAAGCCAGCAGCGCGGTGATGCTGACCAGCATCACCAGCGTCGCCAGAGCGTTGATTTCCGGGGTGACGCCGAAGCGGATCATGGCGTAGATCTGCATGGGCAAGGTGGTGGACGCCTGGCCGGAACCGGAGTTGAAAAAGGCGATGATGAATTCGTCCACCGACAGGGTGAACGACAGCAAACCGCCCGCCAGCACGCCGGGAAAGATCACCGGCAACAGCACTCGACGGAACGTGGTGAACCAGCTCGCGCCGAGATCGATCGAGGCTTCGAGAATCGAATAGTCGAAGTGCTTGAGCCGCGTGCGCACCACCGCGCAGACGAAGGCGATGTTGAACACCGCGTGGCTGATGATGATCGAGTGCAGCCCCAGGCCGACCTTGAGCAGGTTGAAAAAACTCAACAGCGCAATCGCCAGCACGATGTCGGGAATGATCATCGGCGCCATCAGCAAGGTGTCGACCACTTGGCCTTTGTGGTTGTCCTTGCAGCGCAACTCGATGCCCAGCGCCAGGAATGTGCCAAGCACGCAGGCAATGAAGGTCGCCGACAACGCAACGATCAGGGTGTTGAGCGCCGCCGACAGAATTGCTGTGTTGTGCGCCAGTGCCGCGTACCACTTCAGCGATACGCCGCCCCAGGCGGTGGGCAATCCGGACTTGTTGAACGACAGCAGGATCAACACCAGGATCGGTATATAAAGGAAGGCGTACACCAGACCCAGGTGCGAACCCAGCACGGTGCCGCTGACAGAACGAGACTGACTCATGAACGCGCCCCTTCTGCACGACGGGCCACCAGTGCCTGGATGAACAACAGGATCAACATGATCGCGATCAGAAAGAAGCTCAGCGCCGCGCCAAACGGCCAGTCCCGCGCCGTGAGGAATTGCGAATAGATCAGGTTGCCGACCATCTGCACCTGCTTGCCGCCCAGCAGGTCGGCAGTGATGAAGTTGCCGATGCTCAGCACGAAGACAAACACCGCGCCCGCCGCGATACCCGGCACGCTCAGCGGCAGGATGATCCGGCGAAAGGTCATCCAGCCCGAGGCGCCGAGGTCTTTCGAGGCGTCCCACAGTTCGTTGTTGATCCGCGACAGCGATGAGAAAATCGCCAGGATCACAAAGGGGATGTAGTTGTAGACCAGCCCCAGCACCACGGACGATTCGGTGTACAGCAGGCTGATGGGTTCGCCGCTGTAACCGAACACTTGCAGCAGGCGGTTGATCAGGCCTTCGCGGTTGAGCAGGACGATCCAGGCGTAAGTACGGATCAGGTAATTGCTCCAGAACGGCAGCATCACCAGAAACAGATACACCGCCTGACGCCGCCGTGGCGCGCGGGCAATCGCATAGGCCGCCGGGTAGCCGATCAACACCGCAAACACCGTGGCCAGCCCGGCGATCTTCGCCGACTTGAGCAGGATGCCGAGGTACAGCGGATCGAACGCGCGCTGGTAGTTTTCCCAGGTGAACAACCAGTCGATGCCGCCATACGCGCCGCGTTCGACAAAGCTGTAGACCAGCACCAGCAGGCACGGAATCACCAGGAACATCAGCAGCCAGCCGAAGCCGGGCGCAAGAAGCCAGGCCGACAGACGCCTGTCAGCATGCAAAGCACTCATTACCCATATCCTCCCGCCTCAGGGCAGAGGCGGCTTGCGAGCGTGGCGAGGCGTGCCGGGCATGCCTCGGGTCGACGTGGCGTTAGTTCTGCGCCGCCATGATTTCGGTGACGGCGCGGGTGTAGGCCTTTTGCGTGGTGCCGCCCAGGTCGCGCAATTGCTCCATTTTCAGCAGCTCGGCGGGGGCGATGGTCAGGTTGGGGTATTGCTTGAGCAAGTCAGCGGACAACCCGGCCATGGCCGCCTGGTTGGGGACTTTGTAGAGGATGTTTTCAGCGACCCAGGCGTGGTTGTCCTTGGCCAGCATGAAGTTGATGAACTTGAAGGCTTCGTCCTGGTGCCTGGAATTCTTGAGCACCACCATGGTGTCCACCCACAGGTCGGAACCTTCCTTGGGCACCACGAACCTGATCGCCGCGTTGGCCTGGGTGCCGTAGTTGCACCAGCCGTCCCAGGCGTGGGCCATCAGCGATTCGCCGGAGGCCAGCTTGGAATAGAAGGTGGTGTCGTCGAAGGAGAGAATGCGTTTTTTGGTGGCGATCAGTTGATCGCGAACAGCGGCGATTTGCGCGGGGTCACTGTCGTTGACCGACCAGCCCTTGGCGAGGAAACCGGCACCGAGCATCCAGCGGTCGGTGGCGAGCATCGTCACCTTGCCCTTGAGGGCATCGCTCGGATTGAGCAGCTCGTTCCAGCTCTGCGGCGCCGGCGTCACCTTGTCTGCGCGATAGCAGATGCCTGTGGTGCCCCATGTGTAAGGCACGGAGAACTGGTTGCCCTGGTCATATTCCAGGTGAGTGGCTTCGGGGTAGAGGTTTTTCAGGTTGGGGACCTTGACCGGATCGATGTCCGCCAGCAGCCCCTGTTTGTGCAGGACTTCGGCGAAAGGCGAGGAGACGAACACCACGTCATACCCCTCACCACCGGACGCCATCAGCTTGCCCATGATTTCTTCGTTGGTGGCGTGCAGCGCCTTGTCGACGTCCACACCGCTGGCAGCCTTGAACTTCTCCAGCGCATCCGGAGCCATGTAGCCGTCCCAGATGGAAATCACCATGTCTTTCGCACTTGCAGCCTGTGAAGCGATCGCCAGGGAAACGGCCAACCCCACGCACAGAAGATCATTCAGCTTGCTCATAAATACTCACCCGACGATTGTTTATTGTTGTGTTCGAAGGCAGTACGGCAAAACGAGAAACGATTACTTGTGTTTTTTTTTAGAAATTAGGACCAGTATCAAAAGATGTCAACGCCTTTTTCCGATTCTTCACCCAAAGCCCTGCAGGAGCTGCCGCAGGCTGCGATCTTTTGATCTTGCTTTCAAAAATCAACGTCAAAAGATCGCAGCCTGCGGCAGCTCCTACGGAGGAAAGCGCATGACCACAGCATTGGGTATGGACAACCTGACCATTGAGCGGCGCATGGCATAAGATGAGCACCTGATTCGCCAGCGACCGAACCGAGACAAGACGCTTGAGCACAACAGCCGAGAAAAAACCCCGCACCAATCACCTGGAACTCGCCCGGCGAATTCTGGAGCACACTCAGGAAAGCGGCCTGATGGCCGGCGACCCGGTGGCCGAACAGGCCCTGGCCCGGACCTTCCAGGTCTCGCGCACGCTGATTCGCGGCGCACTGAAAGTGCTGCTGGAAGAAAACCTGCTCAGCCATGAAGCCGGCAAGGGCTACCGATTGCTGGCCTTGCCGTCGGGCCAGGCCTTCAACGCCGCCCTGCCGCAAGCCGAGGAAGAAGAACTGGCCGCCTCGGTACTGCGCGACCGCATGGCCGGGCGCCTGGGCGACAGCATCAGCATCAGCGAACTGATGCGCCGCTACGACATCGGCCGGCCAGCGGCACAAAAGGCCCTGCAGCAATTGAGCGAAAGCCAGGCCATCGAGCGCGGCCCCGGCCAGTCCTGGCTGTTTCGTCCGTCGCTGAACAGCCTCGCCGCTCTGGAAGAAAGCCTGAAGTTCCGCCTGATTCTCGAGCCCGAAGCCTTGCTCAGCCCGAGCTTCAATGCCGACCCGCAACGCCTGGCGCTGTTGCGTAGCGCCACGCAAAGCCTGCTCTCAAGCCCGGTGGAAGATTTCGATATCCAGCAGTTTCGCGAACTGGACATCAGCTTCCACGAACTGCTGGCCCAAAGCTGCGGCAACCGCTTCATCAGCGACGCCCTGCTCCAGCACCAGGGTCTGCGGCGCCTGCCGAACCTGCTGCCATCGGTGAGCGTGCACCGCCTGCAGGAGGCGCTGCGCGAACACCTGCAGATCATCGCGCAGATCGAGCGCGGGCAGATGGAGATCGCCGCCGACCTGCTGCGCCTGCACCTGCGCCTGAGCGCCGCGCAACGCCCGCAAACCGCCAACCGTGGCATCCCGCAAAGTCATCTGTTCGGGCGTCGCTAATCATCATGTAAAAACATGATGATTTTTTTTTGAAAATAAGACAGCATCCAAAACACCTTCAGGAGCGGCGGGGCTGACCCGCCATGGACAGTCCCTCGCCATGCAAAAACAAAAACTGATCGCCCTGTTTCCGGAAGCCAGTTTCGGCGCGGCCCTGAACTGCATTGGTATCGCCCAGTCGCTGCGCGAACTGGGCGCCAGGCCGGTGTTCATCTGCCATGAACATTTCCAGGGGTTGTTCGCCGAATACGGTTTCGATGAATACCCGATTCCGCAAGCGAGCCCGTTGTCGGCGGCGGAACACCAGCACTACTGGGAGCGCTTCATCGAGCGCAGCATTCCCTACTTCGACCAGACCCCGCTGGCGCAGATCGACAGCTACGTGGCGCCGGCCTGGGAAGCCATCATCGACACCGCCATCGAAGCGGAAAAACCCTTGCAGCAGTTGCTCGGCCGCCTCAAGCCCGACGTGATCGTGCTCGACAACGTGGTGATGTTCCCGGCCATTGCCAACGCCGGTTGCCCGTGGGTGCGGATGGTGTCCTGCGCTGAAACCGAGCTGCCGGATGTGGCCGTCCCGCCGTACCTGTCCGGATGCCTGGCCAGTGACACGAAGGCCTGCGAGCGTTACTCCGAGCATTACCTCAAAGCCGTCGCACCGGCCCATGAACGCTTTTCGCAGTTTCTCCTGAGCAACAATACGGCGCCGTGTCCTGCAGGGCAGTTCCTCACTGACTCGCCATGGCTGAACCTGCTGCTGTCGCCGACGCCAGTGCGCTATGAACGCCAGCAACCGCTCGATCCGCAGCGCTACGTCTACCTCGACGGCTGCGTACGACGGGAAGCGCCGTACATCGTCCCGGACTTTCCACGGCACAACGACGCGCCGCTGATCTACCTCAGCTTCGGCAGCCTCGGCGCGGCCGACACCGGGATGATGAAGCGCCTGATCAACACTATCGAAACCTTGCCGTACCGTTTCCTGGTCAACGTCGGTGCCTACCGCGACATGTACACCACCGTGCCGGACAACGTGTACCTCGACAGCTGGTTTGCCCAGCCGGCGGTGCTCAAGGAATGCGATGTGTTCATCCACCACGGCGGCAACAACAGCTTCTGCGAGGCGCTGTATTTCGGCTTGCCGTCGCTGATCATTCCGTATTGCTGGGACGGCCACGACAATGCCGCCCGCGCCGAGGAAGTCGGTGTCGGCCGCTATCTGCCGCGCTTTGCCGATCCCCTGGCCGCCCTGCCCGCCGCCCTCGAACAGCTGCTGGCGGATAAACCGATGAAACAACGCCTCATAGCGTTCAGCGAACGCATGCAGGCGACCCGCGGCACCGACATTGCCGCGCGCGCCATTCTTGATCTCTAGCCAAAACAACAAAAACCCGTCGGGCAACCGAACGCAATCGTCGCTGCCCGACACACCGCCGGAGTTTCAGCATGAATGCCCCACCGCGTCTCGATTCCCTCGACCATGTCCTGCCCCATCCCTTTTGGCAGGACACTGTCACCCCACCGCCCGCTGCACCTTCCGTCACCGGCACGGTGCAATGCGACCTGGCAGTGGTCGGTGGTGGATTTACTGGATTGTGGACGGCGTTACTGGCGCGCCAGCGCAACCCCGGGCTGAGCATCGCGATCATCGAGGCGCGACGCTGCGGCGGCGAGGCCAGCGGGCGCAATGGCGGTTTCTGCGCACCGAGCATTTCCCATGGGGTGTCCAACGCGCTCAAGCGCTGGCCGGATGAAGCACAGCAACTGATCCGCCTCGGCCGGCAGAACCTTGATGAACTGGCCGCCGACCTGCAACGCTTTGGCATGCACGTCGAGTTCGAACGCCAGGGCAAACTCAACGTCGCCAGCCAACCGTGGCAGATCGACGGGTTGCGCTCGATGCAGCGCAACTATGCGCAGTTCGGTATTGACTGCCAGTGGCTGGAAGGTAGCGATCTGGCACAGAAACTCGACTCCCCGGCGTATGCGGCGGGCCTGTTCGAGCCCAATTACGCCCTGCTCAACCCGGCGAAAATGGCCACCGAACTGCGCCGCGTCTGCCTTGAACAAGGGACTCAACTGTTCGAAAACAGCCCGGTCCTGCAACTGGATGCCCGCAACGACAGCCTGCGCCTGCGCACTGCCGACGGCGAAGTCAGCGCCGGGCAAATCGCCCTCGCCACCAACATAGCCCCACCACTGCTCGGCCATCTGGCATCCAGCGTAATCCCGGTCTACGACTACAGCCTGGTCAGCGAACCCTTGAGCGATGCGCAGCTGCAAGCCATCGGCTGGACCGGCCGCTACGGCATCGCCGACGCCGGCAACCGGTTCCACTACCTGCGCAAGACCGCTGACAACCGCATTCTCTGGGCCGGCTTTGATGCCATCTACCATTTCGGCGGACGCCGCGACGAGGCACTGACCCAGCGCCCGCAAAGCTTCCAGCGCCTCGCCGAACAATTCCAACAGACCTTCCCGGCCATGGGCGATGTGCGTTTCAGCCATGCCTGGGGCGGCATCATCGACACCTCCGCACGCACCACGATGTTCACCGGTTGCGAGCACCAGGGCCGCGTCGCCTATGCCTTGGGCTTCACCGGGCAAGGGGTGTCCGCCAGCCGCTTTGCCGCACTGAACATGCTCGACCTGCTGGCCGGCAAGCGCACCGAACGCACCGAGCTGCTGATGACCTCCAAGGCGCCATTCCGCTTTCCGCCCGAACCCTTGCGTTACGTCGGGGTGAAACTGGCCCAACGCTCACTAGCGCGCGAAGACCGCGACGGTCACCGCGACTGGCTGCTCAAGTCCTTCGATGCCTTTGGCATCGGCTTCGATTCCTGATCCGGAGACCACCATGTCCACAGCCCTGCCCCGGCATGTCCTCGACTTCGCCAGCGACCTTGCCCCCCGTGAAACTGAAATCAACGACCCGGCCGTGGTCGACGCGCCTTATCGCAGCAAAAGTTGGCGGCACTTTGTGGCACCCGGGAAAAACGCCGTGGCCGGCATCTGGGAGGCGGGACCGCATCGGGAGCGCTGTCAGTGCGATTACGATGAGCTGTGTCACATTCTGCAAGGCACGGTGCGTCTGACCGATGCCGAGGGCGTTGCGCGCACGTTCGGCCCCGGTGATTCTTTCGTCGTAGCCAGCGGGTTCAATGGCACCTGGGAAAACCTCACCCCGGTGCGCAAGGTCTACTTCATCCTCGGCTAACGTACCTGATTACGCCCGCTGCGCTTGGCCTGATACAGCGCATCGTCGGCACGGGTCAGCAGGGTTTCCGGCGTGTCACCGGGTTGAGCATGAGCCACGCCGAACGACGCGGTGATGGTGTCCAGCACCGTGTCAGTACCTCGGGCCTTGACCCGCAGCGCCTGGATTTTCAGGCGCAGGCGCTCGGCAAAAGCACCGGCGGCCGCCAGATCCGGGCAATCCTTGAGCACGACACAGAATTCTTCACCACCGTAACGCGCGGCAATGGCCTCGGCCGGCAGCGAGTCTCGCAACACCTGGGCGACATGCTGAAGCACGCGGTCACCCAAGGGATGGCCGTACTGGTCGTTGAAGTGCTTGAAGTGGTCGATATCCAGCATCACCAGGGCCACGCCGGTCGCCGCGTTGTTCATCGCCTGCTCGAGCTTGCGATTGAAGGTGGTGCGGTTGAGCAATTCGGTCAGGCCATCGAGGGTCGCGGCCAGTTGGGCGCGCTCCAGTTTGTCGCGCAGGCTTTTGATTTCATGCTGCGCCGACTGTAACTGGGCGAGGAAGTGTTCCTGCTGCCCTTGCATCAGCCGGGTGCTCTGTTGCAGCTGGACCAGGATGCTCGGCAAGTGCTCGCTGGCGGGCTCTTCGAGCATTTTCAGGTATTGGCCAAGGTTGGCCTGGAAATTCTGATTGCCCTTCACGCTACGCGAAACATCGCGCTCCATGTCGTCGACCAGGTTGATCGCTTCCTGTTGCCCGGAACGGGCGTCCGTCAGTTCATCGCGGATGATGTACTCGCGAAACAGTTTGGCGGCCGACTCCGGCGGGAAATAGTCGAAGTCGCTGACCACCCGGTCCAGGTGCCGATTGAGTTCCGGCTCCTGGCCTTTGCTGTAGGTGTACCAGAGCGCGTAGTGCACCGGGTTGGGAGCAATGTTGTGACGAACCATCAGCGGCACTGCCTGCTTGAGCAACGCCGCTGCCTCGCGGGAGTCTTCCGGATACAGCGCTAGAACAGTCGCACGCGTGTCTGATTGGCTCATGGTTTCACTGTGGTTGTTATCATCGGCGATTGGCAAACTCGCTGAGCATAGCCATACGCCCGACAGACGACCATCCCGAATCACACAATCATTTCAACCCGGTACGCCTGTCCCACAGGCCCGATCAACTGTTGGTCGGCATCAAACCGGCCATGTTCTGGCGCCGACGGTACGCGGTATCGCAATTGGCCAGCCTGCTTTTGGTGGGAACGAGCCTGCTCCGGGCGGCGTTCCGACGAAGACGGCGGCACATCCAACATCGATGTGACCGACATACCGCCTTCGCGGGCAAGCCCGCTCCCACAGGTTTTTGTGAACGACATAAATCACTGGGGGGCTTGCCCGCGATGAGGCCAGCACAGTCATTTGTTCAGCCTTAGGGCTTGCTGCACCGCTCCATCCACGCTAAACCCACTCAGCAGCACCCCGCTAACCTCCACCTGCGGCAACGCCGCCAACGCCGTTTGTGCGTCGTCCTTCAGACGCGCCAGAATCAGCTGTTTGCCTTCCTGACGCACCCGCACAAAAAACTCCTGCAACGCCTCGATGCTGGTGCCATCCAGATCGGGCGATTCCTCAAGACTGAGAATCACCGTATGAATCGGCGATTGCGAATGCCGGATCAGACGCAAGGCGCCGCCAAGAATCCGCTCGACGTTGGCAAAGAACAACGCTTCCCCCGGCCGCACAATCATCACGCCAGACACTGCTTGCGCCGTTGGGTGGCGTTGCAGGTCGACAAAGTCGTGACCGCCATCGATGCGCCCCAGAATCTGGATATCCGCCGCCGACATCTGCTTGAGCATCAGCAACATACTGATCGCCACCGCTACCAGCAAGCCGTCCAGCACCCCCAGCACCAACACCGCACCCACGGCGCAGATCACCAGCAAGCGGTCACGGCGCCAGATGAAATACCGTCCCAGCGGCTGCAGGCTCAAGCCGCGCCCCAGGGCATGGATGACGATGGCGGCGAGGATCGGTTCCGGGGTCAGGGCGATGTAAGGCAGAACCGTCACGACAATGATCAGCACCACCAGCGCCGCCACTACACCGGCCAGGCGCGAAGTAGCACCCGCCGCCTCATTGGCCGACGTTGCCGAATACCCTGCCCCCGCCGGCATGCCGTGGAACAGGCCGGACAACAGGTTGGATGCCCCCAGCGCAAGCAGGTCGCGGTTCGAGGTGACGCGATCACCGTGCTTGAGCGCATAGGCACTGATCGAGCCATAAGACTCCGCATACAGAATCATCACCATGGCGAACGCCAATTCACCGAGACGCAGCCAGTCGGCAAACGGCAGTACCGGCAATTTCGGCACCTCCAGGCTCAGGTCGATCACGCCGATAAGCTTCACGCCATAAGCCGGCAGGTCCAGCCACTGCCCCGCCGCAATGCCGATCACCACCACCAACAAACCACCTGGCAGGCGCCGCAAGCGCGCGAACAGCCATAACAAGGCCAATGCCACGGCGCCGACGCCAGCCGCCGCCCAGTTCCATTGCGGCAGTTGTTCCAGCAATTGCGGCAGAAAACCCACCAGGTTGGCCTCGGTCAAATGCACGCCGACCACGCTGGCGACCTGTTTGAGAATGATGGTCGCCGCCAGGCCAAAGGCAAAACCGCGCAGCACCGGTTTGGCGATGAACGACGTCACGCTGCCGAGCTTGAACAGCCCGGCCAGCAAGAAAAACACCCCGGTCACCAGCACCAGGCCGATGGCCAGGGTCGAGCGAAGCCCGGGATCGCCATTGGCCAGGGTGGCGGTCGCGGCGGCCAGCACGGCGGCGGAAGATGAAGTGGCCGAGACAATCGCAAATCGGCTGGTGCCGAACAGGCCATAACACAGCAACCCGGCAAACAAGGCGATCACCCCGGCCTGGGGCGCCAGTGCGGCGATGCTTGAATAGGCGACCGCTTCGGGCAGCAACAGGCCGGCAATCGACAGCCCTGCCAACAGGTCCTGCCAGCGGTTGGGTTGCTCGGTGGGATTAGCGTTTGGGGCGCTCGACAATCCAGTGTCTCCAGGCGAAAAAAACCGCTGCACATATCACGTGCAGCGGCCACTGTAGCTTAAAATCAAAAGATCGCAGCCTTCGGCAGCTCCTACACCGGCCGCGAACCGCTGCGATGTATCGGTCAACCCGATCTCTTGATCTTTAACGTCAGGCAGTCAGCGAGTAAATCAACGCCGTAATCGCCACCAGGCCCACCGCCGTCACGAAGACGTTGGACGCCTGACCGCGATAGCGTGCCATCGCCGGCACCTTGCGGATGGCGTACATCGGCATCAGGAACAGGATCGCCGCAATCACCGGGCCACCCAGGGTTTCGATCATGCCGAGGATGCTCGGGTTCAGCGTGGCGACGATCCAGCACACCACCAGCATGAACGCGGCGGTCATACGGTCCAGGCTCTTGGCGGATGGACGCTTGCCGCTCTTGACGATCAAGCCCTTGAGACCTTCGCTGGCGCCGATGTAGTGGCCCAGGAACGACTTGGAAATGGCCACGAAGGCAATCAACGGCGCCGCAAAGGCGATGGTCGGATTGCTGAAGTGGTTGGCCAGGTACGACAGGATCGACAGGTTCTGCGCCTTGGCTTCAGCCAGTTGCGCTGGCGACAGGGTCAGCACGCAACTGAAGACGAAGAACAGCACCATCACCACCATCAGCAGGTGGGCGCGGGACAGGATCTGCGAGCTGCGCTCCTCGGCGTGCTCGCCGTAGCGACGCTTCTGGTCCACGGCGAACGCCGAGATGATCGGCGAGTGGTTGAACGAGAACACCATCACCGGAATCGCCAGCCACATCGTGTGCAGCAATGCCGACGGCGCCGGCACGCTGCTGGCGGTGGCGAGGATGCCGCCGTTCCAGTGGGGAACCAGGTACACCGCCAGGAACAGCAGCGCAACGATGAACGGGTAGACCATCAGGCTCATGGCCTTGACGATCAATTGCTCACCGCAACGTACCACTGCCAGCAGGCCGAGGATCAGCACCAGCGACAGCACGGCGCGCGGTGGCGGCATGATGTGCAGTTGATGTTCCATGAAGCTGCCGACCGTGTTGGTCAGGGCCACGCTGTAGATCAGCAGGATCGGGAAAATCGCGAAGAAATAAAGCAAGGTGATCAGGGCACCGGCCTTGATACCGAAATGCTCTTCCACCACTTCAGTGATGTCGGCGCCTTCGCGACCGGACAGCACGAAACGGGTCAGCCCGCGGTGTGCGTAGAACGTCATCGGGAACGCCAGCAACGCCAGGATCAGCAGCGGCCAGAAACCGCCCAGGCCTGCGTTGATCGGCAAAAACAGAGTACCCGCACCAATCGCCGTGCCAAACAGGCCCAGCATCCAGGTGGTGTCTTGGCGATTCCAGCTCGACAGTGTTGCTGGTGTCGCGTCTACATAGCGTTCGTTAACGCTATTGGCCTGATCATTCATCCGGTGGGATCTCCACATTCCGGTCACTTGCCACCCGGCCTGGACGCGTCGGAATACCCGACAGGCGGCGTCCGGCCGAAACAGGGGCGCGATTCTGGAGGATTCGTGAGCAGAAGCAAAGACTTAGGTGAGGAACGGTGGTGCCAGATCGCCGATAAATTCACCTGTACGAAACCCGATTTGCAGGAGCTGGCTTGCCAGCGAAGGCGTCCCAAAGTTCGGCACACGGCTTGAGGTCGCCTTCGCCGGCAAGCCGGCTCCTACAAGGGTATGCGGTGATTTCGACACTTGCTCTTGATCGTCTGAGTGCAATCCGCACTTGATAAAGGTCTAGCGTAATGTATTTTTAATTGACCTGTATCCTCCGGAGTCTTCCCATGCCACTGGTTCGCGTCGACATCAAAAAACATCAGGACCCCAACTACGCCAAGCGCATCGGCCAACTGATCTATGCCGCCATGCACAACACCATCGGCGTGCCGGAGAACGATAATTTCCAGATACTCGCCGAACACGATACGCAGCATTTCATCTTTGATCCCGGTTATCTGGGCATCAACCGCACGGACCAGTTGGTGGTGATCCAGATCACCATGAGCGAAGGCCGGACCGTCGAGCAGAAAAAACTCCTCTACAAAACCATTGCCGAGAGCCTTCATGCAGAGCTCGCGGTGCGTCTGGAGGACGTTTTCATTAATCTGGTGGAAGTGAAAAAAGAGAACTGGTCGTTCGGCAACGGGATTGCCCAGTACGCCCTCTGATACTCAACCTGCAACCCCGAGAATGCCCCATGCCCCGAGTTTCCCGCAAACAAGCCGACCTCAACCGCGAGACCATAGTCGAAGCCGCCACACGGCTGTTTCGCGAACGCGGTTTGCACGGGATCAGTGTGGTCGATGTGATGGCTGCCGCGGGCCTGACCCACGGCGGCTTCTACGGGCACTTCGACTCCAGGGAAGCCCTGGCGCAAGAGGCCAGCGGCAGGGCCTTCGAGCAGTCCGCGCAGCGCTGGCAAGCGCGGGTGGCCGAGCATGACAGCAAGGACGCCGCCCGCCGCGCCGTGGTCGGACTGTACCTGTCTCGCGAAAGCCGGGACCATCCGGGCGACAGCTGCCCGGTGGTGGCCTTCGCCGGGGACATGTGCCACGAGACCGCCGAGAGCGGCTTGCGCCAAACCTACATGCAGGGCCTGAACAACCTGCTCGATTCCCTCGGCTCGTTGCTGGACACAGAAGACGAAGCCGGCAAACGGCAGCAGGCGCTGGTGCAGTACTCGCTGATGTTCGGTGCGCTGATGCTGTCCCGGGCCACCCGCGGCGACCCGCTCTCGGACGAGATTCTCGAAGCCGCCCGTGCCACCCTCATGTCGTCGAAACAAAGCGACGTTCAAGCCGAATTTTCGATGCCCACAGGGAGCCAAACATGCCCGTAACCGTTCTGGTACTGGTTGAAACCATCAATGATTACCTGCCCATCCTCGAGCATCAGGGCTTCCATCTGATTCTGGCCCCGACACCCGCCGAGCGCGCCGAAGCCATCGACCGGCACGCCGGACAGATCGACGCCGTCCTCACCCGTGGCCCATTGGGGCTGTATGCCGATGAAATCGCCGCGCTGCCCAACCTCAAGATCATCTGCGTGATCGGTGCCGGCTATGAACACGTCGACCTGCAAGCCGCTGCCGACCGGGGCATCACCGTCACCAATGGCGCCGGGGTCAACGCCTCGTCCGTCGCCGACCATGCCATGGCGCTGCTGCTGTCGCTGGTGCGCGACATACCCCGCTGTGATGCCGCCGTACGGCGCGGCGAGTGGCCGAAGATCATGCGCCCTTCCCTCGCCGGCAAACGCCTGGGCATCCTAGGCCTCGGCGCGGTCGGCATGGCCATCGCCAAACGCGCCAGCGCCGGTTTCGACATGACCATTGGTTACCACAATCGCCAGCTTCGCAGCGATGTGCCCTACACCTTCTACTCGACCCCGACCGAACTGGCGCGCACCTCGGACTTCCTGATCGTCGCCACGCCCGGCGGCCCGGCCACCAGGCACCTGATCAATCGCCAGGTGCTCGACGCGTTGGGCCCCAAGGGGTTTATCGTCAATATCGCCCGGGCCAGCGTGATTGCCACCGCTGACCTGATCAGCGCCCTGGAGCACCGCCGGATCGCCGGTGCCGCGCTGGATGTGTTCGACGCCGAACCGAAGGTGCCGGATGTGCTCAAGACCCTGAGCAACGTGATCCTCACGCCCCATGTCGCCGGGCTGTCCCCGGAAGCCACCCAAGGCACCGTCGAACTGGTGGGCAAGAACCTCGTGGCGTTTTTCTCCAATCAACCGGTACTGACGCCGATCGACTTGCCACCCACCATGAGCCAGGTCGCCCAGTGACGGCGATTCAAACATCTGTATCAAAAACAATGATTGGCCGGCAACACGCTCACCTATAAGAGCCGTTCGCGGTTGTGGGTGCGCCGTGCGCGCATTAGATTAGCCAATAGTTTCAGGCCTCCAGAATAAGCAGAAGGGATAAGCATGGCGCTTAATGACCAGTCCACCCGTATCCGCACCGGCGAAGAGCTCGATGCCAGCCTGATCGATCCATACCTCAAGGCCCATATTCCGGGGCTCAGCGGTTTGCCGCAGATCAGCCAGTTTCCGGGCGGCGCTTCCAACCTCACCTACTTGCTGGAATACCCCGAACAGGAATTCGTCCTGCGTCGCCCGCCCTTTGGCCACAAGGCCAAGTCGGCCCACGACATGGGCCGTGAATTCCGCATCCTCAATCAACTGCGCGACGGCTTTCCGTACTGCCCGAAAGCCTATGTGCACTGCACCGACGAATCGGTGATCGGTGCCGAGTTCTATGTCATGGAACGGGTCAACGGCATCATCCTGCGCTCGGACCTGCCGCCGGAACTGGGCCTGGATCCGGCGAAAACCGAAGCCTTGTGCAAGAGCTTCATCGACAAATTCGTGGAATTGCATCGAGTCGACTACAACGCCTACGGCCTGGGCGATCTGGGCAAACCCGAAGGTTACGTGGCGCGGCAAATCAAAGGCTGGAGCGATCGCTACGAAAAAGCCCTGACCCCCGATGCGCCACAATGGCAAACGGTGAAAGCCTGGCTCAACGACAAGATGCCGGCCGACCATCCGGTCTCCAGCATCGTGCACAACGACTACCGCTTCGACAACGTGATCCTCGACCCGAACAACCCGATGCAGATCATCGGCGTGCTCGACTGGGAACTGACCACCCTGGGCGATCCGCTGATGGACCTGGGCAACACCCTCGCCTACTGGATCGAAGCCGATGATCCGGCGCCGGTGCAGATGATGCGCCGCCAGCCAAGCCACGCGCCGGGCATGTTGACCCGCCGCGAGTTCGTCGATTACTACGCCGAACGCTCGGGCATCCGCATCGACAATTTCGACTTCTACTACACCTACGGCCTGTTCCGTCTGGCCGGCATCGTGCAGCAGATCTACTACCGCTTCTACCACGGCCAGACCCAGGACAAACGCTTCGCGCAGTTCATTCACATGAACAAGCTGCTGGAGCAAATGAGCTTGCAGGTCATCAACAAATCCAGCCTCTGACCGTACGCGATCCCTTGTAGGAGCGAGCTTGCTCGCGAAGGTCGTTAACGATGACGCGCATCTACTGGCCAAAACGCAGCGCCCTCGGAGTAAATTCGCCCCTACTGAACAGCATTAGCCACACCCCGGCATTTGACTCAATAACAAGACTTTTTATAAGGGAATCCCATGTCCAAGACCCAGTTGTTCGACCTCGACGGCAAGATCGCTTTCGTCTCCGGCGCCAGCCGTGGCATCGGTGAAGCCATCGCCAAACTGCTGGCCCAGCAAGGCGCCCACGTGATCGTCTCCAGCCGCAAACTCGACGGCTGCCAACACGTCGCCGACGCGATCATCGCCGCCGGCGGCAAGGCCACCGCCATCGCCTGCCACATCGGCGAAATGGAACAGATCAGCCAGGTCTTCGCCGGGATCCGCGAACAGTTCGGCCGCCTCGACATCCTGGTCAACAACGCCGCGACCAACCCGCAGTTCTGCAACGTGCTGGACACCGACCTCAGCGCCTTCCAGAAAACCGTCGACGTGAACATCCGCGGCTACTTCTTCATGTCGGTCGAAGCCGGCAAGCTGATGCGCGAAAACGGTGGCGGCAGCATCATCAACGTGGCGTCGATCAACGGTGTTTCGCCGGGGATCTTCCAGGGCATCTACTCGGTGACCAAGGCGGCGGTGATCAACATGACCAAGGTGTTTGCCAAGGAATGCGCGCAGTTCGGGATTCGGTGCAATGCGTTGTTGCCGGGGTTGACGGATACCAAGTTCGCTTCGGCACTGGTGAAGAATCAGGCAATCTTGAATACCGCACTGGCGCAGATTCCATTGAAGCGCGTGGCGGATCCGAGTGAGATGGCCGGGGCAGTACTTTATTTGGCGAGTGATGCGTCGAGTTATACGACTGGGGTTTCGTTGAATGTGGATGGGGGTTTCCTGTCCTGACTTGGTAGTTTAATGAAAAGAGAGGCAGCGATTGCTGCCTTTCTTACTTTCATTCTCAACCAATGCTATCCGCATGCATATTTAAGTAAGGGTTCCAAGAGGAAGTAATTAACTAATTTTGTGGTCACTGCACCAAAATGGTCAGTATTGAGGATGCGGAATATGCCCCCCCTCGAATAAAGAACCGCATGGAAAACTCGCCGGACTGAAGGAACTTCATGTTCCAATCCCACTTCCCTCCAGGTGGCCGATGCCTTTCGCCCCCCAGGGCTGGCTCAATTTCTACAACATTACCCGTGGGCGGACTGACCCATTCCAGTTTGGCAAACTGGTCAGTAGAAGGTACCGAAGAACCACGCGCGAACCTAACGAGATACGTAACGTTTCGAGTGACAACCATGCGCTGGACATCCCCCAAAAAATCATTACCTCTATAAAGAATATAGATATTCGGACTGTCGTTTATCATCAGTACCTTGCAAACCGGCGCGAGCAAAGCTTGGGTCATGCCTCCACCCAACATACTTAGCTGAAACTTACCAACGCCTCCCAAACTGGTAACAGTCCACCGGTGCTCAGCCTGTTCCTGATCGAAAGGCGGCTCACACTTTAAATCCTCAGGTTTGAGGCCCTCGATTATTGATCGTTTCAACGCCACAGGAAGTCCCGCCACAGGGCTGTTGTTTTTGGGGCGGAGTGAAACGATATGAGGTTCCCCATGGTAGAAATCGATACCAGTGGGCGGAACAGCCCCTCCATCAATCAAGAGGTCTGCCTCATCCGCCAAATTGCTCGAAATCACCAGGCTTCGGTGCTCCCACGGCACCTCCACTTCCCTGCTGAAAAACACCAGGGTGATACGACCGCTCTTGCCAGCGCCCGGCGTAATCTTCCAATGGAACTGGCCATCGACGGGAGCCACCCAATCGCCAAAATTCGGCGATGCGACGATGGTCAAACCGCCCCCCTCAGCCAGCCCCAGATTGATCGCCCTGGCGATCGCGGGTGGAGCCTCCACCGTCACTTCGTTCTCCTGCCCACGGAGCAAAACGAGCTCCGCCTCCCATTCCACTTTGTTGCCGTTGATCGACAACGTTGCTTGTTCCCAAGGGCTTGCTGCAGCGGTTGCAGCGTTTAGTTCGGCGGTCATGACGACAATTCCTTTTCAGTTATGGACATGAAAACAGTCCGTTAACTATCAGGAAAAATCGAGGTGCCGGAAACTGTCATAACTGACAGGTAAATTAGAACATGGTGCAATAAAAACCCAATCTCTCGTATCAAAAGTCATATAGAGAATGCAATCAGTGCTCCACTCAACAGTGGGCTCACTCTCGTATTCAGCGCCTGCCACATCGGCGAAATGGAACAATCAGCCAGGTCTTCGCCGACATCAAGGAACAGTTCGGCCACCTCGACATCCTAGTCAACAACGCCGCGACCAACCCACAGTTCTGCAACGTGCTGGACACCGACCTCAGCGCCTTCCAGAAAACCGTCGACGTGAACATCCGCGGCTACTTCTTCATGTCGGTCGAAGCCGGCAAGCTGATGCGCGAAAACGGTGGCGGCAGCATCATCAACGTCGCCTCGATCAACGGTGTTTCGCCGGGCATCTTCCAGGGCATCTACTCGGTGACCAAGGCGGCGGTCATCAACATGACCAAGGTGTTTGCCAAGGAGTGTGCGCAGTTCGGGATTCGGTGCAATGCCTTGCTGCCGGGGTTGACGGATACCAAGTTCGCTTCGGCACTAGTGAAGAATGAGGCGATTTTGAAGACGGCGCTGGCGCAGATTCCGCTGAAGCGGGTGGCGGATCCGAGTGAGATGGCTGGGGCGGTGTTGTGAGTTGTTGGGGGCAACCAAGCAGGTTGGGATTGAAAAAAACCCTGCAGTAAAAAACTGCAGGGAATGGTGGTTTTTAACCTTGAATCGAGGTCGTCTAATGGGTGTCCCCTTTCCTCATTCAGTTACACGAAAAACTGCCGTCACGTCCATATCATCAACGCTTGCCTCCAGTCTAAGCCAAATACCAACCCCAACATTCTCTTTGAGGGATACGATCATTGTTACACCGTCGGGTGTTATGGGTTGAGAACTGACAATTGGTGGTGAAGAATTCATATTCGCATCCCAACCTGCCCCCCCACTTAATTTGAGGGGGGCACTGGTGGAAATATCCGGCTTTAACTTGAAAGTCAGTGGCAACCGGGTGCCATGTTTAATATCAATAACACCTCCAGACTTTACCTCTCCGTTGTAGTAAACATCAAGTTCGTATCGCGCAGCCATAGTGTTAGTCTGCGTTAGGAGCATCGCCGTTTCTGTAGCATTGAATAGCTTTACCTTGAATGTTGAATGTTTATTCTTCACGCCTTTGAGCTTCCATTCATGCTTCGCGGATAATTGGCGAAAAGGCGGTTGGCAAACAATGTCATCATCTTCAAGGTCCGAGTCAGGAACCAAATCAAGGGCCAAGGGAACATCCCTCCACACTTTCCCGTTCTTGTAATTCAAAGTGATTGTATAAGTTGTACCTACATGGAACGTTGCAGAGTGTGTTTCTGGCCACGGTGTGCCGTCCAATACAGGTGTCACCTCATCATACAGGTTGCCAGACGACAACCTGCTCACTGCCACAGTGATCGGGTTGGTCATGTCCTTGCCCGCGAGACGCAGCTGGAACGTTCCGTTGTTGGCCGAGCCAGTGACGTCCCAACGATGAGGAGTGGTTTGCGCGCTAGCAAATGCAGGCACACTCACCACATCGTCCGGATCAAGGCCGCTTATGATCGTGCAGGTCAGCGTTACCGGATACCCGACGATCGGACTGCCAGGTTTGGGCGTCAGCGTAACGGCTTGGGCTTGCCCCCAGAAAAACTGATTGCCATCAGGAGGAACCGCCACGCCATTGATCTTGACTTCGGCTTCGTCGGCCAGATTGGGCGACAGCAGCTTGCTCACCGCCACATTGATCGGGTGAGTCATGTCCTTCCCCGCGAGACTCAGCTGGAAGGTTCCGCTTTTGGTCGAGCCGGTGACGCGCCAGCTGTGAGTTGTTTGCTCGCTGCCAAATGCAGGCGCACTCACCACATTGGCCGCAACAAGGCCGCTTTTGACCTCGCACGTCAGCGTAACCGGATGCCCGGCGATCGGACTGCCAGCTTTGGGCGTCAGCGTAACGACCTGAGCCTGTCCCCTGAAAAACACGTTGCCACCGGGAGGAACCGCCACGCCACCGATCTTGACGTCCGCCTCATCAGCCAGGTTGGTCGACATTACCTTACAGACGGGCAGTGTAATGCCAGTGGTCATGTCCGCACCTTTCAACTCCAGTTTGAACGTGCCGCTGTTGGTATGGGAGTTGACTGCCCAGGTATTCTTGCCTGACGCGGTGACCGTCAGATTGCCAGGTTGCACGCCCGTGAGCGGCGTGCCTGTCAGCGCCAGCGGGTAGTCTTGCAGGGGGCTGCCTGGCTTGTAGGTCAGGGTGACGGCCTGCGGCTCATTCCTGAAAAACACGGCACCGGCGGCCGGGGAAGCAACACCGCCCACCAGGACCTGATCCACTTCATCCGCCAGGTTGCTCGAAATCACCAGGCTTCGATGCTCCCACGACGCCTCCACTTCCCTGCTGTAAAACGCCAGGGTGATAACACCGCTCTTGCCAGCGTCCGACGTAATCTTCCAATTGAACCGGTCATCGACGGGAGCCACCCACTCGTCAAAATTCGGCGATGCGACGATGTTCAAACCGCCACCCTCAGCCAGGCCCAGATTGATCGCCCTGGCGATCGCGGGTGGAGCCTCCACCGTCACATCGTTCTCCTGCCCACGGAGCAAAACGAGCTCCGCCCCCCATTCCACTTTGTTGCCGTTGATCGACAACGTGGCCTGCTCCCAAGGACTGTCCACATACACATTGATCGTAAAACTCTGCTCTGCCGTTGTGTCGTCATAAGGGCTATGAACCTTTGCCGTCATCGTATGCTTCCCCGCAGTGGTGACGGCATGTTCGAACTTGCTCCACCCCAGACCGGTAGTCGGCACCTTCTGCACAATCTCCCCGTCGTAGTACCACTCGACCTCAACGCCCTCCAGTTCCTTGCCTGTATAAAACGAACCGATTTGAACCTCCGCGGCCACTTTGTCCCCCACCACCGGAGCGCTGATCGGGTCACGTTTACTGAGAATGGCTCGCCGATAGTCGCCCAATTTCAATGCAACTTTACAAGGCGCGGCGGTAAATTCACTTTGCAGCTGAAGATTGAAATCGATGTCCGTTCCATTCGCCGGGCAATTCAACTTCCACTCAGTGCCCGCCGCCAGAAACTTCTGATACTGGCCCAACTCAGGATCGGTAGTGATCGGTGAGGACTCCCCCTGAACCTGATTGAAACTCACTCCCTGATTCACCCATGGGCTATCCGCCCCGGCCGCAATCTTGAAGTCATGTTCAGCTCCGTGACAGATGTACACGGGTTCGTTTCCTGTGGCTCCGGCTTTAAATTCGATGGTCATGGCGGGCTCTCGATGCTGGCAAGTGAATGATCAGGGATGGTCATTCAACTATCAGGAAAAATCGGTACGCCAGAAACTGTCAGAGTTGACAGTTTCTCTAGAACCATTTGCGATAAAGAAGCGCTTCAAAAGACCGATGGCTTTCGGCAACTGCCAGCCGAACTGCACCGACAGCACTCGCAATGACCAACACGACGGCACGCACGAGCGGCGGCAGCATCCGCGCATCGCGCGGTTCGCGCCTTCGATTTCCTCAACACGGGCCGACTGAAGGCCGCGCTGGGGTTTACTGCGTCACGCAGCGAGTCGTGGTGGTGACTCGGGTCACCTCCCCGTCTTCGCCCCGTACATCACCGAGGACATCGGTTTTATCCATGGCCTGGCAGGTACGTTCAGGAGGTGGTGGAGTGACTGTTGGAGGGGGTGGCGGACTGGCACAGCCGCCGAGAATCGCCACGCACAATGCCAGCGACAAAGGTGAGATAACGCGTTTCCCAAGAGTTTTCATCGGTTGACCCGCGATAAGTGATCGACACATTTTTGTGACAACAGAACCGGCGTGTAAAATCCACACGCCTGTCACAAAAATAAATATCCGCGAATCACTTATGGCCCGGCCGGTGGCATTTGCACCTTACCGTTGCCCCTTGGGCCGCCATTCGCTGGAGAACAGTCCCCGCTCCCGCGCCCAGACAATCGCTTCATTGCGGCTGTGCACATTGAGTTTGGAATACACCGCCGCCACATGGTTACGCACTGTATTCGGCGCGAGTTTCAGGCGCGCGGCGATTTCCTTGTCGGCCCGGCCTTCGCATATCAGGCCCAGCACTTCGCGCTCACGGGCAGTCAGGTCGGTGAAGGACACGCTGGGCAACTTCGGTGAATTGACGTTCTTCACCTTGGCCAGTTTTTCGATCAGCGTGCGGCTGAACCATGAGGCGTCCTTCATCGCTTCCTCGATGGCCGACACCAGTTCCAGCTCGGTGCGCCTGCGCTCGGTGATGTCCACCAGCACCAGCAGATAGCAGGGGTTGTCTTGAATGTTCACAGTGTCCGCCGACACGGTGCAATCGATCAGCCCGGCGTCTTTTCTGCGCACGCGCACATCGATGCGGTCCAGGCTGCCGGATTTCTCCAGCGCGGCGAACAGCCAGATGCGCGCGTTTTTGTCGTCGATGAAATCGATCTGCGCAATGCTGATCCCAAGCACTTCCTCACGGGGATAACCGAGGGTATCGAGGAACGCTTCGTTGACGTCCAGCACCCGTTGATCAGCCGCGTAGCACAATAGAATCGGCACCGGGGACAGGCGAAACGCGCAAGCGAAACGTTGCTCGGCGCTGACCCGGTCGGTTACATCGTCCATGATCAATACCAGCGATTCCGGCTCGCCATGGCTGTCGGTCAATACCAGGCCGCGCACGCGATGGACCCAGGTACGCTCTTCGTCCGCCGCCGAGGTCACCTCCACCAGCACATCGCTGAACGTCTCGCCACGGGCCACCCGGTTGATCGGATAGCTGTCGGCTGGCACCCCATGATTGTTGCGATGGCGCAAGGCGAAGCGTTTGGCATACGCCTCGGCGTTGGCACCCAGTTCGCTGACTTGCGAGACACCGTGCATAGCCAGCGCCGCCTCGTTGGCCCACAGGATGCTCTGGTCGGGGTCCAGCAGAATCACCCCGTCGGACAGGCCGGCGATGATTTGCTGCAACTGACGGCGATTGGTTTCAGTGGTCAGGACGTCCTGGCTCATAGGATCTCCCCGCGTGCGGCGGCGCAGTCATGCGCCGGCCTGTGAAGATTACGACCGCGGGCGTTCATGATCGTGCAGATGTAGGAGCTGCCGAAGGTTCGGGCCGCGTAAGCACGCGATTTTTTTGGCGTATTTGAAATATTTCGCAAATGCTTTCAACCATGGCGTCCACGCTAACGGCTAACGTTCATCTGTCAATACATTTCAAGGAGGGCAAGGAATGCCTGTCGCTGCAAATGGATGTCGCCTGCGCAACGCTCGATTTTCGGAATCAGGTCGTATTTATCTACTGACCGCTGTCGCCCATCGACGAGAGCCGGTGTTCGCAGATTGGCGGATTGGACGGCTTCTGGTCGATCAACTACGTTGTGCCGATGAAGCATCGCTAGTGACCTCCATGGCCTGGGTTGTCATGCCGGATCATCTGCATTGGTTGATGGAATTGAAGCACGGCACGTTGGCCGAGCTGATGTTCCGAATCAAATCCAGAAGCAGCCGCTCGATCAATCTTGTGCGTGGTGATATGGGCCGTCTGTGGCAGCGTGGTTACTACGACCGTGCTTTGCGCCGGGAAGAAGACATCAAGGACGCTGCCCGCTACATCGTCATGAATCCGTTGCGTGCGGGGTTGGTGAAGCGCATTGGCGATTACTCGCTGTGGGATGCCATTTGGGTTTGAAGATCAAGATCAAAAGATCGCAGCCTTCGGCAGCTCCTACGGGGTACACAATTCTCTGTAGGAGCTGCCGAAGGCTGCGATCTTTTTAGGCTCAGGCAGTCAACTCGCCCTTCGCCACCGCCGCCGAAGCCGCCAGCATCGCTCGCAACAACACAGCACACCCCGCCGCCAGATCGTCCGGCGCGGCGTTTTCGATTTCGTTATGACTAATGCCGCCTTCGCACGGCACGAAGATCATCCCGGCCGGGCCGAGTTCGGCGAGAAAGATCGCGTCGTGCCCGGCGCCGCTGACGATGTCCATGTGCGAAAGGCCCAAGTCTTGGGCGGCGCCGCGCACGGCTTCAACGCAGCCTTTGTCGAAGTACAGCGGCGGGAAGTCGGCCGTTGGCGTGAGCTCGAAGGTCAGGCCGTGTTCGTCGCAGGTGGTTTCGATGACTTCGCGCACTTCGTCGATCATCGAGTCCAGGCGCGCCGGTTCCAGGTGCCGGAAGTCCAGGGTCATGCGCACTTCGCCGGGGATGACATTGCGCGAGCCGGGATAGGCCTGCAGGCAACCGACGGTGCCGCAGGCATGGGGTTGATGGCTGAGGGCGGCGCGATTGAGCGCTCCGACGATCATCGCGGCACCGACCAGGGCGTCCTTGCGCAGGTGCATCGGAGTCGGGCCGGCATGGGCTTCGACGCCGCGCAGTTTCAGGTCGAACCATTTCTGCCCGAGGGCGCCCATGACCACGCCTATGGTCTTGCGTTCGTCTTCAAGGATCGGGCCTTGCTCGATGTGGGCTTCGAAATAAGCGCCGACTTTGTGGCCACTGACTTTACGCGGGCCAGCGTAGCCAATGGCATTCAGCGCTTCACCCACGGTCACGCCATCGGCATCGACCTTGGCCAGGGTTTCCTCGAGGGTGAATTTTTCCGCGAACACGCCGGAACCCATCATGCACGGGGCGAAGCGCGAGCCTTCCTCGTTGGTCCAGACCACCACTTCCAGCGGCGCTTCGGTTTCGATGTTCAGGTCGTTTAGGGTGCGCAGCACTTCGACGCCGGCCAATACACCGAAGCAACCATCGAACTTGCCGCCGGTGGGCTGGGTGTCGATGTGGCTGCCGGTCATCACCGGCGGCAGGTCGGGGTTGCGCCCGGGGCGACGGGCGAAGATATTGCCGACGGCGTCGATGCTGACGGTGCAGCCGGCATCGATACACCACTTGACGAAGATGTCCCGGGCCTGGCGGTCGAGGTCGGTCAGGGCCAGGCGACACACGCCGCCCTTGACCGTGGCGCCGAGCCTGGCCAGTTCCATGAGCGATTGCCACAGGCGGTCGCGGTTGATGTGCTGATGGCTGGACTGCAGAACGTCTACGGCTGCGTTCATGATGATCTCCTCAGGCTGTTCTTATGTATTTCTTCAGGCAGTTCTTCGGTGGATTTGAGATCGTCTTCGCTGGCAAGCCAGCTCCTACAGGGGAATGCGTTTGCAATGTAGGAGCTGGCTTGCCAGCGAAGGGGCCATTCGCTACACCGCAGATTTCGCGACAGACGGGCTGGGCCGCATCACACTCAACCCGTAATAAATCACCCCTCCGAGGGCCGAGCCGGTGAACCAGCCATAGCTGTAGAACCAGCTGAACGCATCGCTGCCCAGGGACAGCAACGTCAACACCACCGGCACGCCAAAGGCCATGAAACCGCACCAGTTCCACGCCGGATACACGTCATCGCGGTACAGGCCGGCAAGGTCGAGTTGCTGTTTCTTGATCAGGAAATAGTCCACCACCATGATCCCGGCAATTGGTCCCAGCAGGCTGGAATAGCCAAGCAACCAGTTGGAATAGACGGTTTCGAGACTGACGTCCGAGACAATCAGGCCCAGTTTTTTCAGCAGTTCATGGGCCATCAATGCCAACCCGACAAACCCGGTGAGCAATACTGCCTTGGTACGGTTGATCGCCTTGGGCGCGATGTTCTGGAAGTCATTGGTCGGCGACACGATATTCGCTGCGGTATTGGTCGACAGCGTGGCAATGATGATCAGTGCCATCGCCAGTGCGACCCACACCGGGCTCTGGATATGACCGATCAGGGTCACCGGATCGGACACCGTCACCCCCACCAGTTTCACCGAGGCCGCGGTCATCACCACGCCGAGGGACGCGAACAGGAACATGGTCAGCGGCAAACCGATGATCTGCCCGACAATCTGGTCCTTCTGGCTTTTTGCGTAGCGACTGAAGTCCGGAATGTTCAGTGACAGAGTGGCCCAGAAGCCGACCATCGCCGTCAGCCCGGCGGCGAAGTAGCTGGCCACGCCGGCACCTTCGGGACGCTTGGCCGGAATTGCCAGCAATTCGCTCATCGACACGTTGGGCATGGCCCAGACCAGCAGGCCGACGCCCACCAGCACCAGCAGCGGCGCCGACAGGGTTTCCAGCCATTTGATCGACTCGGCGCCGCGAATCACCACCCACAGATTCAGCGCCCAGAACACCATGAAGCCGATGACTTCGCCGGTGCCGCCCAGGGATTTCCAGCCCTCGAACACCGAACCGAGGAACAGGTGTATCGCCAGCCCGCCGAACATGGTCTGGATGCCGAACCAGCCACACGCCACCAGAGCGCGGATCAGGCACGGAATGTTGGAACCGAGCACACCGAAGGACGAACGCAACAACACCGGAAAGGGAATGCCGTACTTGGTGCCGGGAAAGGCGTTAAGCGTCAGGGGAATCAATACGATGATATTGGCGAACAGAATCGCCAGCAGCGCTTCGCCGACGGTCAGGCCAAAATACGCGGTCAGCACGCCACCGAGGGTGTAGGTCGGCACGCAGATCGCCATGCCGACCCACAACGCGGTGATGTGCCATTTGTTCCAGGTGCGTTCGCGCACCTTGGTCGGTGCAATGTCGTGGTTGTAACGGGGACTGTCGAGGACATCGCTGCCGGCTTCGAGCTCGAACAAGCCGTCGCGCTCGGTCACTTGCGATCTTATCTGTTGCATGGCCGCTCCACTGTTCTTTTGATTATTGTTGCTCATCAGGGGCTGGCGGCATCAATAAACGTGCCGTGTGCCCCGATTACGCATCGGGCAGTTCCATAAACACATTGCAACCAACTGATGTTTATCAGTTTTATTCGCTGACTCGACTATTTGTCAGGCCACTCAGGCCAAATGCCAGGCAAGTTGTCCGGACAGTCAGGACTCAAACTGGTGCGTTGATCTTTTTTTCAATGGCTGCGCATCAACCATAGACCATACTCAAACAGCTGATTTCACATAGGAAATCTTGACTATTTTTCGATCCTGTCAAGTGCGTCAAAATGGTGAGCGGTCTCACCATTTTGGTGATTCTTGTATTTAATCGTTAAATATCAATTAGTTAATAATAGCATAAGCTTATAAAAAATATTCTTGCCGATTCTGATAAGTGCAGCTAGCGTTTAATCCTGACAGCGTTGACAGGATTAGTTCTGTGCGGGCTGTTTTGAATAAAACATCTAGAACCGGCATAAGCCGGTCATTGCCTGCGAGGAACTCGGAATGTCTCTGTTGATCCGTGGCGCCACCGTTATTACCCATGATGAAAGTTATCGCGCCGATGTGTATTGCGCAGACGGCGTGATCAAGGCCATCGGCGAAAATCTCGATATACCTGCAGGCGCCGAAGTGCTCGACGGCAGCGGCCAGTATCTGATGCCCGGCGGCATCGACCCGCACACCCACATGCAACTGCCTTTCATGGGCACTGTGGCCAGCGAGGACTTTTACAGTGGCACGGCGGCGGGACTGGCTGGCGGCACCACCTCGATCATCGATTTCGTGATTCCCAATCCGCAGCAATCCTTGCTCGAAGCCTTCCATCAGTGGCGCGGCTGGGCCGAGAAGTCGGCGTCGGACTACGGCTTTCACGTCGCCATTACCTGGTGGAGCGAGCAGGTCCGCGAGGAAATGGCCGAGTTGGTCAGCCAGCACGGCGTCAACAGCTTCAAGCATTTCATGGCCTACAAGAACGCGATCATGGCCGCCGATGACACCCTGGTGGCGAGTTTCGAACGCTGCCTGGAACTGGGCGCGGTGCCGACCGTTCACGCGGAAAACGGTGAACTGGTGTATCACCTGCAACGCAAACTGATGGCCCAGGGCATCACCGGGCCGGAAGCGCATCCCCTGTCGCGCCCTTCCCAGGTTGAAGGCGAAGCCGCGAGCCGGGCGATCCGCATCGCCGAAACCCTGGGCACGCCTCTGTACCTGGTCCACGTCTCGACCAAGGAAGCGCTGGACGAAATCACCTACGCTCGGGGCAAGGGCCAGCCGGTCTACGGGGAAGTACTGGCCGGGCACCTGCTGCTGGACGACAGCGTCTACCGCGATCCGGACTGGCAAACCGCCGCCGGTTACGTGATGAGCCCGCCGTTCCGCCCTCGCGGCCATCAAGAGGCGCTCTGGCATGGCCTGCAATCGGGCAACCTGCACACCACCGCCACCGACCACTGCTGCTTCTGCGCCGAGCAAAAAGCCGCCGGCCGCGACGACTTCAGCAAGATCCCCAACGGCACCGCCGGCATCGAAGACCGCATGGCGGTGTTGTGGGATGACGGCGTGAACAGCGGACGCTTTTCGATGCAGCAATTCGTCGCGCTGACGTCCACCAACACGGCGAAGATCTTCAACCTCTACCCACGCAAAGGCGCAATCCGCGTCGGTGCCGATGCCGACCTGGTGCTGTGGGACCCGCAAGGCATACGGACCATTTCCGCCACGACCCACCATCAGCAGGTGGACTTCAACATCTTCGAAGGCAAGACCGTGCGCGGCGTGCCCAGCCACACCATCAGCCAGGGCCGCGTGGTCTGGGCCGACGGCGACCTGCGGGCCGAACGCGGTGCCGGGCGCTACATCGAACGGCCGGCGTACCCGGCGGTGTTTGATTTGCTGAGCAAGCGGGCTGAGCTGCACAAGCCTGTTGCCGTGAAACGCTGAGAGCGGCCTTCGGCCTTTCGCTGGCAAGCCAGCTCCTACAAGGGAAATGTATTCCAACCTGTAGGAGCTGGCTTGCCAGCGAAGGCGTCGTCACAAACACCAAAAAAACAATGCCCATCAGAGGCAGCACCTCAAATAACCGTGAGGCCAATACCGTGATCAAGACCCTGGACCACCTCCCGCATCCCGTTGAGAATGCGGCCGCCCTCGCCGGCCATTTCACCGATCTGGCGCCGCCGCTCAACGAGCGTCAGGCGCACCTGGAAGCCTCGCGCTGCCTGTATTGCTACGACGCGCCCTGCGTCAATGCCTGTCCGAGCGAAATCGACATTCCCTCGTTCATTCGCAACATTGCGCAGGACAACGTGCAAGGTGCCGCGCAGAAAATCCTCTCGGCCAACATCCTCGGCGGCAGTTGCGCCCGGGTTTGCCCGACGGAAATTCTTTGCCAGCAAGCCTGCGTGCGCAACAACGCTCACGAATGTGCGCCGGTCATGATCGGCCTGTTGCAGCGCTATGCCGTGGACAATGCGCACTTCAGCACGCACCCCTTCCAGCGCGCTGCCGCCACCGGCAAACGCATCGCCGTGGTGGGTGCCGGTCCGGCCGGGTTGTCTTGTGCTCACCGCAGTGCCATGCACGGTCATGACGTGGTGATCTTCGAGGCGCGGGAAAAAGCTGGCGGCCTCAACGAATACGGGATCGCCAAATACAAGCTGGTGGATGACTACGCGCAAAAGGAGCTTGAGTTCCTGTTGCAGATTGGCGGGATCGAAATCCGCCACGGGCAGAAACTCGGAGAGAACCTGACCCTCAGCGAACTGCACCAACAGTTCGATGCGGTGTTCCTCGGCCTCGGGCTCAACGCCAGCAAACAGCTGGGCCTGGCCCACGAAGACGCGCCCGGCCTGCTCGCCGCCACCGACTACATCCGCGAACTGCGCCAGGCCGATGACCTGAGCCAACTGCCCCTGGCCGACCACTGCATTGTCCTCGGCGCAGGCAACACCGCCATCGACATGGCGGTGCAAATGGCCCGCCTCGGCGCCCACGATGTGAATCTGGTGTACCGCCGTGGCGTCGAGGACATGGGTGCCACCCATCACGAACAGGACATTGCCAAGGCCAATCAGGTGCGGCTGATGACCTGGGCACAACCCGAAGAAGTGCTGCTCGATGACCAGGGCCGCGTGCGCGGCATGCGTTTCGCCCGAACCCATCTGGTGGAAGGTCGCCTGCAAACCACTGGTGAAACCTTCGAACTGGCCGCCGATGCGATCTTCAAGGCCATCGGCCAGGCCTTCGACGGCAGCGCCCTCAGCGATCCGCTGGCCCGTGAGCTCAAACGCCAGGGCGAGCGCATCGAAGTCGATGAAAACCTGCGCACCAGCATCCCCGGCGTGTATGCCGGCGGCGACTGCACCAGCCTCGACCAAGACCTTACCGTGCAAGCCGTGCAGCATGGCAAGCGCGCCGCCGAGGCAATCAATGCTCAACTGATGCTCAATGTGGAGGCTGCGTAAATGGCCGATCTGTCGATTGTCTTCGCCGGCATCAAAGCACCCAATCCCTTCTGGCTGGCCTCCGCGCCCCCCACCGACAAAGCCTACAATGTGGTCCGCGCCTTCGAGGCCGGCTGGGGCGGCGTGGTCTGGAAAACCCTGGGGGAAGACCCGGCGGCGGTGAACGTGTCGTCGCGCTACTCGGCGCACTTCGGGGCTAACCGGGAAGTACTCGGTTTTAACAACATCGAGCTGATCACCGACCGCTCTCTGGAGATCAACCTGCGGGAAATCACCCAGGTCAAAAAGGATTGGCCGGACCGCGCGCTGATTGTGTCGTTGATGGTGCCCTGCGTAGAAGAATCCTGGAAAAACATCCTGCCGCTGGTGGAAGCCACCGGTGCCGACGGCATCGAACTGAACTTCGGCTGCCCCCACGGCATGCCGGAACGTGGCATGGGCGCTGCAGTCGGCCAGGTGCCGGAATACGTGGAACAGGTCACCCGCTGGTGCAAGACGTATTGCTCGCTGCCGGTGATCGTCAAGCTCACGCCGAACATCACCGACATCCGCGTCGCCGCCCGCGCCGCCCATCGAGGCGGTGCCGATGCGGTGTCGTTGATCAATACCATCAACTCGATCACCAGCGTCAACCTCGAACGCATGGTCGCCAACCCCATGGTCGGCAGCCAAAGCACCCATGGCGGTTATTGTGGTTCGGCCGTCAAGCCGATTGCCTTGAACATGGTCGCCGAAATCGCCCGCGACCCGCAGACCCAGGGCCTGCCAATCAGCGGCATCGGCGGCATCGGCAACTGGCGCGACGCCGCGGAATTCATCGCCCTGGGCAGCGGCTCAGTGCAGGTGTGCACCGCGGCGATGTTGCACGGTTTCCGGATTGTCGAGGACATGAAGGACGGATTGTCGCGCTGGATGGACAGTCAGGGCTACGCCAGCATCTCGGAATTTTCCGGCCGCGCGGTGGGCAACACCACGGACTGGAAGTACCTGGACATCAACTATCAGGTGATCGCGAAAATCGATCAGGAGGCGTGTATTGGCTGTGGTCGTTGCCATATCGCTTGTGAGGACACATCGCACCAGGCCGTGGCCAGCCTCAAGCAAGCGGACGGCACTCACAAGTATCAAGTGATCGATGAGGAGTGCGTGGGCTGCAACCTGTGCCAGATCACCTGCCCGGTGCAGGACTGCATCGAGATGGTGCCGGTGGAGACGGGCAAGCCGTTCCTGGACTGGAATCATGATCCGAGGAATCCGTATCACGTTGCCGTTTGATCGCTGAAGATCAAAAGATCGCAGCCTCGTTTCACTCGACAGCTCCTACAGGATTGCGCGTTCCCTTGTAGGAGCTGTCGAGTGAAACGAGGCTGCGATCTTTTCGGACAATGCAAATCCTGTCGGTCTAAGGCTCCAACCCAATCCCCCGCAAAATCACACTGGTCACCGTCTGCACTGCTTTTTCGAACTGCATGTCCGACAGCGGCTGATGATCGTTGAGAATATTCACCTGGTGATCGAAGTCGGCATAGTGCTGGGTCGAGGCCCAGATCATGTACAGCAGGCTCGAGGGTTCCACCGGCAGGATGCGTTTGTCGTCCACCCACTGGCGGATTTTCGCTTCCTTCATCTTGGCCCAGTCGTACAGGCTCGCGTCCAGCGCTGCGCCGAGGGTCGGCGCGCCGTGGATGATTTCATTGGCCCAGACTTTCGAACCATATGGCCGGCTGCGGGAATGGTTCATCTTGGCGCGGATGTAGCTGCTGAGTACCACGCGTGGGTCATCGAACATCTCGAAGCACAGCGCGTCCTGCTTCCAGACTTCCAGCAAGTCGAACAGCACGGCGCTGTACAGTTCGGTCTTGGTGCTGAAGTAGTAGTGCAGGTTGGAACGCGGCAGTTGCACCTCGGCGGCGATGTCGGCCATGGCGGTGCTGCCGAAGCCCTTTTCAGCGAAGACCTTTTCCGCCCCCAGCAGGATTTTTTCGACGTTACTGCGACGAATCTCGATCTTGTGATTGCCCATGCGGATCCCCGACAACAACGTTGGGCAAGACTAGCATCCGCTCTGGACCGCGGCGACAGGGGAAAACGAAACTTCGTACAACCGCTGTCGTAAAGCTAAACTCTGCGCACTTGGAAACTGCCTGAGGTCCCCACGATGCTGCTCAAGAAAACCCTGACCGTCACTGCCCTGCTCGGCTCCCTGCTCGCCGCTTCTTCGGTGTTTGCCCACGCCCACCTGAAAAGCCAGACACCGGCCGCCGACAGCACCGTGGCCGCGCCAGCGCAATTGCGCCTGGAGTTCTCCGAGGGTATCGAGGCCAGTTTCACCAAAGTCATGCTGACCCGGGATGGCGCACCGGTAGCGATCAAAGCGCTGACCACCGAAGGCAGCGATAAAAAGACCCTGATCGTCACCCCGGCTGCGCCGTTGGCCGCCGGGGCCTACAAAGTCGAATGGCACGCAGTGTCGGTCGACACCCACAAAAGCGAAGGTGCCTACGCCTTCAAGGTTGGCCAGTAATTCATGGCGAGCGCGCTGGTGCTGTGCCGCTTCCTGCATTTCATCGTGGTGTTGATGCTGTTCGGGGGCTGGGTGTTCAGGCCCTTGCTTGCAAATGGCGAAACGGCACTGGATCAGCGACTGGCACGGACCTGCCGGTGGCTGGCCGTGGTGGCGCTGGCCAGCGGGGTCTGCTGGTTGCTGCTGATTACCGCGAGCATGGCCGGGGCGTGGGACGCGGCCTTCGATCCGTCGACCCTGGGCCTGGTGCTGGGCAACACCTTTTTCGGCCAGGTCTGGCGCTGGCATTTGCTGATCAACCTGCTGCTACTGGCGTCGCTGCTGACCCCACTACGCGCCAGCCTTGCGCTGCGCCTGATCCTCAGCGGCTTGCTGGTGGCCACGCTGGCCCCGGTCGGTCACGGCGCCATGCTCGATGGCACCGCCGGGCATTTGCTGATCCTCAATCAACTCATTCACTTGTTCTGCGTGGGTGCCTGGCTCGGCGGCTTGATGCTGCTGGTGATGATCTTGCGTCAACCCGATGGGCATTCGATCCGCGTGATGTTGCAGCGCTTCAGCGGCGTCGGTTACGGCCTGGTCGCCGGGTTGCTGATCACCGGGCTGATCAATGTGCGGGTACTCACCGGGGCATTCTGGCCGACTCCGCTGTTCAGCGGTTTCGCCTTGATCCTGTCGATCAAGGCATTGTTGGTGGCCTCGATGCTGGGCCTGGCGTTGTTCAATCGCTTGCGGATCAATGATTGCGAGCAGCGTCTGCCAACCTTGCGCGCCAGCGTGATGCTGGAGTGGATGCTGGGGCTCGGCGCAGTGGCGGCGGTCTCGCTGCTAGGCACCCTGCCCCCCATGATTTCCAACTAATAACCTCATCTCCTGTAGGAGCCGGCTTGCCGGCGAAGCGGTGGTGGCCGTGATGACGCCTTCGCTGGCAAGCCAGCTCCTACAGATCGGCTTTGTTCAAAAAATGCTGGATGGCATCAATCAATCTCCTGTAGCAGGCTCGCTCCCACAAAGTGCCATCCCTCAGTCCCTACCCTCGCAAGTCATCGTATAACTTCCGATTGACAACCCTCGAAAATCCCGCAAATATCGCCGCCAACGTTGTACGACGACATATGACAACGATAAAAACAACAAGAAACAATGGAGCGTCACAGTGAGCAAGCTCGTCCGCAATTCCTCCGCCCGTTCTTCGCGTCCAGACTTTACCCGTCGTCATACCCTGAGCCTGATCGGCTGCAGCGGCCTGGCCCTCGTCCTGCCCATCACCTGCCAGGCCGAAGGTTTCACTGACGACGCCAAGGCCACGCTGAACCTGCGCAACGCCTACATCAATCGCAACTACACCAACCCGGCCTATCCCCAGGGCAAGGCTGAAGAGTGGACGCAAAACTTCATTCTCGACGCCCGGTCCGGGTTCACCCAGGGCACCGTGGGCTTCGGTGTCGATGTACTGGGCCTGTACTCGCAGAAGCTCGATGGCGGCAAAGGCACCGGTGGCACACAGTTGTTGCCGATCCACGACGACGGCCGCCCCGCCGACAATTTCGGCCGGCTCGGCGTGGCGCTCAAAGGCAAGGTCTCGAAAACCGAATTGAAGGTCGGCGAATGGATGCCAGTGCTGCCGATCCTGCGCTCCGACGATGGCCGCTCGCTGCCGCAGACCTTCCAGGGCGCTCAGGTGACCTCCAGCGAAATAAGCGGCCTGACGCTGTACGGCGGTCAATTCCAGAAAAACAGCCCGCGTAACGACGCGAGCATGGAAGACATGTTCATGAACGGCAAAGCGGCGTTTACCTCGGACCGTTTCAATTTCGGCGGCGGTGAATATGCGTTCAATGAAAAGCGCACGCAGGTCGGCGTCTGGTACTCGGAACTCAGTGACATTTACCAGCAGCAATACTTCAACCTGACGCACAGCCAGCCCGTTGGCGACTGGACCCTGGGCGCCAACCTGGGCTACTTCATCGGCAAGGAAGACGGCAGTGCCAAGGCCGGTGACCTCGACAACAAGACTGCGTTCGCCCTGCTCTCGGCCAGATATGGCGGCAATACCTTCTACGTCGGCCTGCAAAAACTCACCGGTGACAACGTCTGGATGCGGGTCAACGGCACCAGCGGCGGCACCCTGGCCAACGACAGCTACAACTCCAGCTACGACAACGCCCGGGAGAAATCCTGGCAAGTGCGCCACGACTACAACTTCGTCGCCCTGGGCGTTCCGGGCCTGACCCTGATGAATCGCTACATCAGTGGCGACAATGTGCACACCGGCGCCATCACCGACGGCAAGGAATGGGGCCGCGAATCCGAACTGGCCTACACGGTGCAGAGCGGCCCGCTGAAAAACCTCAACGTGAAATGGCGTAATGCGAGCATTCGCAAGAGCTTCAGCACCAACGAGTTCGATGAGAACCGGGTGTTCATCAGTTATCCGATTTCGTTGTTGTAACCCGCAAGGTTCAACACACCCCCTGTAGGAGCTGGCTTGCCAGCTCCTACAGAGATCGAGCATTGCGATGACCCTCCGTCAATTTCCACCAATGTCGCGTTGACAAGTGCCGGAAACCCTAAGGATACTCCAGCACAGTCATACGACAACCTACAACAAACCAATAACAACAACCGCGTGTCCAGGATTCCCATGACGACCACAGCAACCGCCCGCCCCCCTTTCAATCGCCTGCTGCTGACCGGCGCCGCCGGTGGCCTCGGGAAAATCCTGCGCGAAAGCCTGCGCCCCTACGCCAATGTGATTCGCCTGTCGGATATCGCCGATATCGCGCCGGCTATCGATGACCGCGAAGAAGTGATGCCCTGTGACCTCGCCGACAAGCAGGCGGTGCATCAACTGGTCGAAGGCGTGGACGCGATCCTGCACTTCGGCGGCGTGTCGACCGAGCGCTCGTTCGAAGAGATCCTCGGCGCCAACATCTGCGGCGTGTTCCACATCTACGAAGCGGCGCGCCGCCACGGCGTGAAGCGGGTGATCTTCGCCAGCTCCAACCATGTGATCGGCTTCTACAAGCAGGACGAAGTGATCGACGCCCACTCCCCTCGCCGCCCGGACAGCTACTACGGCCTGTCCAAGTCCTACGGCGAAGACATGGCCACCTTCTACTTCGACCGCTATGGCATCGAGACCGTCAGCGTGCGCATCGGCTCCTCGTTCCCGGAACCGCATAACCGCCGGATGATGAGCACCTGGCTGAGCTTCGGCGACCTGACCCGACTGCTCGAACGCGCCTTGTACACGCCGAATGTCGGCCACACCGTGGTCTACGGCATGTCCGACAACAAGGACATCTGGTGGGACAACCGTTATGCCACGGCCCTGGGTTTTGCCCCGCAGGACAGTTCCGAAGTGTTCCGCGAAAAAATCGAAGCCCAGCCGATGCCAGCCGCCGACGACCCGCCGCGGCTCTATCAGGGTGGCGCCTTCTGCGCAGCCGGTCCGTTCGGCGACTGAGCCCGCGCCGCTCACTTGATCCCCACGACAAAAACCAAGGGAATGAGTTGCCATGCAAGCCGAATTGATTGTCGACGCCCGCAACGCCGTCGGTGAAAGCCCGGTCTGGGTGCCTGAGGAAAACGCGCTGTACTGGGTCGATATTCCCGCTGGCGGTTTACAGCGCTGGAGTGCCGAAACCGGGCAGGTGGATGCCTGGAAAACCCCGGAGATGCTCGCTTGCATCGCCCGTCATCGTGACGGAGGCTGGGTCGCCGGCATGGAAAGCGGGTTCTTCCACCTGCATCCGCGCAACGACGGCAGCCTCGACAGTGAACGGCTGGCCCGCGTCGACCATGCCCGCACCGACATGCGTTTGAACGACGGCCTTTGCGATCGTCAGGGACGCTTCTGGGCCGGCAGCATGGTGCTGAACATGGGCGCCAACGCCGCCGAGGGTAGGTTGTATCGCTACAGCGCCGGGCAGCGCGAGCCGCTCGACGCCCGACTGAGCGGTTTCATCGTGCCCAACGGCCTGGGCTTCAGCCCGGACGGACGCACGATGTACCTGTCCGACTCCCATCCCCAGGTCCAGCAGATCTGGGCCTTCGACTACGACATCGACACCGGTACGCCTTCGAATCGACGCGTGTTCGTCGACATGAATCAGTACTGTGGGCGTCCCGATGGCGCGGCGGTCGACGCCGATGGCTGCTACTGGATTTGCGCCAACGATGCCGGGTTGATCCACCGTTTTACCCCCGACGGCCGACTTGACCGCTCCCTCGCCATACCGGTCAAAAAACCCACCATGTGCGCCTTCGGTGGCCCTCGACTGGACACGCTGTTCGTGACCTCGATCCGCCCCGGCGACGACCATGACCCGCAATCACTGGCCGGTGGCGTGTTCGCCCTCAACCCCGGCGTAACAGGTTTACCCGAACCCCTTTTCAACGATTGAATGATGAGGGAGCTTCTGTGGCGAGGGATAAACCTCAAAAATCAAGTAGCAGGTCACTATGTCGCTGACACTGATCGAACTCGAAGACGAATTCACCCATCTCACCCTCGCCCCGGAACTCGGCGGCAGCATCGTCAACTGGACCGCGCGCAGCTCTGGCCAACCCTTGTTGCGCCGCGCCGATGCGCATACCCTGAACACCGGCCTGCCCGGCAAGCTTGGCTGCTTTCCCTTGATCCCCTGGTCCAATCGCATTGCCGAAGGTGGTTTCGATTGCCCCGACGGCTGGCTGGCACTGACGCCCAACAGCCTCACCGATCCCCTGCCGATTCACGGCAGCGCCTGGCAGCAGCCGTGGCAGGTGATTTCCCGATCTGAAAATGAAGTAATCCTGCAACTGGACAGCACAACACCCTTCGCCTGGCGCTCCCGGCAACGCTTCCATTTGCACGCGGGCAAGCTGAGCATCGAAATGCACGTCACGCACCAGGCTGAAAACGCGGCGTGGCATGGTTTGGGGCTGCACCCGTACCTGCCGCGGACAGCGAACACCCGACTACAGGCACCGGCCCGGCACGTGTGGTTGTGCGACGGGGCAAAACTGCCGACAGAACTCAGCGCATTGCCGCTCGAGTGGGATTTTCAGCAACTCAAGTCATTGCCCGAAGCGCTGGTGGACAACGGTTTCTGTGAATGGGACGGCCACTGCCTGATCCATCAACCCGACCTCGGCTATGAACTCGACTGCCAGGCCACAGGCAGTGATTACTATTTGCTCTACTGCCCGGTGGGTCAGGGGTTTTTCTGTATCGAACCGGTGAGCCACCCGGTCAACGCGCACCACCTGCCCGGTCGGCCAGGCTTGCGTTTGCTGGAACAGGGCCAATCCACCGAACTGTGCTTTACCCTGCAGTATCGGCCGCTTCAGGCTGGCGCCGCCAACAGTTGACTCAACACCGCGCGCAACTTGCCGGGCTTCACCGGTTTGTTCAGCAAGGGTGCGTTGAGCCGCTGCAACGCACGCCGACAATGGTCGGTGCGGTCGGCTGTAATGATCACCGCGGGAATGTCCTGGTGGAAATGCTCGCGCAAATGTCGCACCACATCACAGCCGACCACCCCGTGATCGAGATGATAGTCCGCGAGAATCAGTTCCGGCGCCTGCCCTCGTAGCGCCGCCAGCGCAGCCGCTTCATCGGTGGCGGTCAGCACGTCGCAGCCCCACTGCCCAAGCAACGCGCTCATGCTTTCGAGAATGCTCACTTCGTTGTCGAGCACCAGTAAACGGCGGCCCGGCAGCGGGTTGCCGGTGCCCGGTTGTGGCACCGCCTGGCTCACGGGCAATGGAACCTCGTCGGATATCGGCACCTCGATGCTGAACATCGAACCCCGCCCCGGCAACGAGTACACGCCGATTTTATAGCCAAGGATCTTGGCGATGCGCTCGACAATCGCCAGCCCCAGGCCCACGCCCTTGCGGTCGGCGGCGCGGCCGACGTCCAGCTGGTTGAACTCGAGGAAGATCGAATCGAGCCGGTCCGCGGCGATGCCACGCCCGGTGTCCCAGACCTCCAGGCGCAACATCTCGCCCCGACGCCTTGCCCCCAGCAGTATGCTGCCTTCGTCGGTGTAGCGGCAGGCGTTGCTGAGGAAATTGCGCAGGATCCGCGTCATCAGCCGCAAGTCGGTGCTGATGGCGTAATCGGCCATGCGCACCCGAAGGTTCAAGCCGGCCGCCTGCGCGACGGACTGAAACTCCGAGACCAGCGGCCCGAGCAGTTCGTCGAGGCGGTACGGGGCGATGTCCGGCTTGACCGCGGCCTGATCGAGCCGGGAAATGTCGAGCAAATCCGTCAGCAGGTCTTCGGCCCCTTCCAGGGCCTGGTGAGTACGTTCCACCAGCAGTTGTTCGGCTTCCGGCAATTGGCGTTCGCGCAGGGTCGAAATCAGCAACCGCGCGGCGTTCAGCGGTTGCAGCAGGTCGTGGCTGGCGGCGGCGAGGTATTTGTCCTTACTGTGATTGGCGGCCTCGGCGGCATCGCGGGCGTCGCGCAAGGCCCGGGCGATCTGTTTACGCTGGGTGATCTGCTGCTGAAGGTTACGGTTGGCTTCGAGCAATTCATTGGTGCGCGCGACGACGCGCAACTCCAGTTCGTCATTGAGTTGCTGCAGGCGTTGCTGGGCCAGTTTGCGCTCGGTGATATCGGAAACGAACCCTTCCACCAGCCCTTCCTGGCCGGGCTTGAGCAACAGGTTCATCAATACATCCAGATGACTGCCGTCCTTGCGCCGCAAGCGGGTTTCATAGCCGTGCAGGCTGCGCTGGTGCCTGAGGATTTCGCCGATGTTTTCCAGCTCCTGCGCGCCGTCGACAAACAGGGTGCTGGCCAGGTCCGTCAGGGAGAACAGCACCTCCTGCGGGTCCTGGTAGCCGAGCATACGTGCCAGCGCCGGGTTGGCGGCGCGCATGCCATCGTGCAGGCTGACCTGGAAGATCCCGTGCACCGCGTTTTCGAACAGCCACTTGTAGCGGTTACGCTCGGCTTCCAGATCATCCAGGCGCGCGGCCAGTTCCGGGTAATGACTCTTGCGCGCCGAATGGCTGCCCAGCCCCAGCAGCCCGGCCAGGGCTCGTTGTTGCTCGTCAGAGGGCTTCGCCATAGACGACCTCGACATCACGCTGGCTGGATTCGCGCGGGTTGGTCAGGATGCATGGATCGTGCATCGCATGCTGCGACAGGAACGGAATGTCCGAGGTCCGCACGCCATGCAAACCGAGGGTTTCGTGAAAGCCGATGGCGTGCTTGAGGGCGATCAGGTGTTCGACCAGGCGCCCACAGATCTGCCGGTGATTCAGGCCTCGGCAGTCGATGCCGAAGGTCTCGGCGATCACCTTGAAGCGCTCCGGCGCCGAGTTGTAATTGAAGGCCACCACGTGCTCGACGAGCACCGCGTTGCACAGGCCGTGGGGCAGGTCGAGAAAGCCGCCGAGGCTGTGGGACATGGCATGCACCGCGCCCAGGATGGCGTTGGAAAACGCCAGCCCGGCCTGCATGCTGCCCAGCATGATTTTTTCGCGCAGGGCGATGTCGGTCGGGTTGGCGATCATTTGCACCAGGTTGCCATTGATCAGGCGCATCGCCTCCAGCGCATGGGGATCGGTCAGCGGCCCGTGGCCGGTGGACACGAAGGCTTCGATGGCATGCACCAAGGCGTCGATGCCGGTACAGGCCGACAGGAACGGGTCCATGCTCAGGGTGGTTTCCGGGTCGATCAGCGAAACGTCCGGCACCACGGCCTTGCTGACGATGGAGAACTTCATGCGCTCCTGCTGATTGGAAATGATCACGAATTGCGAGACGTCGGCCGAGGTGCCGGCAGTGGTCGGAATCAGGATCAGCGGCGGGCTGGGCACGCGGATGGTGTCCACGCCCTCGAAATCGAGAATGCTGCGGCCATGGGCGACGACGATGCCGATGCCTTTGCCGCAGTCCATCGGGCTGCCGCCACCGACGGCGACGATCACGTCGCAGTGGTTTTCCCGGTACAGCTCGGCGCCGAGCATCACCTCTTCGACCCGCGGGTTGGGCGAGACATCACTGTAGAGGCAGTATTCGATACCCAGGGCCTGCAGGCTGGCTTCGACATCGGCGACCCAGCCGGCGGCGATCACGCCGGGGTCACTGACCACCAGGACCTTGCGTGCGCCAAAGGTCTTGGCGTAATTGCCGACACTGTGCCGGCTACCGGCACCGAAGATGATTTCAGGGGAAACGAACTTGCGCAGCTGGTTGAGACTCTGGCTCATTGGAAAGCCTGTTTTTATTGTTTTGGAAGGTAGAAACCACACTAAACCATCCAGCTGTGAATGCAATCAGACCAATGGGTAGCACTGTCTGGGGTGTACTCACATTCTGTATTCACCACAGATCCCTGTGGGAGCGGGCTTGCTCGCGAAAGCGGAGTATCAGTCACCATCAATATTGACTGACAGGGCCTCTTCGCGAGCAAGCCCGCTCCCACAGGGGATCTGTGTCGCCAGGCTTATCCGCGATAGATCAGCTGTGAGGCCTTTTCGTTACGCAGCGTCAGATGCTCCATCCCCAACCCCGGTGCCTCGGCTTCCTCGCGGGCCTTGAGGATCACCCTGTGGTGGGGCGACTTGCTGCACACCGGGTCGGCATTGCCAGCATCGCCGGTCAGCATGAAGGCCTGGCAGCGGCATCCTCCCAGGTCCTTGTGCTTTTCGTCGCAGGAGCGACACGGCTCCTTCATCCAGTCATCGCCGCGAAAACGATTGAAGCCGAACGAGTCGTTCCAGATGTGCGAGAGGCTGTGCTCGCGCACGTTGGGAAACGCTACCGGCAACTGCCGGGCGCTGTGGCAAGGCAAGGCTGTACCGTCGGGAGTGATGTCGAGAAACAGGTTGGCCCAGCCGTTCATGCAGGTCTTGGGGCGCTCTTCGTAGTAGTCCGGGGTGACGAAAATCAGCTTGCACGGGTGACCCTGGGTTTCAAGCCGTTGGCGGTACTCGTTGGTGATGCGCTCGGCACGCTGCAATTGCTCGCGGGTGGGCAACAGGCCGACGCGATTGAGTTCAGCCCAGCCATAGAACTGACAGGTGGCCAATTCGACGAAATCCGCTTCCAGCTCCAGGCACAGTTCGATGATCTGCGCGATCCGGTCGATGTTGTGCCGATGGGTGACGAAGTTCAGCACCATCGGATAGCCCTGGGCTTTCACCGCACGGGCCATGGCGAGTTTCTGCGCAAAGGCCTTGCGCGAGCCGGCGAGCATGTTGTTCACCGCCTCGTCGGCGGCCTGGAAGCTGATCTGGATATGGTCCAGCCCGGCGACCTTGAAGTCGCGCACCTTCTGCTCGGTCAGACCGATGCCGGAGGTGATCAGGTTGGTGTAGTAGCCCATGTCCCGGGCGGCCTTGATCAGTTCGGCGAGGTCCTGGCGCACCAATGGCTCGCCGCCGGAAAAGCCCAGTTGCGCGGCGCCCATGTCCCGCGCTTCGCGAAATACGCGAATCCACTCGGCAGTGCTCAGCTCCTCGCCATGCCGGGCAAAATCCAGCGGGTTGGAGCAATACGGGCATTGCAGCGGACAGCGGTAGGTCAGCTCGGCGAGCAGCCACAACGGTGGCCCGGGCAGCGTCTCACTCGATCCAGAATTGCGCATGGGCCACCTCCAGAAACGCCAGCACGTCTTCGTCGATACCGGGTACCCCGGGAAAATTCGCGCTCAATCGATCAATGATCGCCGCCACGCTGCACTGGCCATCCACCAGGTCGAGAATCTGACCGGCACTTGCGTTGAGCTTGATCATGCCTTCGGGGTACAGCAGCACATGGCAGTCCTGACGGGGCTCCCATTGCAGACGAAAACCGCGACGCAAGGCCGGTGACTGCTGGCGATCGATCAGGCTCACAGGGCAATCCCCCGGTGCCAGACGTTGTCGCCGGTGACCGTGTGATACGGCGGACGCGCAAGCTCGTAGGCCATGCTCATGGCATCGAGCATGCTCCACAGCACGTCGAGCTTGAATTGCAGGATCTCCAGCATGCGTTGTTGCCCCTGGGCCGTCACGTAGTGCCCCAGGGTGATGCGCAAGCCATGCTCGACATCGCGCCGCGCCTGGCTCAGGCGCGTGCGGAAATAGTCGTAGCCGGCGACGTCGATCCACGGGTAATGGGTCGGCCAGGCGTCGAGTCGCGATTGATGGATCTGCGGCGCAAAGAGTTCGGTCAGCGAACTGCTGGCCGCTTCCTGCCAGCAGGCGCGACGGGCGAAATTGACGTAGGCGTCCACGGCAAAACGAACCCCGGGCAGCACCAGTTCCTGGGAGAGGATCTGCTCGCGATCCAGCCCCACCGCTTCGCCCAGGCGCAGCCAGGCTTCGATGCCGCCCTCGCTGCCGGGGACGCCGTCGTGGTCGAGAATCCGTTGCAGCCATTCCCGACGCACGTCGCGGTCCGGGCAATTGGCGAGAATCGCGGCGTCCTTCAGGGGGATATTGACCTGATAGTAGAAGCGATTGGCGACCCAGCCCTGGATCTGCTCGCGGCTGGCGCGGCCGGCGTACATGGCTTGGTGGAAGGGATGGTGGATGTGGTAGTAGGCGCCCTTTGCGCGCAGGGCGGCTTCGAATTCGCTGGGGGACATGGGGGTGTCAGTCATTTTATTCTCCGGGAGTTTTTGCGGTGCCCGCGCTGGCCCTATCGCGAGCAGGCTCGCTCCTACATTGAATCGGCGGTGTCCCCTGTGGGAGCGACGGTGCGGCGATCCGACCTGCTCGCGATGGGGCCTTTGGCTACAGCTCAAGACTCATGCCGTCATAAGCCACTTCAATCCCCAGCCGCTCCAGCAGCGCCCGCTCGGCCGAGCCTTCATCGAGGATCGGATTGGTGTTGTTGATGTGGATCAGCACCTTGCGCTGGCGGTTGAAACCCTCCAGCACTTCAAGCATGCCGCCCGGGCCGCTTTGTGGGAGGTGCCCCATTTCGCTGCCCAGGCTCTGGCCGACTTCGCAGATACGCATCTCGTCGTCGCGCCACAGGGTGCCGTCCAGCAGCAGGCAATCGGCACGCTGCATCCAGCCCAGCACTTCATCGTCGATTCGGCCAAGGCCCGGGGCATAGAACAGCGAGGCGCCGTTGCGCAGGTCTTCGATGAACAGGCCTATGGTGTCGCCCGGTTGCGGGTTGCCGCGATTGGGCGAATACGGCGGTGCGTTGCTCACCAGGGGAATCGCGCGAAACTGCAAATGCTCGCAGGCCGGGATGTTGAACGACTGACGCTCAAGGCCGACCGGTTGCCAGTGCAATCCGCCGTTCCAGTGTCCGAGCATGTTGAACAGCGGGAAACCACTGCTCAGGTCCTGATGCACGCGCTCGGTGCACCACACCGCATGCGGACAGCCTTCGCGCAGGCTGAGCAAACCGGTGCAATGGTCGATCTGGCTGTCCAGCAGCACGATGCCGGCGATGGCGCTGTCACGCAGGCGCCGCGCCGGTTGCATGGGCGCAAAACTCTCGAGTTGCGCGCGAATGTCCGGTGAAGCATTGCACAGCACCCACTCCACGCCGTCGTCGCTCAGGGCAATCGACGACTGCGTACGGCGCTGGGCCCGCAGGCTGCCATTGCGCACACCGGCGCACTGGCGGCAGTTGCAGTTCCATTGCGGGAAACCACCGCCAGCGGCGGAACCGAGAACGCGGATGTGCATGGCAGATGCTCCAGAAGGCAGGTCCGGCCAACGCAGCGGCTGGCCGGGTGATCAATCAACGGTTGGCGAAATACATCGTCACTTCGAAGCCAATGCGCAGATCGGTAAACGCGGGTTTAGTCCACATGGGTCATTCCTCTTCTTGTGCCGGGTGATTCCGGTAGAGCCATTAATGCACGGGGCGATGAGCGCCTGAATGCTACTTTCGAAGGAGCTTTGGGGGTGATTTGGTAGGGGGTGTTGCGCGGTGTCAGATACAGCCATTCGCTGGCAAGTCGGGTCGCCGCATCGCAGCTCCTACAGGTATTGCGCAAACCTGTAGGA
>NZ_JBFUHR010000026.1:0-89021 GCF_056402295.1 Pseudomonas sp. P4_B3
GCGAGCTTGCTCGCGATGGACGTTAACGATAACGCGTGTTGTCTGGATGAACGCGTCGCCCTCAGGTCCATCGCGAGCAAGCTCGCTCCTACAGAGGCATTAGGTTTTCGGTTGTTATTATTGGCCTATAGAAATTTACCTTCAGTAAAAAATCAACTTGTTTTTTTACTGCGTCTTGCAGTAATTTCGTCTCGAGCCCGCTCCCGGGCCGAACCTCACAACAATAAAAAAGGGCTGCATGGGCCTTGGGTCCCGTGGCACCTGCAAGAGGAACCACTGATGAAGTCGCACACGCTCAAGCACGGTTTTTATCCCTTGGTGTTGTCCGTGGCCATGGGCCTGGGCAGCGCTCAGGCAGCATCGGACATGGTGGTGGTCGGATACGGCGGAGCCGGACAAAAAGCCCAGGACGTGGCGTTCTTCCAACCGTTCGCCGCCGTGGATCAAAGCAAGGTGATCCAGAGCGAATACAACGGCGAGATGGCCAGGATCAAAGTGATGGTCGACACCGGCAACGTCGACTGGGACGTAGTGCAGATCGAAGGCCCGGACCTGATGCGCGGCTGCGAGGAAGGCATGTACGAGCGGCTGGACTGGACCCGCCTGGGCCACGCCGACCAGTTGATCCCCGAAGCGGCGCAGGAATGCGGTTCCGCCGCGCTGGTGTGGAGCGTGGCGATTGCCTACGACACCGACAAACTGGCCCAGGCCCCGACCTCGTGGGCAGACTTTTGGGACGTGAAGAAAACCCCCGGCAAGCGTGGGCTGCGTAAACGCGCGGTGTACAACCTGGAATTCGCCTTGCTGGCGGACGGGGTCAAGACCGAAGACGTCTACAAGGTGCTCGGCACCCCACAGGGCGTGGACCGGGCATTTGCCAAACTCACTGAACTCAAGCCTTACATCCAGTGGTGGGAGGCCGGCGCGCAACCGCCGCAATGGCTGACCGCCGGCGATGTTGTGATGACCTCGACCTACAGCGGACGCATCGCCGACGCCGCGCAGAAAGGCAGCCACCTCGGGCTGGTCTGGCCCGGCAGCCTGTACGGCATGGACTACTGGGCGATCATCAAAGGCTCCAGGCATGTGGATCAGGCCAAGCGCTTTATCGCCTTCGCCAACCAGCCGGACGCCCAGGTCAACTACGTGCAGCAGATTCCCTACGGCCCGACCAACACCCAGGCCGCCGCACGGCTGGACGATAAACTGGCGCAATGGGTGCCCACCGCGCCGCAGAACCTCAAGGGCGCACTGTCGATGAATGTCGGTTTCTGGGTCGATCATGGCGAAGAACTGGAAGAGCGCTTCAACGCCTGGGCCAGCAAATAAACGCGGATGGCTGGACGTGTCCAAGCGTCCAGCCTTACCGTCTGCCCCAGCCGATCAGCCTGGAGAACCACAACCATGAACAACATCGCCAGCTACCTGGCCCCTGAACGCAACGCCACCGAGCAGCGCCTGCGCGAGGAGCTGGCGGCCTGTTACCGTTTAATTGCGCACTTTCGCATGACCGATTTGATCTTCACTCACATCTCGGTGCGCATTCCGGGGCCGGAGCATCACTTTCTGATCAACCCTTACGGGTTGATGTTCGATGAAATCACTGCGTCGAATCTGGTGAAGATCGACCTCGATGGTCATGCCGTGGAGTCGTCGTCGTACCCGGTGAACCCGGCCGGTTTCGTGATCCACAGTGCCATTCATGGCGCCCGTGAAGATGCGCAATGCGTGCTGCACACCCATACCAAATCCGGGTGCGCGGTGGCGGCGTTGAAGTGCGGGTTGTTGCCGGTGAACCAGATTTCCATGGAGTTCTATGGCCGTGTTGCCTACCACGACTACGAGGGTGTGGCGCTGGACCTCAGTGAGCAACAACGGCTGGTGGCGGACATGGGGGACAAATCGGTACTGATGCTGCGCAACCACGGTTTGCTGACCGTCGGCGAGACCGTGAGCCAGGCGTTTTTGCGCATGTATTACCTTGAAAAGGCTTGTGAGATTCAGTTGGCCGCGCAGGCTGCCGGGGAAGTAGTGCTGCCGTCGCACGAGGTCTGCGCGCATACCGAACGGCAGTTCAATGAGCCGGGGCGACCGTTGGAGGATGGGGAGTTGAGTGATCCGGATGCCATGCAACTGGCCTGGGCGGCGTTGTTGCGAATGCTGGATCGAGTGGCGACGGGGTATCGGGACTGATCTGAGACCTCGGCTGTCTGGGCTGACGTCATCGCGAGCAGGCTCGCTCCTACAGGAGAAGAGGGTGTACGCAAAATCTGCGAACTACACAAATACTGTAGGAGTGAGCCTGCTCGCGATGGGGGCACCACGGTCTATCAGTCTGGCAACTGACTGGAGAAATGGTCCGCTCTTGCTGTACAGTCGTTCAGCTTGCGCGCACAACGCGAGCCTGAACGATTCAACCAAGGAGCGTGTCGCCGATGAACCAGGAAGCCCGTTTTTCCCGCATGGAACCGGAGTTGCGCAAAGCCAACCTGATCGAGGCAACGCTGGTGTGCCTCAAGCGTCATGGCTTCCAGGGCGCGTCGATCCGCAAGATATCCGCCGAGGCCGGGGTCTCGGTGGGGCTGATCAGCCATCACTATTCCGGCAAGGATGAACTGGTGGCCGAGGCCTACATGGCGATCACCGGGCGGGTCATGACCTTGCTGCGCGACGCCATGGAGCAAGCCGCGCCGAATGCCCGGGAGCGCTTGTCGGCGTTTTTCCGCGGGTCGTTTTCCGCCGAACTGCTCGATCCGCAACTGCTCGATGCCTGGCTGGCGTTCTGGGGCGCGGTGAAAACCGCCGAGGCCATCAACCAGGCCCACGATCATTCCTATGGCGAGTATCGCGGCGTCCTGCGCAAGGTGCTGGCGGAACTGGCCCGGGAGGAGGGCTGGGAAAACTTCGACGCCGACCTCGCCGCCATCAGCCTCAGCGCGTTGCTCGACGGCTTGTGGCTGGAGTCCGGGCTGAACCCTGGCACCTTCACCCCGGAGCAGGGCATCCAGATTTGCGAGGCTTGGGTCGACGGGTTGCAGGCCGGCGGCCGTCAGCGCTTTTGCGTGCAGACGAGCGACTGTTGATCAGTCGTTCAGTACTGGATACTCTCTGGCGCCGAAGCGGGAAAACACTCTAATAAGAAACTGGCCCTCGGGCCTGAGCCGGACACCAAGCGATGACTCCTCGGGTATTGATCGTCGATGACGATCCGCTGATTCGCGATCTGTTGCACGCCTACCTGTCCCAGGAAGGCTACGACGTCCATTGCGCCGCCACGGCGGAACTGGCGGAAACCTTCCTCGCCGGCCAGGCCGTGGACCTGGTGATGCTCGACATCCGCCTGCCGGGCAAGGACGGCCTGACCCTGACCCGCGAGCTGCGGGTGCGTTCGGAAGTCGGGATCATCCTGATCACCGGGCGCAACGACGAAATCGACCGCATCGTCGGTCTCGAATGCGGCGCCGATGACTACGTGATCAAACCCCTCAATCCAAGGGAGCTGGTGTCCCGGGCGAAAAACCTGATTCGCCGGGTACGTCATGCGCAAACGCCAGCACCTGCCGTCGCGGTGGCCAAACCGGTCAAGCAATTCGCCGACTGGTCACTGGACACCGACCGCCGTCGCCTGATCGATGCGTCCGGCAGCGAAACCCTGCTGACCCATGGCGAATACCAATTGCTCAGCGTGTTCCTGCGCAACAGCGGCCACACCCTCAGCCGCGATCAGTTGATGGACCAGATCCGCAACCGCGAATGGGTGCCCAACGACCGCTCCATTGACGTGCTGGTCGGGCGCTTGCGCCGCAAGTTGCACGACGATCCGGCCGAACCGCAGTTGATCATCACCATCCATGGCGCCGGTTACCTGTTCACCGCTGGCGTGGCAGCCTGAACCTGATGGCGCGATGGCTTTGCCTGCTGGCGATGCTGGTGGCCGGCCATGCCGTCGCGGCGGAGAAGGTTCGCTATTGCGATTACCCGGTGTACCCGCCGATCTCCTGGAGCGACGGCAAGCAGGTGCGCGGCCTGGCGCCGAGCGTGGTGAAAAGCCTGTTCGGCCAGTTGGGGTATGAGGTCGAGATGGTCGTGCTGGGCAACTGGAAACGCTGCCTGCTGGACGCCGCTGAAGGCCGGGTCGATGTGGTGCTGGCCTACAGCACCGCGCAACGCGAACAGAGCATGCTGTTCTCGACGGTGCCGGTCTTGCGTGAAGAAGTGGCGCTGTTCATCAACCACCAACACCCGGTTACATTCGAACAACTGGACGATCTGGCCCATTACCGTGGCGGCCTGTTGTTCGGCGAGAGCTACGGTGTGGAGTTCGATCGCATGGTTGCGCACAACAACAATATCGAATGGGTTTCCGACAGCCACCAGAACTTCGGCAAGCTGATTCGCGGGCGTATCGACTTCATCACCCAGGAGCGGCGCACCGGCCAGTTGTATGTGGAAAACCTGCCCGGCGGCCAGGACATCATTGCCTTGCCCAAGGCCTTGAGCGTGGACTATCTGCGCGTCGCCGTGTCGCGGCGCTCACCCTTGGCCCAGCGCATGCCCGAGATCAATGCGCAGTTGCAGCGCATGGTCGATGCCGGCGACATCGAACGCTGGCTCAACGAAAGCGAAGTGACCTACCGTGACATGATCAATCTGCCGGCAGATGCGCAATGATTCGTGCCCGTCCCGGTGGACTGTTGCGGCGCCTGTTGCTGTTCATTCTGTTGTTCAGCCTGTGCTTCACCGTGCTGGCCAGCAGCGTGCAACTGTACATCGAGTATCGACGGGAAATGCGCGACATCGATTCGCGCATGGAACTGATCCGCGCCGGCTACCTGGCCAGCCTGGAACGCAGCCTCTGGGATTTGAACCAGGAACAGCTGAACGTGCAATTGCGCGGGCTGGTGGACTTCTCCGACGTGGCGCGGGTGCACTTGACCAGCGCCGATTTCGACCTGGTACAGGGTAATCCGCACCCCACGGGACCGCTGCGCATCGAGCGCTTTGCCCTGGACTATCAGCCGCCGTCCGGCCCCTTGCGCAACCTTGGCGAACTGGAGGTCAGTACCGATCTGGGGGCGGTGTACCAGCGTCTCTACGCCACCGGTTTGACCAGCCTGTTGTGGATGGCGGTGTTCCTCTGCGGTCTGGCCGTTGCCTTGTCGGGTCTGTTTTATCGACTGGTGACCCGGCACCTGAAAGTCATGGCCGAGTTTGCCCGGCGCATCGCCGCCGGTGAATGGCACGAACCCCTGCACCTGGACAAGCGTCGTGGCAGCGACGAAATCGACACCGTGGCCCATGCGCTGGATGATATGCGCCGGGCGATTCTGCGGGACATCGAGCGCCGGGAAACCGATCGCCTGGCCCTGCAGGACAACCGTGACGAGCTGCTGAAAATGGTCGAGCGCCGCACCGCCAGCCTGATGCGCGCCAAAGACGAGGCGGAAGCGGCCAACCTCGCCAAGTCGCGGTTCCTGGCGACCATGAGCCACGAACTGCGCACGCCCCTCAATGGCATTCTCGGCATGGCCGAATTGCTGCGCGGCGCGCGTCTGGATGCCCAGGACGGCAAACGCCTGGATGCCTTGCACAAGGCCGGCGAAGGCTTGCTGACGATCCTCAATGAAGTGCTGTATTTCGCCAAGCTGGAGGAGGGCGTCAGCCATCCCGAGCCGGTGGATTTCTCGCTGCGCCAGTTACTCGATGAGGTACTGACACTGTTGGAACCGCGCGCGCTGAACAACGATACGATCCTGAGTTGCCGGGTCGATCAGCGCATTGCCGAGTATCACCACGGTGCCGAGCAGTTCCTGCGGCAGGTGCTGAGCAACCTGCTGGCCAACGCGATCAAGTTCACCGAAGGCGGCGCAGTCAGCGTCGAGGTGGCGCTTCTCAGCGGAACCGGCAAACAGGCGGGGCAGCGGCTGCGGGTCAGTGTCACGGACGACGGCATCGGCATTGCCCCTTTGATGCAGGCGAAGATTTTCGAGCGTTTCACCCAGGCCAGCGAAGAAGTCGCGCAACGCTTTGGCGGCACCGGGCTGGGATTGGCGATCTGCAAACATCTGGTGGAGCAGATGGGCGGTTGCATCGGTGTGGACAGTGAAGTGGGGCGCGGCAGTTGTTTCTGGTTCGAGCTGTCCTTGCAGCCGGCCAGCGGCGTGGTTGAGGCGGAACCGGTGCGGGCGGTGGGGCCGGCACTGAACATCCTGGTGGTCGAAGACGTGGTGCTCAACCGCGAAGTGGCCAAGGGTTTGCTGCAGCGGGACGGTCACCGGGTATGGCTGGCCGAAGAGGCAGAACAGGCGCTGGAACACTGCGCGGCGCGGGTTTTCGATCTGCTGCTGCTGGACGTGCATCTGCCGGGCATCAGCGGGGTCGAGTTGTGCCGGCAGATCCGCAACAGCGACGGGCCGAATCGCCACACCCGCATCTTCGCCCTGACCGCCAGCGTGCAGCCGGCGCTGGTGCGCGGTTATCTGGAGGCCGGCATGAACGGTGTCCTGGCCAAGCCCTTGAAGCTGGAAAACCTGCGCCAGGTGCTGGAAGGGCATGCGCCTGTGGCCGAGTCGCTGCTGATCGATGAGGCAATGGACTGGCCGCTGTTGCAGACCCATCGCAGCCTGCTCGGCGAGCAAAAGGTCCAGAGTCTGCTGGCGCTGCTGCGTGACTCGATCCTGCAGCACCGCGACGCGCTGCATGAAGCCATGGCCGCCGACGACTGCACTGAGGTTGCGCAATTGGCTCACCGCCTGGCCGGTAGCTGCGACTCCCTGGGTTTTCGGGCCTTGGCCAGCACCTTGAGGGCGCTGGAGACCTTGGCGCTGGCAAACGATGAATCGGCGATCCAGCGCCTGAGCCCGGTGCTGGATGAGCAATTGCAGCACTCGCTCGATACCCTCAAAGGCCTGTTGCAGAGCTGACGTACAAGTTTGTTACGACTTTGTACAACTTCGATCTTTACGGTCAACGCGAACTTACATGGCTTTCCAATAATCGACGTAACCGCCGCAGCGCGGTCTTCGAAGCTTATTGGAGATAATAATAATGAATTGCCGTAAAGCTGATCCCTCCCTGCGCCGTGACGTCCTGTCGCGCGCTGCACACCTCATTGACTGCTGAGGTGCCGACATGAACGAAAATACTGATCGCAGCACTGATCATAAAGACATCCAGCTGACCCGTGCCCTCAAGAGCCGTCACATCTTCATGCTGTCGCTGGGCGGCGTCATCGGCACCGGGTTGTTCATGGGCTCCGGTGTGACCATCAATCAGGGCGGCCCGGTGGGGGCGATTCTGGCTTACCTGGTCGCGGGTTTCCTGATGTACCTGGTGATGGTCTGCCTGGGCGAACTGTCGGTACAGATGCCGGTGTCCGGTTCGTTCCAGACCCACGCCACTAAATACATTGGCCCGGCCACCGGGTTCATGATCGGCTGGGTGTACTGGATGAGTTGGGCCACCACTGTGGGCCTGGAGTTCACCGCCGCCGGCATGCTGATGACCCGCTGGTTCCCGACGGTGCCGATCTGGTACTGGTCGGCGCTGTTCGTGGTGGTGCTGTTCGGCATCAATGCCATGGCCACCCGCGCTTTCGGTGAGGCGGAATACTGGTTCTCGGGGATCAAGGTCGCGGCGATTCTCGGTTTCATCGTGGTCGGCGTACTGGTGATCTTCGGCGTGATGCCCCTGAGCAGCGGCGCACCGGCACCGATGGCGACCAACCTGATCGGCGATTCGTTGTTCCCCAACGGCCTGTCGGCGGTGTTCGCGGTGATGATGACCGTGGTCTACGCGTTCCAGGGTTGCGAGATCATGGGCGTGGCCGCCGGTGAAACCGATCAACCGGAAAAAAGCATTCCCCGCGCCGTACGCAACGTGGTGTTCCGCGTGCTGATTTTCTACGTGCTGGCGATCATCGTGCTGTCGGCCATTGTGCCGTGGCAGCAAGCGGGCCTGATGGAAAGCCCGTTCGTGCAGGTGTTCGACATGGTCGGCATTCCCTACGCCGCCGACCTGATGAACTTCGTGATCCTCACGGCGATCCTGTCGGTGGGCAACTCCGGCCTGTATGCCTCGACGCGCATTCTGTGGGCGATGTCGAAAACCGGCATGGCGCCGAAAAGTCTTTCACCGCTGAGCAAGCGTGGCGTGCCGCTGCGCGCCTTGAGCATCACCTTGTGCTTCGCGCTGGTGTCGCTGATGACCAGCTTCGTCGCCGCCGACACCTTGTTCATGGTGTTGATGGCGGTGAGCGGCATGGCCGGCACCGTGACCTGGATTGTCATCGCGCTGGCGCAGTACAAGTTCCGCAAGGCGTATCTGCGTGACGGCGGCAAACTCAGCGACCTGAAGTACCGCGCACCGTGGTTCCCGGTATTGCCGCTGATGTGCATCACGCTGTGCTGCTCGCTGTTCGTGTTCCTGGCCCTGGATGAAACCCAGCGTCCGTCGCTGTATTGGGGCTTTGGCTTCATTGCGCTGTGCTATGGCGCGTACTTCCTGATCCATCGCAAGCGTCAGGGTGTATTGGCGCCGAGCTTGCCGACTGCCTGATCCCTCAAAATAGACACATCCCCCCTGTAGGAGCGAGCCTGCTCGCGATAGCGGTTGATCAGCCAACAGAGATGTTGAATGTGATTCCCTCATCGCGAGCAGGCTCGCTCCTACATTGGTTTTGTGGTGGGCAAAAGATTTGCGACCTGTCTGCTGTCAGCAGTTGTTCGAAGTTGTAACAGCGCCAGCGACCCATTCAACGCAATCGATAAATAATCTAATAAAAACAATGCTTTAGCGATTTCATTGGCTTGTTACAGCCCATTCCCCCACCAATTGCCGCCTTACTGAACACTCGTTTAGTATGGCCTCAGGTCGCATCACCTCAGACCCATCACAATAATTCGAGGATTCCCATGACCACACAATCGTCGCTGCTCAGCCAGGTCGAAGCAGGCGTTGCCTGGATCACCCTCAATCGCACTGACCAGCGCAATGCGCTGGACATTCCGACGCTGAAAAACCTGCACGGCTTGCTCGACGCTTTCAATGCCGATCCGGCGGTGCGCGTGGTGGTATTGACGGGCAGTGGCCGCAGCTTCTGCGCCGGCGCCGACCTCGATGAATGGGCCGATGCCGAAGCCCGGGGCGCCCTGGAAACCTACGGCTGGACCGAAACCGCCCATGCCTTGATGACCCGCCTGCACAGCCTGGAAAAACCGACCATCGCCGCCATCAACGGCACCGCCGTCGGCGCCGGGATGGACCTGACCCTGTGCTGCGACCTGCGCATCGCCGGGCAATCGGCACGTTTCAAGGCCGGCTACACCAGCATGGCGTATTCGCCGGATGCTGGCGCCAGTTGGCACCTACCGCGATTGATCGGCAGCGAGCAGGCCAAGCGCCTGCTGTTTCTCGACGAATTGTGGGGCGCCGACCGTGCCCTGGCCGCCGGACTGGTCAGCGAAGTCTGCGCTGACGAGCAACTGCTGACCGTCACCAACGAACTGGCCGCACGCCTGGCCGCCGGCCCGACCTTTGCCTTCGCCCAGACCAAAAAACTCATGCGCGAAGGCGCCGAACGCAGCCTGCCGGAACAGCTGCAAGCCGAACTCGCCGCCGGCCTGCTCTGCGGTCGCAGTGAAGACGGCAACGAAGCCCTGCGTGCCGCCATGGAAAAACGCCCGGCACGCTTCATCGGCCGTTGATTCCTCTCCATCTCCCAGAACACGAACAACAGGTAGCAGCATGAATTTCCAACTGACCCAAGAACAAGAAATGTTGGTGGACTCGGTACGCAGCTTCGTTGAGAAGGAACTGCTGCCCTATGAAGAGCAGGTCGACCGCGCCGACGAGGTCTCCCCGGAACTGGCGGCACAGATTCGCGGCAAGGCGATCGCCGCCGGTTTCTACGCCTTCAACATGCCCGAAGAAGTGGGCGGTGGCGGCCTGGACTACCTGTCCCAGGCGCTGATCGAACGTGAGCTGTCCAAGGTGTCCTGGGCGCTGCACGTGTTTGTCGCGCGGCCGTCGAAAATCCTCATGGCCTGCACCGGCGACCAGATCAACGACTACCTGTTGCCGTGCATCCAAGGTGAAAAGATCGACTGCTTTGCCCTGACCGAGCCGGGTGCCGGCTCCGACGCCAACGCGATCAAGACCCGCGCCGTGCGTGAAGGCGACGACTTCATTCTCAATGGCAGCAAGCACTTCATCAGCCACGCCGGGCATGCCGATTTCGCCATCGTCTTCGCCGTGACCGACACCTACGAACACAACGGCAAAAAGCGTAACGCCGTGACCTCGTTCCTGGTCGACCGCAACACCCCGGGCATGACCATCCGCCGTGGACCGAAGTGCGTGAGCAACCGGGGTTATCACACCTTCGAAATGTTCTTCGACGACTGCCGCGTGCCGGCCAGCAAAGTGCTGGGCGAAGTCGGCAAGGGTTGGGACGTGGCCAACGCCTGGCTGACCGCCGGGCGCGTGATGGTCGCGGCCAACTGCGTCGGTCAGGCCCAGCGCGCACTGGACGTGTCCTTGCAATGGGCGGCGGACCGCAAGCAATTCGGCCAGCCGATCGGCACCTACCAGGGCGTGTCGTTCAAGCTCGCGGACATGGCCACGCAAATCCGTGCCGCCGAACTGCTGACCCTGCACACCGCGTGGAAAATGGACCAGGGCACCATGACCGATGGCGAGGCCGGCATGGCCAAGCTGTTCGCCAGTGAAGTGCTCGGTCGTGCCGTCGATGAAGCGGTGCAGATTTTCGGCGGCATGGGCCTGATGGACGAAGGACCGGTGGAGCGCATCTGGCGCAACGCGCGGATCGAACGGATCTGGGAAGGCACCTCGGAAATCCAGCGCCACATCATTTCCCGCGAGCTGCTGCGGCCGCTGTTGCGCTGATCGGCCCGGAGAATTCCCATGTCCCAAACCATTCGTGACAACCTCAAACGCATGCTCGCGCCGCAACACGTGGCGTTCGTCGGCGGCCGCAATATGGCCCGCGCCCTCAAGCGCTGTGCCGAGGGTGGCTACCAAGGGCAGATGTGGCTGGTCAACCCGCAACACGACAGCCTTGAAGGTGTGCCGTGTGTGCGCAATATTGCTGATCTGCCCTGTGGACCGGATGCTGTCTTCATTGCCACCAACCGCGAACTGACCCTGACCTGCGTCGCAGAACTGACCGCCATCGGCGCGGGCGGCGCGATCTGCTACGCCTCGGGCTTCGCCGAAACCGGCGCCGAAGGCCAGGCCCTGCAACAGCGACTGCTAAAGGCCGCTGGCGACATGGCCTTGCTCGGCCCCAACTGCTACGGCCTGCTCGACTACCTGCACAGCTCTGCGCTGTGGCCGGTGGCCCATGGCGGCAAGGCAGTGGAGAAGGGCGTGGCGGTGCTGACCCAGAGCGGCAACTTCGCCTACAACCTGTCCATGAGCGACCGTTCGCTGCCGGTGGCCTACATGGCCTCGGTCGGCAATCAGGCGCAACTGGGTGTCGCTGAACTGATGGACGTGTTGCTCGACGAGCCGCGCGTCACCGCCATCGGCCTGCATCTGGAAGGCCTGAAGAACGTGCCGGGTTTTGCCCGCGCCGCGCACAAGGCACTGGAGAAGGGCGTCCCGATCATTGCCCTGAAAACCGGCGTGTCGCAGATCGGCGCCGAACTGGCCTTGAGTCACACCAGTTCGCTGTCCGGTTCCGATGCGCTGTACGACGCGTTGTTCGACCGTCTCGGGGTGATCCGCGTCAGCGGCCCGGTGAGTTTTGTCGAAACCCTCAAAGCCGCGGCTTGCGGCAATCTGCCGGCGGGCAACAGCCTGATCGCGCTGGCCTGCTCCGGTGGCGACGCCGGGTTGATTGCCGACTACGCCGAACGCAACGACCTGGGCCTGCCGAAACTCGATCAAGGACAGGTCGGCGAACTCGCGCAAGTGCTGCCGAGCTACGCCAACCTGGTCAACCCGCTGGATTTCACCACGGCGATCTGGGGCGACGGCGAAGCCTTGAACCGCATGCTCGACAGTGCGCTGCGCACCGAAGCCGACGCGGCGATGCTGGTGCTCGACTACCCGTCGGAGTTCACCGGCGAGCGCAAGGAATGCGACCTGCTGCTGGAGTTGTACTGCGCGGCACTGCAACGCCACGGCAAGACCGGTTTTGTCACCTCGGCCTTCCCCGAGCTGTTGCCGGCCCATGCCCGTGAGCGTCTGCACGCCCAAGGCGTCGCGGCCTTGCAGGGCGTTGAAGACGGGTTGGCCGCGTGGGGCCGCATCGCCGGTTATCAGCGCAACCGCAAGACTTTGTTGGCTGTGGGCGAGTCGGCACTGGTCACGCTGTGCCCGCAAGCGCTGGAAGGCGAGGGGCGTTTGCTCAATGAATGGGATTCCAAGCAGGCGTTGAAAGCCTTTGGCTTGCCGACGCCCAACGGCGTATTGAGCACCCCGGACAAGGCACTGAAAGACGCCGAAACCCTGGGCTATCCGCTGGTACTCAAAGCGGTCAGTGCTCAACTGCCACACAAGACCGAGGCCGGTGCCGTGGCGCTGAACCTCAAGGACGGCGCGGCATTGAGCGCTGCACTGGAGAAGATGCGCGCCAGCATTGCCGCCTACGCCCCGGGCGTAGTGTTCGATCAACTATTGCTCGAGCCCATGGCCAAACCGCCACTGGCTGAACTGATCGTCGGCATCAAACGCGAAAACGATTTCGGCCTCGCGCTGGTGATCGGTGCCGGCGGCATTCTAGTGGAGTTGCTCAAGGACAGTCGCAGCCTGTTGCTGCCGACCACCGACGGCGCGATCCGCAACGCCTTGCTCAGCCTGCGCAGCGCGCCGTTGCTGCAAGGTTTCCGTGGACGCGAGTCTGCTGACCTGGACGCCTTGGTGACCGCGATCCGCGCCGTGGCCGATTACGCCTGCGAGAGCTCCGCACACCTGCTGGAACTCGATGTGAACCCATTGTTGGTCGGTGCCCAAGGCACGACTGCGGTCGATGCGTTGATTCGCCTCGGCCACGAGTGAGGACATGAATATGCAAAGCAAATCCTTGACCGGTGGCCAGGCCCTGGTGCGTCTGTTGGCCAACTACGGCGTCGATACCGTGTTCGGCATCCCCGGCGTACACACCCTGGAGCTGTATCGCGGCTTGCCCGGCAGCGGCATCCGCCACGTATTGACCCGTCATGAGCAGGGCGCCAGCTTCATGGCCGACGGCTATGCCCGGGTCAGCGGCAAACCCGGCGTGTGCTTCGTCATCACCGGCCCCGGCGTGACCAACGCCGCCACCGGCATTGGCCAGGCTTACGCTGACTCGATTCCGATGCTGGTGATTTCCAGCGTCAACCACAGCGCCAGCCTTGGCAAGGGCTGGGGCAGCCTGCACGAATGTCAGGACCAGCGTGCGATGACCGCGCCGATTACTGCGTTCTCCGCAGTGGCGCTGACCGCCGAAGATCTGCCGGAACTGATCGCCCGTGCCTACGCGGTGTTCGACAGCGAGCGCCCGCGCCCGGTGCACATCTCGGTGCCGCTGGACGTGTTGTCAGCGCCGATCGCTCGCGACTGGAGCAACGACGTAGTGCGTCGTCCGGGTCGTGGCCCGGCATCCGTTACCGCCATCGATCAAGCTGTGGCCAAACTGAAGGCTGCCAAGCGGCCGATGATCATCGCCGGTGGTGGTGCGCTCAATGCCACTTCGCAGCTACAGGACATCAGCACCCGACTCGCTGCGCCGCTGTTCACCAGCGTCGCCGGCAAGGGCTTGCTGCCGCCGGATGCGCCACTCAACGCCGGCTCATCCCTGTGTGTGGAGCCGGGCTGGAACCTCATCGCCGAGGCCGACGTGGTGCTGGCGGTCGGCACCGAAATGGCCGACACCGACTACTGGCGTGAACGCCTGCCGCTCAATGCCGAGCTGCTGCGCGTCGACATCGACCCGCGCAAGTTCAACGACTTCTACCCGTGCGCGGTGGCGTTGCATGGCGATGCACAACAAACCCTCAGTGGGTTGCTTGAGCGTTTGCCCACCGACGTGCGCGACGCTGGCGCCGCCATTGCCTCGGTTGTCGCCCTGCGCGAAGCGGTCAAGGCCAGCCATGGACCGTTGCAGTCCATTCATCAATCGATTCTCGACCGTATCGCCACGGAGCTGCCGGACAACGCGTTCATCAGCACCGACATGACCCAACTGGCCTACACCGGCAACTACGCCTTCGACAGCCTGGCGATCCGCAGTTGGCTGCACCCCACCGGCTACGGCACCTTGGGTTATGGCCTGCCGGCCGGGATCGGCGCCAAGTTCGGCGCGCCGCAGCGGCCGGGCCTGGTGCTGGTGGGCGACGGTGGTTTCCTCTACACCGCCCAGGAACTGGCCACGGCTGTTGAAGAACTGGACAGCCCGCTGGTGGTGCTGCTGTGGAACAACGACGCGCTGGGGCAGATTCGCGACGACATGCTGGGCCTCGACATCGAGCCCATCGGCGTGCTGCCACGCAACCCGGATTTCGCCGCCCTCGCTCGTGCCTTCGGCTGCACCGTGACTCAGCCGCAAAGCCTGGCCGAGTTGCAGACCGACCTGCGCCACGGCTTCAAGCGTAACGGCGTGACCCTGATCGAACTCAAACATGCCTGTGCGCATTGATCTGCATTTCAAGGGGATGAAGCCATGCGCTTTTCCGATCTGACTCAACGTATCGCCGGCGACGGCGCCGCCGCGTGGGACATTCACTACCGCGCCTTGGCACTGCGCGAGCAGGGTGAAGACATTCTGCTGTTGTCCGTGGGCGATCCGGATTTCGACACGCCACAGCCTATCGTGCAGGGCGCCATCGACAGCCTGCTGAGCGGCAACACTCACTACGCCGAGGTGCGCGGCAAGCGTGCCCTGCGTGAAGCCATCGCCAAACGTCATCAGCAGCGCAGCGGCCAATCCGTTTCGGCCGATCAGGTCACCGTGCTGGCCGGGGCGCAATGTGCGCTGTTCAGCGTGGCCCAATGCGTGCTCAATCCCGGTGACGAGGTGATCGTCGCCGAACCGATGTACGTCACCTACGAAGCGGTGTTCGGTGCTTGCGGTGCCGTGGTGGTGCCGGTGCCGGTGCGCTCGGAAAACGGTTTTCGCGTGTTGCCAGAAGATGTCGCCGCGCGCATCACTGCGCGTACCCGTGCCTTGGCACTGAACAGCCCGCACAACCCGTCAGGCGCGAGTCTGCCGCGCAGCACCTGGGCTGCTTTGGCTGAACTGTGCATCGGCCACGACCTGTGGCTGATTTCCGATGAGGTCTACAGCGAACTGCTGTTCGACGGCGAGCACGTCAGCCCGGCGAGCCTGCCGGGCATGGCCGAGCGCACCGCGACCCTCAACAGCCTGTCGAAATCCCACGCCATGACCGGCTGGCGCGTCGGCTGGGTGGTGGCGCCGCCATCCCTGGCCGCGCACCTGGAAAACCTCGCGTTGTGCATGCTCTACGGCTCGCCGGATTTCATTCAGGACGCCGCCGTGGTGGCCCTGGAAAGCAACCTGCCAGAGCTCGAAGCCATGCGCGAAGCGTATCGCCAGCGCCGCGACCTGGTGTGCGACAGCCTGGCCGATTGCCCCGGTGTGCGGGCGTTGAAACCCGATGGCGGCATGTTCGTGATGCTCGATATCCGCCAGACCGGGCTCAGCGCCCAGGCGTTTGCCGACCGTCTGCTGGATCGCCACGGCGTGTCGGTACTGGCTGGCGAGGCCTTTGGTCCGAGCGCGGCGGGGCATATTCGCCTCGGTCTGGTGGTCGGCGCCGAACCGCTGCGCGATGCCTGCCAGCGCATTGCCCGTTGTGCTCAAGAACTGATGGAGGCTCAGCTATATGCTTAACCACAAGGCGTTGTTTATTGAGGGTCGCTGGCAGAAACCTTCGGGGCAGGGCATCGCCGAGGTGATCAACCCGGCCACCGGGCAAGTGTGCGGCAGCGTGCCGCTGGGTGATGAACTCGATGTCGAAAACGCCGTGGCGGCTGCACGCCGGGCCTTCGATTCATGGTCGCGCACGCCGTCCAGCGTGCGTGCGGGCTATATCCGTGCACTGGCCGATCAACTGCGCAAGCGTGCCGATGAGATGGCCTCGGTCATCACCATGGAGCTGGGCATGCCGGTGCAATGGTGCCGTTCGGTGCAGGTCGATGGGCCGATCACTGGCCTTGAGCAATACGTCGAACTGGCTCATCTCATGGACGAGGTGCGTGAAGTCGGCAATTCGCTGGTGATCCGCGAGGCCGTGGGTGTCTGCGCGTTCATCAACCCGTGGAATTACCCGCTGCACCAATTGATCGGCAAACTGGCCCCGGCACTGGCCGCCGGTTGCACCGTGGTGGTCAAACCGAGCCAGGAAACTCCGCTGCATGCCTTCCTGTTGGCGCAAATGATCGAGGACATCGGCCTGCCAGCCGGGGTGTTCAACCTGGTCAGCGGTCCGGGCTCGAAAGTCGGCGAAGCGCTGGCCAAGCACCCGGACGTGGACATGGTGTCGTTCACCGGATCCACCGGCGCCGGGGTTCGGGTTGCGCAAGCGGCGGCACCTTCGGTCAAGCGCGTGTGCCTGGAACTGGGCGGCAAGTCGCCGCTGCTGATCGCCGAGGATGCGGATCTGGCAGCGGCCGTGCGCTACGGCGTGCAGGACGTGATGATCAATTCCGGCCAGACCTGCACCGCGTTGACCCGCATGCTGCTGCCGGCCAGCCGCTACGCCGAGGCTGTGGAAGTGGCGCTGGCGCAAACCCTGAGCCTGCGCATGGGCGATCCCCTCGACCCGCAAAGCTTCCTCGGCCCGATGTGTTCGGCCGGGCAAAAACGCACCGTGCTCGACTACATCAAGGTTGGCCAGCAGGAAGGCGCTCGCCTGCTGTGCGGCGGTGACATGCCGGGGCGCGGCTTCCATGTCAGCCCGACGCTGTTCGCCGATGTCGACAACCGCATGCGCATTGCCCAGGAAGAAATCTTCGGCCCCGTGCTGTGCCTGATTCCCTACACCGATGAGGCGCAAGCGATCCAGATCGCCAACGACTCGCCGTTCGGCTTGTCCAGTGGCGTCTGGGCCGGCAGTTCCGAGCGCGCCTTGCACCTGGGACGGCAGATGCGCGCCGGTCAGTGCTTCCTCAACGGTGCGGCGTTCAATTATCAGGCGCCGTTCGGTGGCTACAAACAGTCGGGTAACGGTCGCGAATGGGGTGAGGAGGGGCTGAACGAGTTCGTCGAAGTGAAGGCGATCCAGGTGTGACGGTTGGCGACTCAAACTGTTCATCACCCACGATGTTGCGACTCCACACCTTCAACCGATACGCCGGAAAAAGTCTAAGGAACCACCATGAAAGTACTGATCGTCCACGCTCACCCGGAACCGCAATCCTTCACCGCCGCCCTGCGGGACCAGGCTGTCGCCACCCTCGAAGCCCAGGGCCACGAGGTGCAGGTCAGCGACCTGTACAAAATGAACTGGAACCCGGTGGCCAGTGACGCAGACTTCTCGAATCGGGAAAACCCCGAGTACCTGGTCTATGCCCTGGAACAACGCCTGGGCGTGAAGAGCCAGTCGCTGGCGCCGGACATCCAGGCCGAACTGGACAAACTGCTGTGGGCCGACCTGCTGATCCTCAACTTCCCGATCTTCTGGTTCTCTGCCCCGGCGATGCTCAAGGGCTGGATCGACCGGGTGCTGGTGTCCGGCATCTGCTACGGCGGCAAACGCTTTTACGATCAGGGCGGATTGGCTGGGAAGAAGGCACTGGTGACCGTGACCCTGGGCGGGCGCGAACACATGTTCGGCGAAGGCGCGATTCATGGCCCGCTAGAGGACATGCTGCGGCCGATCCTGCGTGGCACCCTGGCTTACGTCGGGTTCGATGTGCTGGAACCGTTCGTGGCCTGGCATGTGCCGTACATCAGCGACGAAGCGCGCCAGCAATTTCTGGTTGATTACGGCCAGCGGCTGCAGCATCTGAGTGATGATCAGCCGTTGGTGTTTCCGAAGTTGGCGCAGTTTGATGACAAGCTCTATCCACTGACCTGATCAACACCCCGAACCTTGTAGGAGCTGGCTTGCCAGCGAAAGCGGTCCTTCAGCCAACAAGTGTTTGCCTGACACACTGCCTTCGCTGGCAAGCCAGCTCCTACAGGGGATTGTATGGGCTGTCTGAATCGGGGGTGTTTATGGGTTGTTTAACGGCTGTCAGCGTTACTTCCCGCAAGCTACAACGGCTTGCGTCATTGCCTACAGCTACGCCAGAATCCGCCGGCTTGTGCGTCTTGGGGGCGGGTTCTATCGTAGGCCGGTCGCTGGAAAACAACAGCGATCGGGTTTGGTAGCCCGGAGTCTGGCGCGCAACGACACATCATGCAGATGCTCATTTTGGTTTCTGCTTTTTATGGTGGTCATGCGCAGGGTCTCTTCGGAGGCGCCGGCTCCAGTACTCCGGTCTACCAACCTGTGCATGGCCACCACCCTTCGTTTGGTAGCGAAAGTGATGGCTCCAACTTAATAAGTATTGGAGTTTCACTATGTTCAAAGTCACACCCAATCCCCCAGACACCGATCCGACATCCCCGTACGAAACCCTCGACTCCCAAAAACTCCACGAAGCCGCAGAGCGCGCCCTCGATCATTACCTCAACCCCGGTCCCGGCATCATGGCCACGCCGCGTAAACCCAGTTCCATGTTCATCGTCAATCCCGAACTCAATATCGAGACCTTGCTGGTGCATGCCTGTGAATCGCTGGCGTCGGCCAATGTCATGGCCACCGATCTGGTGGATCATCTGGAAGGAACCAGCCGCAATGCGCTGCTCGGCATTGCGCAGGTGATCATGCTCGGCGAACTGGCGGTGAACCGGGCGCTGGATCAACTCGATCCGCCTGAATAACCACAAATCTCCAGATCACCGATAGACCTGTAGGAGCTGGCTTGCCAGCGAAAGCGGTGTGTCAGTCGACGTCTATTTTGTCTGACACGCCGCTATCGCGAGCAGGCTCACTCCTACACAACACCCACCGCTTGTTTGGAAGTCCTTCTCAGCGGAGCCATTGAACTACACTTTTCAGTTGCTCCACCCGATCGGCAGGCGACGCATGGCGTCGCTTGCCGCCGCCAGTCGACCCAAAGGCTTGCCCGTTGTGGCAAGCCTGTCGGAGGTCATCATGAAAAGGTTGTCACCCATCAGTCTGTGCCTTGCCTTGTCGGTTCTCAGTGCCCCGGGATGGGCGCAATCGGTGGTGCCGATGAAAGGGCAAAGTTCGCAACAAACCCAGGCCGACATCAACGAATGCAACAGCATCGCCGCCAGCCAAAGCGCCTCGACGGCTTCCACGCCTTCCGGCGGGAGGGTCAAGGGTGCCGCTGTGGGGGCTGCCGCCGGCGCAACGGCTGCCCAGGTACGCGGCAATCAGCATGACGAGGCTTATGACCGCGTCGACGATGACACGAAGCAGGACTATCGCCAGAACCGCGCCAAGTCGACGGCAGCGGCCGGCGCTGTGGTCGGTGGTTCACGTCAACGCCAGGAACGCCGGGCGGATGCGAAAACCACCCAGACGAATACCGCGTCGGCCTACAGCAGCTGTTTGCAGGGCAAGGGTTATCAGGTCAACCCTTGAGTCAGGTACGGAACACACTGTAGGAGCGAGCTTGCTCGCGATGGTCGTCAACGATAACGCTGGTTGGCAGGTGCCCCGCGGTGCTCTCCGGTTTATCGCGAGCAAGCTCGCTCCTACAGGATCCCCGAGCTCGCTGTTTCAAGGAAGCAGGCGGATAAGGAAACTGCCTGTAGCTCTAATCTGACAACCGTTCATCGGTGAACTACGCTGCGATACGTACCCTCGATCTGAATTTTGTGACGTAAGGATCCGACACATGCGGAGCAGGCTGCTCGCTGTAATGGTTACTGTTTTCGGGATGTTTTGGTCGGTGCAACTGTGGGCCGAGGATGCACCTAAAGCGGTTGATGCTCCCGTCGAATTGAAAGTGGCCAACCGCAGCATCATGGTATTTCGCGCGACCCTCCTCGGTGAAGCCCCAGCGTCGCGGGTCAAACGGGCAAAAGTGGTGATCAGTGAGGCGCTGGACGAGGCCGACGACCTCAATGTCACCCTCGACCCGATCATGAAAAGCTACATGGTGCTGCTGGGTAGCCGGCGCGCCTTTATCGTTTCGCCCAAGGACTTCGACGAGACCGAATACGATTCGGTACAGCAGGCCGCGGAAGCCGCGGCTGACAGGCTGCGCCAGGTCGTGGCCGAAACCCGGGAAGCCCGTAGCCTGCAATTGATCCTGCGTTCCGTAGTCGCCGCGTTGCTCGCCACCGGCATTTACATCGCTCTGCTGTACGGCATGATGTTTTTGCGGCGCAGAGTGCTGAAGAAACTGCCCGAACTGATGCATCGGCACACCCAGGCCCTGAAAGTCGGAAAAGTTCCGCTGGTCGACGCCAATTACCTGTATCCCTTGGTCAGCCGCCTGCTGGAGCTGGTGCGCTGGATCGTCGTCGCGCTGTTTACGTACGAGTGGCTGGGCTTTGTCCTGTCACGCTTTCCCTATACCCGTCCCTGGGGCGAAAGCCTGAATAACTATCTGTTGGAACTCGGCGGCTATCTGCTGCAAGGGATCGTCGGTGCCATACCCGGGCTGGGCGTGGCGCTGGCGATCTTCTTTATCGCCCGCGGCGCAACCGCGTTCATGCGGCGGATACTGCGGCGCATGGCTGCACCGGGAACCGTCAGCTGGCTGAACCATGAAACCCTGCAACCGACCCAACGCCTGACGTCCCTGGCGATCTGGCTGTTTGCTCTGGCCATGGCCTATCCGTACCTGCCGGGTGCTGGCACCGATGCATTCAAAGGCTTGTCGGTGCTGATCGGCCTGATGATTTCCCTGGGCGCCACCAGCGTGGTGGGCCAGGCGGCGGCGGGGTTGATCCTGACCTACACCCGTACCCTGCGCCCCGGCGAATTTGTGCGCATTGGCGACTACGAAGGCACGGTTACCGAACTGGGCATGTTTACCACCAGCATTCGCACCGGCCTGGGCGAGGTGCTGACCCTGCCCAATTCGATGATCACCGGTACCGTCACCAAGAACTACTCGCGTGTAGTGCAAGGCCCTGGCTACGTGGTCGACACCGTCGTGACCATCGGCTACGACACGCCGTGGCGGCAGGTGGAGGCGATGTTGCTGGAGGCCGCAAAACGCACGCCGGGGATTCTCGAAGTGCCGCCGGCCCAGGTGTTCCAGACAGCATTGTCGGACTTCTACCCGGAATACCGGCTGGTGGCCCAGGCCATTCCCAGCCAGCCTCGGCCGCGAGCGGTGCTGCTGAGCATGCTGCACGCCAACATCCAGGATGTATTCAACGAGTACGGCGTGCAGATCATGTCGCCGCACTACCTGGGCGATCCGCAACAGGAAAAGTGGGTGCCCAGGGACAAGTGGTACCCGGCTCCTGTGCAAGAATCGAAGGAATCCTGATTCCGCCTGGAAGGGCGTACTGCGGGAGCAAAGGCACGCATCAGCGCCGGTTACTGGCCTCGGTGCCATACCTTTAAGTAATCGATTGTGAAGGTGGAGGGCAGGTCAGCGTCGTCCACGACGCCGAACCATTTCCAGAAGGCCTCACTGTCAAACACGACTTGCATCGGGAAGTGCCAGTGGGTGTTTTTCGATTCCCTGACCAGCACGCCATCGACGTACCAGCGCAGGGTGTCGGGTTGCCAGTCGAACCCGTAGACATGAAAGGTGCTGGCCAAGCGCCAGGGCGCGGTCCAGGTGCTGCCATTGGCCAGATGTTCGCTGCTTTGCGGCGTGGCCCATACATGGGCGTTCATGTTGTACAGTCGGTCGAAAGCGCCGCTTCCGGTTTTGCCGCCGATTTCGAAGATATCGATTTCGGTGGCGTTTTCGGGCAGCCCCGTCCAGGCCAGCCAGAATGCGCTGGAACCGGCGGAATTCATCGGTTTGGCCCGGGCCTCGTAGTAACCGTACAACCTCCGCTCATTGGTATGCACCATCGCCGAGCTGTAATCCTTGAAGCCCAGTTTCGTGTACTTCTGCGGCAAGGTTTGCTTGCGGAACACGATTTCGAGATTGCCGTTGTCGACGCTGGCATTTTCCGGCATGAACAGGGCCGGTTTGCGCCCCAGCGAGTCGCTGCCCGTGGCGTTGTTGACGTGCCAGCGATCACGGTCAAGGGTGTTGCCGTTGAAGTCGTCGGACAGTTGCGCGTCCAGCACCCAACGCCCGGCATTGGCCTGATCCGACAGCGGCAGGCTGGCATGGGTTTGCTGAGGCACGGGGCCCAGTGGGCCCGCCCGGGTCCAGACATTCGCTTGGCCGGGGATGGTCACCGCCCATTTGTTCGCCAGGTATTCGAACACCTCCCGGCGCTCTTTCTGGGTGATCAGCGGGCGGTCGTAAACCAGCACTTCAGCGATGTCGCCACGCAAGACTTCGGTGGTACCCACCACGTTGCGCGCCACGGCATAGGGGCCGATGGGCACATCATGGAGTTCCAGAAAATCCAGGGTTGGCGCGAAGGCTGTGCTCTTTTCAACGCTGAGTGCAAAGTTCGGCGTCACGTTGTCGTTATCGGCAAGCCGCGGGCGCGAGCTGAACTGGCGCTGCCAGGTGTCGCCGCCGGCCTGTTCGGGCAGCCGGCGGGACACCAGAAACACCGTGGCCGGGCCCTTTGCCACACGAATTTGTTTGCCGACGAATGCCGAAACGCCACTGAAACGCACCACGGCGTTGCCGTTGAGCGCGTTGTCGACGCGCAGCGGCAGTGACGTGGCGTTCGGGTTGTCGACGCTCGCATGGTTGGACTTGCCCGACTTGTCGTGCCAGCGCAGGACCCGGTTTTGCCGGTCGAGGGACATCGTTGACTGATCGGCGCCGTCCAGCCACAGGACCAGGCCATCGGTCACCGGACGCGCGGGCGTCGCCTGGGCACAACAGGCCATCGCGGCCAGCAGCAAAACCAGCCAGCATTCCCTGAGCATGTGAGCCCCCTGAAAGAGCGCGGAGGAGTGACGCGCCGGTCACTTGGCAAAGGCGGCCGACAACTCGACAGCGGGGCGGTAGCCGTAGGGATTGCTCGATTGCCAACGCCAGCTGTCCTGGATCATCTGCGCGAGGTCACGCCGGGCGCACCAGCCCAGTTCGTGCCGGGCCTTGCTGGCATCGGCCCAGCACTGCGCAATATCGCCGGCCCGGCGCGGGGCGATCTGGAACGGAATGCTGACGCCGGTGACGTCTTCGAAACTGTGGATCATCTGCAGCACGCTATAGCCGATCCCGGTGCCGAGGTTCCAGATGTGAATGCCGCCAGCACCGTGCAGCACCTGCAATGCCTTGAGATGCCCTTCGGCGAGGTCGACCACGTGGATGTAGTCCCGCACGCAGGTGCCGTCGACGGTGGGGTAGTCATTGCCAAACACCGTCAGCTCGGGGATTCGGCCAATCGCCACTTGGGTCAGGCAGGGCAACAGGTTATTCGGCCGACCGTTGGGGTCTTCGCCGATCAGGCCGCTTTGGTGGGCGCCAATCGGGTTGAAGTAGCGCAACAGGGCGATGCTCCAGCGCGGTTCGGAGAGGGCAAGGTCAGTGAGCAACTGCTCGACCATGAGCTTTGAGCGCCCATAAGGGCTGGCCGGAATGCCGGTGCCCGAAGCCTCGACGATGGGCGTGTGCGCCGGTTCGCCGTAGACCGTCGCCGAGGAACTGAACACCAGTTTGAACACATTGAAGCGCGCCATGACCTCACACAGGTTAAGGGTGCCCACTACGTTGTTGGCGTAATACTCCAGGGGATGACACACGCTGTTGGCCACGGACTTGAGGCCGGCAAAATGCACCACCGCGTCAATTTCGTATTGGCTGAAGAGGCTTTCGAGCAAGGCCGTATCGCGGATGTCGCCTTCAATGAAGCGGACCCGGGCATGGGCCAGGTGTTCCAGGCGCTCGATGGACTCGTGGCAACTGTTGCACAGGTTATCCAGCACCAGCACATGTTGGCCGGCGTCGATGAGGGTCAACGCGGTGTGGGAGCCTATGTAGCCGGCCCCGCCCGTGATCAGCGTGGTTTTAGGCATTTTGGGCGTTCCTGTTTCAAGAAGTCAGGGTCAGCGAGCGGTGAAAACCAACTTGAATTCCTGCGGCCAGCGCGGGTGCAACACGCTATAGGCCAGCGCATAGGTCAGGGCACCGATGGCGATGTTGCAGGCCAGGTGCAAGACGCCTTGCAAGGCCAGGTGCGCAGAAGCGGTCAGCACCACAACCGCCATGACCAGCGAGGCGATCACGCTGCGGTAACCGGACTCGATGAACACGCCCCAGCCGTAACCGATGGCGGTGTTCAGTCCGCGAATTTGCAACGGCGTGATGAGCAGCATGCGCACCAGCAAGGCCAGTGCAGCGCCCATGCCGCCGCAGGTCGGGCCCAGCATATAAACCAGCCCGAGGGCGAGCAGGGCGGTGCTCACCTCGGCCTTGAGGGTGACGCGGGTGTGGTTGACCGCCACCAGCGCCGTGGTGGCGTACATGGCAAGGTTGCCGATGGCTGCGGTGATCGCCAGCACTTGCAGCATGGGAATGGCGTCGGCCCATTTGGCGCCGAAGATCAACAGGACGATATCCTCGGCCGTCAGCGCAATCCCCAGGAAAAACGGCGTGAGCAGAAAACCGCTGATCACCGTCGAGTCGCTGATGATCCCGATCAGTCGCGGCGGGTCGCTGCTGCGCCGGGCGAACACCGGCAAGGCATAGCTCATCAGTCCGTTGTAGATCGCCGAGCGCGGCAGATCGATGATGCGCATGGCCAGGTTGAACATGCCCACCGCATGGGCCCCGGCGGTCATGCCCAGCACCACGTTGACGCCACGTTGCAGGGTTTGTGCGCTCAGCGCATTGATCGCCACCGGGGTTCCGGTCTTGAGCAGTTCCCGCAGGAAAGGCCCGTCAATGTACAAAGCGATGCGCCGCCGGTCCCCGTTCATCAGCACCACGACGCAGACAAACTCCATGATCAGCGCCTGGGCGATCACCGCCCACGGGCCGAACCCCCAGAGCGCCACGACAATCCCGCCGACGCCGCCGACGATTTTCCCCAGCAACGTACGCGACGCCAGCCTCTTGAAGTTGCTGGTGCGGCGCATTTCCACGACATACACACGCGCTATCATGGTGAACAGAATCTTTACCGAGGCCACCGCCATCATCCATTGCAGTGCCGGCGAGGGCGTGTACAACATGGCCGCCAGGGAGATGACGCCGATGGACACGAGGCTGATCAGCACGGCAAACCAGAACGCCGTGCTGATGTGCTTGTCTTCCAGGCGCTCGGCCCGTACCAGCGGGTCTTCCAGTACCGACGAATAAAGCAGTCCGACCATTTCGACAATCGCGATGATCACCGTGCCCACGCCCAGCTCCGTGGGCGTGAGCAGCCTCGCGTAGACGACAAAGGTGATCATCGACAGGAAAATCAGGCCGAATTTCTCGGTGAAGATCCAGATCAGGGTAACCAGACGCTGGTTGGCCATGGCGGGCACCGGTTCAATGAGCGGTGGTTGACTCGGCGGTCCGGCCCAGGGTTCTGGCGCGGGCATAGAGGTAACGCAAGGTCGGTTTACCCCGGGCGAAAATCAGTGCCTGCCAGGAACACGCCAGCATGCGCCGGTACACGTTGATCACCTCGGCATGTTCACCGAAGCGGGAAAAGGCACAGAGGAAATCCGCGAGGTTGCCCAGCTCGAAATCGATCCGTTGTTGCTGGCTCAACTGCGCACCATAACGGGCGAGGAACAGCTCGATGAACCTGAGTTTGTGCGAGAAGTACTTTTTCGGTTGGGCGGTGATGTTGCCGCCGTTGACCGTCCGCCGCGCCAGGGTTTGCGGCACCGTGTGGATTTCCCAGTGTTCGGCGATCCGGGCCCACATCATGCGGTCCTCGGAATAGCGCAGGCTGGCTTCGAAGCCGCCGAGTTGTGTGAGCACATCGCGGCGGATCAGCACGGTGGAGACGCCATTGACGATGTTGCAGCGGATGAAATCATGGAAGTGCATGCCGCTCTTGTAGCGATCTTCCACAAACCGGGTGCCGTCGCTGTATTCAATCAGCACGTTGCAATCAATCAGCCCCACGGGCCGTCCCTGACGAAGCAGGTCGTCATACAGCGCCAGTTGCTTTTCGAGCTTTTGCGGATGCCATTGGTCATCGGCATCGAGAAACGCCACCAGGCTTTCTTCCGTGTGCCGCAAGCCATGGTTGCGGGCGCTGGCCGGGCCTTCATTGGCCTGATGCAACAACGTCAGGCGAAACGGCGCGGCGAAATCCTTGACCCGTTGCGGTCCGTCATCACTCGACCCATCGTCGATGACAATGACGTGATCGGGCAGTCGAGTCTGGTCGGTCAACGAGCCCAGCGTCTGTTCGATACTGTCGGCACCGTTGTACATCGGGATCACGACGCACACTGAATGCACCGAAGAGGGGCTTGGCTCTAGCACGAGGTTTTCTCCTTGGGATACATCTTCGCCGGCCCACGGTAGTAGGCCCGGCCTGTTGTCGGTGACAGGTGCGGACGAGTCGCGTGATGGTGCCGAAACGAAAGGGCCAGGGTGCAGAACACCAGGAACTCGGCGCTGCGGTAGTTGGGAATCACGTACGCCACGTAGTTGGAGACGATGAACAGTCCGATGATCACCAGGGCACAGGCGCGCACCTGAGCCGACTGCGCGGAGGTGATCGCCCGGTACTGTTTGATCAAGGCTTCGGCAAACAGCAGCATCAGCGCCGCGAGTTGAATCACGCCGCCGTTGAGCAGGGTTTCCAGGTAGCCGCTGTGGGCATTGCCGATGTAGCCCCAGCGCTTGATAAAGACCTCGGCATCGTTGCTGGTCCAGAACGCGCCATAGCCGTAGCCCTTCAGGAACCTGTCGTCGATGAGCGGCGTGAGCAGTTCCCAGATCAGCGTGCGGTCGGTGAGTGACGAGTCCCGCCCGAGCAGGTTCAGCATCAACGTGTAATTGCCGTACAAAAACAAGCAGATCAGGGCATAAACCAGTGTGGCGCCGAAGAACGCCATCATCGAACGGTTGACACGCAACCGCACCAGCGTGAGGAAATACCCGTAGCTCGCCGCGCCAGCCACGATCAGGGCAATGGCGGTGGCGGACTGGGCCAGCCCGATGGCAATCAGCGAGAACAGTGCACACAGGATGGCCAGCAGGTTGCGTTGCCTGATCGCCGGCAGCAGCAACAGGATGCCGATGGCATTGAGCCGGGCGCCGGCGTTTTTCTCGGCAAAGATCCCTTTGAAGGCGCCGTCGCGAATACCGCCGGTAATGAACGCGATATCGGGGTTGATCACGGCAAAGATCAGCCCCATCAACGCCACGGCACCGATGACGCAGCCGAGCATGAGGGCGATTCTTTCGATGCTGTAGTTATAGGCAATGAACCCTGCGAAGCACACCACACTGATCATCGCGATATAACGCTTGAAGCTCAGTATCGGATCGTCGGACCAACTGATCGATGCCGCCACGCAGACCAGGAACACCAGCAAAAAGAAGTTGCCGCGGTAAAAGCTCTTGCTCAGGAACACCTTGTGGCGCACGAACAGGAACAACGGCACCAGCAAGGTGATCAGGCCGCACACCTGATTGAGCACGTTGCCTTCGAGGTCTTTTCCGACACCGTCCAGGGTCGCCACATTGCCCAGGCCGAGAAAGAACGACGTCACCTGGAAATAAAACAACAGGCCAAACAGCGTGAAGGCATCGCGCAGCGTGGAATACCTGATTTCCAGTTTGTTCATGACGACTGGCTCCCAAGCAGTGCAGCGAGGTAAGTCTGTACGGCGCGGCCGCTCATGAAACGGGCGGCGGCATCGATGCGGACCTGGCGATGCCGGTCCCTGGGCCGGGTCAATTCAATACCGATGGCCTGGGCCAGTGCTTGGGGGTCATCAACGTTCACCAGCGGAGCCACCACGCCATCTTCGAGAATGTCCTGCGGGCCGTAATGGCAGCGAGTCGAGACCACCGGTGTGCCGGTCGACAGCGCTTCGACCAGGACGTTGGGGCTGCCCTCGAAGCGTGACGACAGGACAAAACAATCGGCGGCGGCGACTTGTGCCATGGGTCGATCGGCATAGCCCGGCAGATCGAAGCGGTCCGCCACGCCGAGTCGGGTGGCCAGTTCAAGCAGCTCGGCCCTGAGCCCGCCCTCACCGAAAATGATCAGCCGGGCGTTGCGATACGGTAATCGGGCGAACGCCTCGACCAGGGTGTCAAAGCCCTTCTGCGGTGCCAGGCGACCCACGGCGACAATCACCGGGGTGGTTTTTTCCTGAAGCCAGCGATGCGTCGGACTGCCCGGTGGCTTGTCGCGAAAGTCATTATCCAGTACCGGATTGTCGGCAATGGTGACGTCCTGCGCGCGGGCGACAGTGGTCTCGACGAGGTCCTCGGCCACGCCGCGCGAGACGCAGATCACCGGGTTGGGAATCAGCCGGTACAGCAACGGCGCCAACCAGTAAGCCAGGCGTACACGCAATGAAGGATTGACGTGTTTATCCCGGGAAAACGCATTGCGCTCGCTGACATGCAATTGTGCCAGTGTCCCCGACAGCGTAGCGGCGGCAATGGCCACCACGTTGACGTGGGTAAGGGCGGCCAGTTGTGCGTCGAAGCGGTTCTGGCGCAGAAAACTGGCCAGCGCCGGCACCGCGCTGGCACTGCGGGCACTGTGCAATTCCACCTGTTTGACCCGAGGATCGACCAGCGCCACGTTGACACCGCCGCCGGTGAGCATCAGCAACGTCACGTCATTGCCGGCGTCAACCAGCGCACCGGCCAGGCGTGCCATCATTTTTTCGGTCCCGCCTGCGCTGAGGTCGTGCAGGATGATCAGCAACCGTTTCATCGATCCCACACCTCGTAGTAAGCCCGTGCGGCGTGCTCGCTGGTGTAGGGGCGCACGGTTTTGGCCATTGATCTTGCGCTGTGTGCCTTGAAACACAGGCTTTGCTGCAGCGCTTGCGCCAGGTCGGGCACATCGTTGACTCTCACCAGTTGGCCAAGGCGCCCGTTGTCGAGCAGCTCTCGAGGGCCGGTGGGACAGTCGCTGGCGAGCACGGGAGTACCGAGCGCCAGTGCCTCGATCAACACGGTGGGCTGGCCTTCAAAAAAAGAACTGAGGATCAACAGGCGTGCATGGCGGATCAGCGGGTAGGGGTTGTTCACGTGGCCGGTAAAGTGCACCCGGTTGGCAATGCCCAGTTTCCGCGCCTGAGCGATCAGTTCTTCGCGCAACGGGCCGTCACCGGCAATCACCAGGTCGGGTACGTCCGGGTTGTGGATCACCAGGGCATAGGCCTGGAGCATCAAATGAAAGCCCTTGACCTCGACCAGCCGGCCCACGCCGATCCAGTATTCGTGGGGCAAGCCGTTGGGCAGTGGCGCCCGGGAGGCGTTGTGCAGTTGTTCGGTGACCACCGCGTTGGGGCAATAGCGGATGCGTTCACGCCCCCAGGGCATCAGACGGGCAATGGTCTGTTGCAGGTCATGGGACACGGCCACCACCTTGCCGCTGCCGCAAAGGTACAGGGCATAGAGCAGGCGCAGGCTGTGGACACCGGTTTTCTGTTCCGTGCAATCCAGGGCCGTGTGCCGGGTGTAGATGACCTGGCAACGGCTGCCGAGGGTGGCCACCCAGGTACACAGGTTGGCTTGTTCCTTGGCGCTGATCAGGTGAGTCACGCTTTCACGGCGAATGATCCGGCGCAGCAGCACAATAGACTTGATCAGGCCCAGGAGACCGTTACCGCCGCCGTCGAGGATTCGCGCCCCTGCTACATCCGGTGTTTCGCCGTTCATGACGAAAAAGCTCACACGCTGCCCATCCTTGAGAAACTGCCCGGCCAGGCGTTGCTGGACGCACTCGATGCCACCGCCGAGCTTGAAATCCTTGAGAGTGAACATAATGTGCACGGCCATTCTCCGGCGCTCAGGGCGTAGTGATGTTGATCGCGACTTTGTGGGACAGAATCATCGCCGCCAGTTGCAGAAAGTTGCCGGGGTAGTCGACCAGGTAACGCCTGATCGTGTGCGGCTCGCGGTACATGCGATAGAACGCCCGCAAGTGCAGGCGATTGATTGCTTCGGGGTAATAGACACCGTTGGTCATCGCTTCCTGACGAATGAAACCGCCGCAGGTAAACGCCACACCGGTGAAGCCGGCATTCAGTGCGCTTAGCACGAAGCGCTCTTGCAACCCGGCGCCCAGGCCCACGATCAGGATGTTGGCCCGACCCAGGCGAATGTCCGCCTGGATGGCCGCCGCCTGAGGCGCATCGAAGTAACCGTGGTGATAACCGGCAATCGGCAGCCGTGGGTAGCGTGTCTGCAGTTTGCGGATGAACCGCTCCAGCTCGGATTGCGTGGCGCCGACGATGTACACCCGCTTGCCCTGTTGTTCTGCGTCGCTGAACACCGGTCCGGCAATCGAGGTGAAGTCGAAACTGACCCGCGCGATGGATCGCCCGGTGACTTGCGACATGAAACTCGACATCAGCATGCCGTCGCAAAAGTAGGCGATGGCATCAGGCGGGTGCTGGAAAAAACTGCCGATCGACGCGAAGTTGATAAAGGAAAACGCTTTGTTGGCCTCGAGCAGGGCCGGCGAATACTGGCCGATCAAATCCAGCCGGATCATGGCCCGTCTCCCGGTGCCACCAGCGGTCGAGGCGGGCGGCCCACCGACACATAGGTGAAGCCGCGTTTGCTCAGGCGCTGCGGGTTGTACAGGTTGCGTCCGTCAACGGCGTCGACGTCCACGCACATCACGGTGTGACCGACCTCGGCCGTCGCGGCGCCTTTTACAAGCCCTGCATAGCCAATGCCAAATACACTCATATTCATGGGAAAACCTCAGTTTTCGTGGGGCCGATCCAGGATCGGGCACGAGGTCAGTAGATGTTTTTCGAGAACAAGGTGAAGGGCGTCTTGAGCAGAATCTTGATGTCCAGCCACAGCGACCACTGGTTGATGTAGTTGAGGTCCTGGGCAACCCGCAGCTGCATCTTCTCCAGGGTTTCGGTTTCGCCCCGATGGCCGGTGATCTGCGCCAGCCCCGTGATGCCTGGCTTGAGGCGGTGGCGGGCCATGTAGGCGCGGACTTTGCCGGTGTAATAGATGTTGTGGGTGACCGCATGCGGACGCGGGCCGACCAGGGCCATTTGCCCGAACAGCACGTTGAACAGTTGCGGCAGTTCATCGATGGAGCTGCGGCGCAGAAAGCGCCCCAACGGTGTGACGCGGTCATCGTCCCGGGTGGCCTGGCGGACCTCGCCCTCATCGTGAACGCGCATCGAACGGAACTTCCACACCTTGAACACCTGGCCGTCGCAGCCGTGGCGGTTCTGCTTGAACAACACCGGGCCCGGCGATGTCAGCTTGACCGCCAGTGCCACACTCAGCAGTAACGGGCTGAGCAGCATCAGGGCCACGGCGGACAGGCTGCGCTCGAACAGGTCTTTGCAAAACAGGCTGCCGGGGTGGGAGTTGATCAGGCTTTCGTTGAGGTAGATGGCGGGCATCCGCTCGATTTCCGAGATCGAGTGGTTGAGCAGCACCATGCTGCCGAAATCGGGAATCCAGACCACGTCGACGTTCATGTCCAGCAAGTCGATGTACAGCGCTTCGATGGTCGCGGCCTCCGCCATCGGCAACACGATGTAGACCCGGCGCACTTCCATGCGCGTGATGAGTTCCCGTATGTCTTCGACGTGACCCAGCAGCGGCAGAATGCTGGGGGCAGGGCCATGATGGTCTTTCGCGGCGATGAACCCCAACAGTAGCGCGCGATTGGGTCTGCTCAGTTTCTTGGCCAGCTCATGGGCGGTCGGACAGGTGCCAATGATCACCGAGCGACGTTCGTTGAAGATCATCCGCGAATACAGCCGGGCAAAGTAGTGCAAGGGCAGGAAACTGGCTGCCTGGACGAGGAACCCGGCGAAGGCCCAGACGATGATCACCTGTCGCGAAAACAGGGCGCTGGTCTGGGTGAGGAAGGCAATGCTGATCAGCACCGCCAGCAGGATCAGCCAGCCGGCCAACAACCGACTGAGCCCGACCAACAGGCCATGACGCTTGTGGTAGACCTGCATGAGGCTGTAGATCGGCACCGAACCGAGGACAGTCAGAATGATCAGGACGCGGTACTCGGGGGTCAGGGTGCCGATGCGCATCTGTACCAGCAGTATCAGCAACAGGTTGACCAGAGTGATCGCACTCAACCATTGGCACCAGAAGGTCACGCCACGGCGATGTGCCATTTGAGCGGTATATAGCGAAGTCATCGGCTCAATCTCCAGGCATGGGTAGTCATTCGAAGCCGTTTGTGAACGTCACGGCTTTGATACGCGCGCTGGTAGTGAGGTAATGCTGGTGGTGAGGTAATGCAGCTAAGGCCGCTGCACGTTGTTACCGGGGGGCGAAGTCATAGTCGTAGAGGGATTTTAAGTGGTTGTGGCCGTACTTGCGCGCCTTGCGCAGGTCGACCTGGTTGAGCACCACCCCAAACACCGGCGCATGGCTCTGCTGCAGCATCGCCAGGCTTTTTTGCACCTGCTCGACCGGTGTGCTGTCGGCTTTCACCACATAGATCACCGCATTGCAATGCTGGGCCAGCAACAGCGCATCACTGACCATCTCGGCGGGTGGTGAATCGATGATGATGTGCCGGTAGCGCAATTTGAGCACTTCGAGCATGCGCGCCACCCGCGGCGAACTGAGCAGGTCCTGCGCCGGTGGTTGGCGCAGCGAGTCGAGCGGATTGTTTGGCGAAGGCAGGCGAGGGGTGTTGAACATGTCCATCGAGGGCCGCGAGACACTCCCGGCCGGCAGCATGTCGAGATTGCCCACGGTGCAGATGCAGTCTTCAAGGAGTGCGGTGCCGGCGATCACATCGGCGAACCCCGGGCTGTCCGGCGGAAAGTCGAAGTTCAACGACAACGTCGGCTGGCGCAAATCGGCATCGATCAACAGCACCCGTTCCAGTGGTGCCAGCGAGGAGGCGAGGTTATTGGCGATGGTGCTTTTTCCCTCGCCCGGTGCGGTCGAGGTAATCAGCACCACCTGCGAAGGTTCTTCTGTGCTCTGCAGCATCAGCCAGGTCCGCAGATTGCGGATTGTCTCGGAGAATCGCGGGTTGTCGTTGTCTTCGAACAGACGCGCCAGTTGCCGGCGACTTTTCTTCATGACCAGCGGAACCACGCTGAGCAATGGCACATTGAGAATGCTTTCGATGCGGTCCTCAGTCCTGAAGGTATTGCTCAAAGTATCGAACAGGAAGGCCAGCGCGACGCCGATGATCGATGCGACCACCGCGACAATCGCCACAATCAAGGTTTTGTGCGGCTTGCTGGGTTCCATCGGTGTGATCGCCGGATCGACGACGCGGGCCTTGGCAGAGTCCATGTCGGAGGTGGCGGCGGTTTCCTTCAGGCGGGTGACGAACGTTTCGTACAGCGCACGGGAGCTGTCGACTTCCCGTTGGTACTCGCGCAGCTGGAACTCTTTACGTGAAATGTTCTGGATCTGCGCCTTGTTGGTGTTGAAGGATTTCTGCAGGGCACCTTCGCTGGCCACCGCCAATTGATATTGGCGCTCGATGCCAGCCACCACTTGCTGTACTTGCAGGCGCAAGCTGGTTTGCGCTGTATGCAATTCCGATTGAGCGGAGATCAGCGCCGGGTGTTTCGAACCATAGCGTCCGGACAGCTGCTCGACCTTGGCTTGCGCCTTGGCCACCTCCGCCTGAAATTGCTGGATCAACGGGTTGCTCAACACCGCCGGTACACTGGACAGCCGGCTCATGTCGCCGTTGGTCAATGACTGGGCCTGACGGTACTGGCTTTCGGCTTCCGCCCGATTGCGCCGGGCGTCGATCATGCGATTGCCGGTCATTTGCAGTTCGTTGGCACTGATCGTTGCCACGCCGTCGACATCCACCAACCCTTGCTCTTCCCGATAGCCTTGCAGCTTGTCCTCGGCGGCGCGCAGGTTGTTGCGCAACTCCACCAGGCGGGTGTTCATCCAGCTGGTGGTGTTTTGCGAGGACTTCAGGCTGGTGTCGAGCTGGCTGTCGATGTAGCTCTGGGCCAGCGCGTTGGCTGCTGCCGCCGCGAGATCAGGGTCGGGTAACTCGACGGCAATTTCGATCAGTTGGCTCTTGCCGACAAACTTGACGGTGGTCTGCAGCATGAGGTTTTGCGTGACTTCATTGAACACGTCCGCTTCAGTGGGCGCGGGTTTCTCCGGGGGCAAAAAAGCCAGCCAGGGCAGCCATTGGCCGGCATTGAGATCGTTTAACCATTGACGAGGTTTGAACCAGGTTTGCGTATGCTGGCGCGGATCGGTGATCGGGTTGGTGGTGAGCCCGAGTTTCCTCACCACCCGTTCCGCCAGGTCCCGAGATTGCAGGAGCGCCTGCTGGGTCTGCAGATAGTCTGCGGTGGACGACGCGCCAGAGTCGGAGACTTGCTGGAAGGTCAGCACTGGCGGCGTTTTTTCCTTGATCAACATCGTGGTGCTGCCCAGGTACTGTGGCGTGATGAAGGACAATGCCGCCACCGCAAGGGCGCAACAAAGCACCACAAACCAGGCGATGTTCCATTTGGCGAGCCAGAGGACCCTCCACAGTTCGAGCAGATCAAGGGTGTCCGACTCTTCGCTGTGCTGCGGGCGCAGATGCGCCTGGAGCGGACGTTCGACGTAGGTGCTAGGGCTATTGTCCATGATTAGAAAAAGCCTTGTGCAATGGAAATGGTGTCACCGGGGGAAATTACGGTGGTCTTGGAAATGTTGTCTTCAAGCGCCGGGCCGCCGTCGCCACGCAGGATGGTCACGCGTTTCATCGAAGCGCGTTCGGTCAGGCCGCCACCCAAGGCAATAGCTTTTTCCAGGGTCAGGCCCGGCACGAAGGCGTAGCTGCCAGGCTTTTTCACCTCGCCGTTGATGTAGAAGGGCCGGTATTCGATTTGGCTGATGCTGACTTTCGGGTCGATCAGGTAGCCTTGCTTGAGCCCGTCGACGATCTTTCTCTCGACCTGGTTCGGGGTCAGCCCCTTGGCGACGATTTCGCCCAGGAACGGGTAGGAAAACGTCCCGGCATCGTTGAGTCGGACTTTCTTGATGCTCAATCCCGGCTCCCCGAACACGGTGATGCGCAACACATCACCAGCGGCCAGTTTGTATTCGGTGGAGGGATCTGCTGCCTGGGTAGCGGGAGCGAGCAACAGCCATATCAACAAACCAAACAGGCGCCGGTTCATATACATGTCCTCTTACAGGCTGACGTTGAAACCGAGCTGAAACACATTGCGCAAGAAGCTTTCGTTGTCGGCATCGGAGTTGTTATCGCGCAATCGATAACTCAGATCGATGTCCAGCCAGCGACGCATCTGGTAGATCACCGCAAGGTTGTAGTCTTGAAGCTTGTCGGTGCGGTTTTCACCTTCGTAGACGTAATGCCCATAACCGGCCTGCGCGACGGTGGTGATCCGTTCGGTCCAGCCATGGCGCCAGCCGATCTGGGTGAAGGTCGCCTTGACGGCGTCTGAACCATCGTCACCTTCAGCCAGTGCCTGGCGGGCCAGGAAGGTGAAGGTCGAATAGGTGCGGGGTTTCCATTGAAGGTCAATTTGCCAGGTCGGATTACTCAGATCGCTGGAAGTGCTTTCATCGAAGTTCTTGCGCTCATACCCGACCCGAACCTTGCCGGAGGTGCGCGCGGTAAAGTCCCATTGGGCACCGGTCAGTACGGCATCGGATTTACTACTGCGCGGACTGTTGGACTGCAGGTAATCGAAGCGAGTGTGATCGTATTCAATCAAGCCGCGGGTATTGCTGCCGATCCGGTGGTACCAGGTCGTGGTGAGGCCGGTGGTGTTGCGTTCTTTGTCGTCATTTATGCCGTCGCTATTGTCGTAGCGCCGTTGCGCGTAATTGGCGCCGATGTCTATCTGGTTGTCGGCGGTTTTGGCACCGTAGGTGTAGACGCCCCCCACGCGCTTGTCGTTGAGTTTGTCGTTGATACCTTCGACCGCGGTTGAAGTCGTTCGCTCGAACTTATGGTATTCGGCGTCGAGTTTCAGGCGGTGGCGGTCGGTGAACTCCATGATGCTGTCGGCCCGCAGGCGCTGCCCGGTGCTCGATGCATCGGACTGCGAATGATAGATGTTGCGGGTCGGTTGCCAGGTAAGCCGGGTGGCGCTGTTGCGGTCTTCAGCCTTGAGCTCGAAGGAAGGTGCAATCCTGGTCACCATAGAGGACTGGACGTTATGCTCGACCTCTCGAATGTTGTCGTCGTAACTTTCCGACAAGCCGAAAGTGGGAATGAACTGGAATCCGTAAATATCAATGGATTGCGGGTCAATACTCCAGGCAATGCCGGGATACAGGGAGACCACGAGCAATGCAAAAGGGCGGTGCGGCTTGAGGGGCATATCGTTATTCCCTAGAAGTGAATAAGCCCGGCTGTTTTTGCTTGTGTCGTTACGAACGTTGTCGCTCCAGATCACTGAGCGGGACGCAGACTTGCTGCTGCCGGTTCAAGAACTGTAGCAGGAGCATGACCCGTTCAGCCCCCAGCATTGACATAAACACACCTTCGAGCGGCGCCAGCGGGCCGTGGACGATTTGCAGCATTTCCCCGGGCTCGATTGCCTTGCAGTCATGCAATTTATCCAGCGATTGAATACTGCGCAAACGCAAGTGCTCGATGACCTCGTCGGCCACTTCTGCGGGGACATGGTTGAATTCAACGATACGGCTCACGCCGCGGGTAGAGCGTATGGGCGCCCAGTGGTCACTGCAACTCAGCTGGACGAAGAGATACCCTGGAAACAGGGACTCCAGCACCCGGTGCCGCTTGCCGCGAATCAGGCGTTCGCTCACGTGTAGAGGGCGATACGTGATGTAGTCTTGTTGCTGCAGGTTGAGCTGAGCCCTTTCGTCCTGTCGGGGTTTGCATTGCAGTAGATACCAATGAGCGCCATTGGGGGTATCGGTCAGCATTCTGGAGAGCTCCGTACATAGCTTGTTTTTAAGCACGGCGGGCCTGATTAGTCGGGGGGAGACACCGTCGTGCTCGCTAGTAGGTAGTAGGCCAACGAGACCTTAAAAAAATGATCCCAGAAGCGTCATGTTTATTATTGGCAGTTGCAGGTGTTTCAGGAATGAGCTTATATGTGTTTCAGAAATGATCTTATATGTGTTTCAAGTGTGAAGCAGTTCGGCAGTGTATATGGATATTTGTATATGTAATGAAAGCGCTACAACTTTATCAGGGTTAAAGCTACCGCACGGTTCGCACTTGGCGCCCGATAAACAACGGTGTTTCACGTGTTGCCCAGGATATCAGATGCTGCTGCACTCTTGGAATATCCGCCTGAGTTATATAGTTATCGGCCACTCTAAGCGGTCTGTCAAACATAAGAAGTCAAAAGGCATACCTTTTATCTACTTGTGTGATGTATTGCTCGTAATAGATTGTTTTTGTTGAAAAATAGTGTTCTATCGGAAAAATTAAACTTTCTGTGATGGCGATAGTCTCTCGGAGCTAGTGCACTATTGAGCTGAGGTGGTGCCGGTGTATTTGTTAATCATTCTATTCTGCACGTGCTATATGCCATTTTCGCGTACATTTGGCGCGCTTTTGGTGCACAACTTATGGTTGGAATGCGCAGAGCCCAATAATGCTTCGTTCATTCAAGGGGCGTTGCTGTTTGATGGCAATTTGAAATGTGCCAGAATTTGAGTGTGTCGCTGTTTCTTTACACGTTGTAGTTACAAGACTCTCAATACGTTAGCAGTCGGACTTAATGTGCGAAGTAATCGCGGGGGCAGGCAGGGCGAGGGACGAGGGTCGCACAGAGCACGATGAGCGACCGGGGGAGGCCGCTCGGTTGTAGTGGTGTTAAAAAAGAATATAGGCGGATGCGGTCGTCTGGTTCAGGTCGATCTCTCCGACCTCCAGAACTTCGTATTCAGCACGCAGGCCGATGTTGCGAAAGACATCGACCTCCAGGCCGACACCGTAGGTCAGATCAACCCCGGTATCGTCGTCGGTGGCATTGCCGTCGGCGTCCCAGGCGTGAGCACCGACACTGCCGAATACCCGCATCCGATCGCCCAGCGGAAAGCCGAGATGGGCGGCAGCCTGAGCCGATTTGCCTTCGAAATCGACATTCTTGTCCTTGAATTGACCGAGATCGACGTAGGCCCCCTCGAAGGCCAGGTAACTATTGACGCGATACCCGGCATAAACCTTGTAGCTGGTGTCGTCGTCGTCCAGTCTGGATTCGTCGGTCTGAATGCTGCTTACGCCAGCTCCAAGATATAAACCTTTGTCATCAGCGAGCGCCTGAAAAGACAACAACGATAGCAGTGAAGCGAAGCCAAGGTTTCGAAGTCGCATGTGTGGTGGAGTCCTTGTACAGGTTTGTCAGGTGTTAGGGTTCGGCGAGCATTTGAGGGGCCGTGAGGGGTTAATAGAAGTCATTGATTGATATTTTTGCGTCGTAAGGCGGGATGTTTGCCGGGCATTGAAAGTAGCGTCTTGCCAACGCTTGAACAGGCAGCGCTTTGCAGAACAACCAGCCTTGCGCCAATAGAACCCCCTCCGAAACCAGATGCGGCAGTTGCTCCTGAGTCTCGACACCTTCGGCCACGACCTTGAGTCTCAGCGACTTGGCCAACCGGGCAATGTGTCGCCACAAGGCATCCTCGGCAGCGATCTTGTCGTCTGCGATCAATGAGCGATCTATTTTCAGAATGTCGAAAGGCACCGAATCAAGAAGCGAGAGGTTGGAATAGCCGATACCGAAGTCGTCCACGGCAATGCGATGTCCACACGCACGAAGCCGTTGCAATTGCCGGGCGGCAGGCTTCTGATCGAGCAGGGTCCTTTCGGTGATTTCAAAGGCCATGGCGGACACAGGCATGTTGTAGGTTGCCAGCACGCTGGCCACATAGTCTGGGAAGCTCGGGTCCTGAATATCCCGGGCGCATAGATTGACCGAAATGTAGAAGTCCTTGCACGCCCAAAGGCAGGTGCTGTAATCCTCCGCCACTTGTCGAATCACCGAGCGCGTCAGTTTGCGGATCAAGTCAGACTTCTCCGCCACTGGAATGAAAACATCCGCAGGCACGTGGGTGCCGTTGTCGCTCCAGTGAGAAAGTGCTTCGGCGCCCACCAGATAGCCCGTCGTCAAGTTAACGATAGGCTGGTAGTGAACACCCAGCGTGTTGGTTTTTATGGCATTGCGAAGTCGTACGGCGATAGAGGTGTAATACCGTTGGGCACACCTTGCGAGCAAGAGCAGCGCTGCGAACACGCACACAAGGCCAATGAATAATTTGAATTTGAGACTTGTCAGGTAACTCAACGGAAGAGAAATGACGGCGATCAGTTCATTTCGGTTGCCCGCAAAGGCGATCAGGACCTTGTCTGGCGAGGTAACCAGTTCGTCCAGGTGGAACGGCTTCTGCATCTTCAGCGGCTGAGGGCCCGTGGAAGCAATGGGCACAGCGCCGCCGGGGCCGATGAGGTCCAGTTGCAGGTCCTCTGGAAACTTCAAATTGTCGAGCAGGATCTTCTTGTTTGCCCAGACGTAGGTTGACTGTTCCGACACAATGATGAAGTCGGTGTCCGCAGAAGCTGTGTGGCCGGAACCTACCCAATAAGTGCGTCTTCCAATTGAGAACTTGCGCTTCTCATTGCCTGCCAGTACTGAAGGGAGTTCTTGTCCGTAGGAGGAGCAGATCTTGCCGTTGGGCAAACGGATTGCCGCTTGATCGACAAATCGCAGGTTCTTGACCAGGTTAGCCAGTTGTGAATATTGATCGACGGAGCATTCCTGACCCGAACGATCAAGATCGCCGAGGTTTTCCAGTGCTTTGTCGATCTGCGCATTGGGCTCCACTTGAGCAGCGCGCAGATCGGCGTAAACGTTATTCAACTTCCGTTCAATGAATTGCTCAGCCAGTCCCCCGGCACAAAACCATGCGGCCCAGCCCGCTGCAGCAATCAGACATACAGTGACTGCGTGCCTTCCAAGTAACGCTTTATATGCGGCAACCATCGAAAAACCTCGAGGTATCATTATTTCACTGTGCACCCTGTAGTCACGGATTGAACGTCTTCAGTACCCGTCAATAACCCAGGCCAATAAGATGCCGCTGGCATAGGCGGTAATGCACAGAATGATTTTCTGCTTGAGTGGCAGTGTGTTTATTCGATGATGCATGCTTATTTCCTTGAATGGGCAAATAGGCAATGGTGGGTCCCTATGGTTAATCAAAGGAAATTATTAATCATCATTTGCAGGGCTTGGCTGAGTTGCGCCTGGCCGTTTCTGACGGAGTCTCTCCGTAAGCAATCTGATACGCCTTGGAAAACCGACCCAGATGGTGGAAATTCCAGTACATCGCGGTTTCTGTCACGGTGGGCCACGTTTTATTGATCAGATCGCGGCGGGCACTGGCGAGTCTCAGGTTTCTGATGTAAGCGATTGGCGACATCCCGAACGTTTCAATAAAGCCAAAATGCAGGGTGCGAGTGGTGGTATCAAGTTGCCTTACCAGCGATTTTATAGTGAGCGTTTTTTTTGTGTTTTCATGAATGTACTCTATAGCTTCTATCGCCACCTTTCTTCTTGTCGGGACTTTACGGCTGAAGCCACCAGCGGGTGTCAACGACTGCAATAGAGAAGCAAGCACCGCACTTTCAATCGCTGAACCCTGTGCTTCGCTGTGCTGTGAAGAATCAGAGTCGTTGATGTCGACACAGCAAGCGCTGATGGCTTGAACGGCAGATTGTATGAATTGATAGTTTTCAGCCTGGAAGCTGTGTTGTGTTCTGTTGGCAAGTATATCCATGACCGCGTGATGTTGGCGGCACCGGTCATAGTTTTCCAGTGTTGTGGTTATGCTGAAAAGTGTTTCATTCGGTTCGCAGGTGTAATGCACCGATTCATCGCTGTGCAGTACGATGATTTCGTCAGGCCGTAGTTTGTGATTGTTTACGACGGGGCGTCCAATCGGAGGCTGCGAGATGGCGAATGTCACGAATCCGGCAGGAACAGAACTGACCAGCGTCACGGATGAGTCGAACTCAAGGCGACTGCACTGCAGTTCCGGGCTGTGAAAGAGTTTATGTTGCCGAATGCGTGCCTCTTGCTCGGTTGGAATAAGGCTCATTTCCCATTTGCCTATTGTTCTGTTCAGTTGGCTCGGCAAGGCAGAAGACAAATGAAAGATCTCGTCGGGCGGTGCGATACTCATGAAATTGAAGGCTCATCTGTTAAATGATTAGGGTCAAGCCTGACGGGCAGTCATGGAGAGGATACGTAATTCGGCGTCCTTGCTGTCGGTGAGTTCGACCCCATTGCCATTGGCTTTGAACGGGTTGTCAGAGTCCCCGGATCAGTTCCAGCTCCGCCGAAAATGCGTACTTGCTGTCCAACGGTGAATCATCCATGTGTTGAACGTTGCGCGGGTCAATTTTCGAACTGAAGATCTGCGATTGGGGTTTCATCGGGTCAATGGCTGCAGCTGTAAAGGTGTAAAAGTCGTCAATACGATAACCGTTTTTTACCTGATAGCTGGTTTTCACTGCACTTGGGACCTTCTTGTTGGTTTCGACACTCGTCAATTTGGCACTGTAGACGCTCTTGTCGTCGGCCATGGCCTTGAGAGAAAGCAATAAGCCAAACGACACGGTGACGAAGTTTTTCAGTAGCATCGAGGCGATTTCCTTATAAACAGTTTATTCAGGCAGAGCAGAATGTCAGCTGCATCTCTGCCACGACCTGGCCTGAAAATAATCTCACCTCGATGGTGTCTGCCAAAGTCAATAACTCATATTTATGAGGTCGTCAGAATGGTCAAAACACCGTTTGCACCGGGTTACACCCTACACGTCAGAGTAATATGAGCGAGCTGGCGTAACTCGTGCCTGTATCACCTTGTGGTGGGGTGGAGAGAGGAAAATCACTGTCCTGATCGTCCGAGTGATACTCATTCTCACTTTGGATTTTCAGATGCGATAGTTTCTGGCGATCATCCGGGCTTGTTTCAATTTCATAATATTCAATGGTCGTGCTTTCGACGGAGTGCTCGTCGTGAGCCAACGAATAAAGTGGCATGGCAGACAAAAATACAACCGCCAGAAATCCGAAAGTCGTCGAATTATGGGTTCGCAGGAAATGCAGGACTTTCACTTGATTCTCCTGTATAGGGCATTGTCCCGGACGAGAATCAAGCAGGCTCGACTCCAAGGATTATCGGCGAGGAATTTTTGGCGGGAGAGACGTTTGATTCAAATCAATAAGTGTTATTTTTGTTTGAGAAGTTCTTTGATGTGAAGCTGTGCCAGGCGGGTGTTGAGTCGATTCGGGAGGCCGATTAATGGTTCATGCAGCGCAAGCGACCAAGTTCATGTACGTAAAAACACACGGCGTTTTTATCCGGCGTCGGAATCAATTCGTAATTTAGAATGGCGCCTTCTTGCAAGACGTATTGACGTCTGAAAAACAGGTCAGGGGTCTTTTCAATGGCAAAAAGTTCATTGTCCTGGCTGAGTTTTATGTTGCTGACTTTGATTTCGACGTGAGTTTTGCTTTCGTCGATTATATTCGCTGAAATGGTCGCATTGCGGATTTTTCCATTCAGGCTTTCCAGCGTGGTCCCCGTGAGTCGGCCATGTCCGATAGTGAGGTACTCTTCGGTGTTCAGTTGATCAAGATCTTCCAGCCATTGTCGGGCTTTTGTTTGATAACTGGTGTTTTCCATGTAGTGCGAAGGGGAGTAAGCAAGCGAAAAAATGCAGAGTGCATTGATCAAGGCTATGACCGGCCAGTGAATGGCTTGCGGAATTTCAAACTTCATAGGGTGACTTCCAAACATTGACGGATCATCAAGGCGAGGTCTCTTTCGCTGCTGTTCAATTGTAGATTTGCAGTGCTTAGATCCGGGCGAATGCACGAAACGGAATAATTGGCTTTATACAGGTTGATCCAGACTTGACCCTTCAGGTTTGGCGGTAATTGTTCAGTTTGTTTGGCCGACAAGTTCATCAGGGCTTGAGCCTCGGCAAGATCGCTGCCCACGGCGTGTATGACCAGTCCATTCTTGTCGACGCTGGAAATTTCAATTTTTGGCGCGTCGAAGTCGAATTTAAAAATAGTAAAGGCAACGACTGCCAGCGTAACCATATAAGCGATCAGATGGGCCTTTGTAATGCGAGTGGATTTATTGGTTTTACCTGAGGGTGCAAGCAGCCCATCACTACCAGGTGGCGGTAGTTGTCCAGGGATGGGGGCGGGTGGCTGCGCTGTTTGCTCTGAGGGTGCTGGTACATCTGCTGCTGCATCGACTACACAGTGCCGGTTGAAGCAGTATCCGCGTCGAGGAACGGTCATCAGGATCTCGTGATCCCGACTGTCATTGAGAATATTGCGTAGTGAGAAAACCGTTTGGTTCAAACTGCCGGAGGCAACCACGCGGTCATTCCAGGTGTAGTCGATGATTTCATCGCGGCTTTTAGTGACACCTGGCTCCATGAGCAGCAGGTCCAACAGGCGCGACTCAGCTCTACCTAGCGTGGAGTTTTGTACATCTCCATGGGGTGTTGTAATGGAAAGCATGGCGCTGTCCGGGTCGAATACCGCCACGGCGCCATTTTTCAACTTGAAGGTGTAGCTCATAGAAATCTTCCGTTCAGGCGGTACTGGCCTGAGTATAGGGGCCGGATTTGGCTCGGTGCATTCTGGTCCGGGAGGTGAACGAAGATGAGGGCCAGGCGGAAGGTGCACTGTGTGTCACATTTACAATGCCGGACTGGCTCGTTTCATAGGTGTGCAGTGCGGCAAGCAGCCCGGCCTGTCAGAGGTATCAGTTCAGTTAAACAAAGAAAAAGCATTGCTGGATGACCCATGGTTTTCGATTTGGACACCGTGAATAATGCTTGGAATGGATTATCTGCGCTATCCGAAAACTGCAAGCTCGGGCGGGTGGGTTTGCGTGGAGCCACGCCTGAATGAACTAACCTCGCTGTTGCGACAGGCTTCTATTTCAGCCTGAACTATCAGGATACAAATCAATGATTGTTTTTTTGTGCGCCAGGTTTGTGAAAAATTATTTTTGATTCTTATTAGCTTTGAACCAGGGGTTTTATCGATTTAAATGGATCTCGAGGAGCGTTGACGCACATCGCGTACAGGGTTTGTTTGTCGCGGCGTAAACGATCCTCACCTCTCGTTCTACGGCTTTGCCCCGAGTCCTTTCATGAAGGGGCCGGGGCTTTTTTTGGTTCTTCACGGATTACCGGGAAAGACGCTCTTGATCTTCATGAAAAAGAACTCGCTATCCCGGTAACCGTACGCCATCCGCTTGATGACCTTTATTCGATTGTTTATTCCTTCCAACTGACCGGTGTGCATCGGCCAGCGAACCCGGCTCACGATGCCCCGCCAGTAACCCTTTAGTCGTTTGGCGAACTGGATCAGAGCTGGTGCTCAGCAACATCGTAACGAGCGCTAAGGTATGGGCCATTATTTTCATCATTGAGTCTCACGTCAGGCGTCGGCACGGCTAACGGTTTGTCAGAGGGAAAACACGGCGGGGCATCACATTGAAACCCCATGCCGGCCTGCTTGCGATGGGGTTTACCTGAGCGTCAACGCTTGAGGAGGAGGGCCTGCATATCGTCGGTCATGCCTTTGAGTGCAACCTTGAAGTCATTGGCAACAATCGGCTGTTCGGCATTCTTGATGGTCTCGCCGAATACCTTGCGTACGATCTTCGCGACCGGCATACCGGTTTTGGCATCGATCAGGTTGGCTTCGATGTACATCTCGGCAGTCTGATCCCGATGCCCGGTGGCTGCTTGTGTCGCCCCGACAATGGCCCCGATTGGAACAGCCTCATACCAGTGCATGCCTTCGTTGTTGGCACTGACGTGAGTGATCGCCGCCTGCAGGATCAGCGATCGCGAATCGGTCGGTACCAACTGCGCATAGGGGACGATCGTGTAGCGCTGGGCAAAGGCGGTCTTGACGCTGTTGCTGGCCATCAATTGCAGGTCTTGCAGCGTCTTCAGGCTGACGCGCGCGGTCGGCTGCGGCGCGGGATACAGCTCCATCTGTCTGAACACAACAGTGGAGTACGCGCGAGGATCGAACCCTGGCGATACCCAGCGCAATACTTTCTGCTCACTCGGCGTAGTTTGCTCCTCCAGGCCTTGGTAATTGCCCAGGAAGCCCGAGTATTGCTCTTGCTGCGCCACTTTCGAGACACAGCCGACCTGAAATACACAACTCAAAGCTATACCCGCAATCCATTTATTCGACATGCCCATGTATTTGGTTCTCAAGTGATGAAAGTTGTCATTCGGGTTCCGACCTGGCCCCGGGCATTGGTCCGGGTGCCTTGTATTCAGGCATTGGTACTTGCCAGTCGGTTACGCAAAGCAGGTGCTTGCACGCCGTCCAATGCGGGCCGAATGCTGCCTGTAGCAGCGGGATAATCCGAATCAATAACTCTCAAAAACTTTTAAACACGCGGCCAGGAAAAATTGCACATCGATCACAGTTGCCTACGCTAACCCTTTGCAACGCCGGTTTTGGCGTCTACAGGTGAGTGAGATGGATTTGAAAGAACGATGGATGTGTACCGCGTCGACACTCGTCGTTGCGTTGGGCTTCATCCCGCTGGCTCAGGCCGACGATTCGGCAGAGCTGGCGAAGAAAGCCCTCAACCCGGTCGCGGCGATGTACAGCCTGCCGGTGCAGTACAACTGGGACCAGAAGATGGGGCCGACCGGGGAGGGCATGCACAGCGTCACCAATATCCAGCCTGTGCTGCCGTTTGCCTTGAACGAAGACTGGAACCTCATCTCTCGCACCATTCTGCCGGTCATCGACCAGCACGGCCTGGCCCCCAATGGCGCGGCGGACAAATCCGGCACCGGCGATATCACCCAGAGTTTTTTCTTCTCGCCGACCAAGCCCACGGACAGTGGCTGGATACTCGGCGGCGGCCCGGCGTTGTTGATACCGACCGGCAGTGACGAATTGCTCAGCAGCGAGCAATGGGGCCTCGGCCCGACGGCGGTGGCGTTGAAACAGTCCAATGGCTGGACCCGAGGCATTCTGGCCAACCATATCTGGGGCCTGGACGGCAGCCCGCCGGACGACAAGGAAAAGGTCAACCAGACCTTCCTGCAACCCTTCCTCTCGTACACCACTCATACGTACACGACCTACGGGGTGAACACCGAATCGACCTACAATTGGCAATCGCGCGAATGGTCGGTACCGATCAACCTGACGGTCACCCAACTGTTGAGAATCGGCGGCCAACCGCTGACGGTGCAGGCCGGCCCGCGCTACTGGCTCGACAGCCCGGAGGACGGCCCGCAAGGCTGGGGCTTTCGCGCTGCCGTGACGTTCCTGTTTCCACGCTGATACGCCGTTTCGGACAGCTTGGAGGAGACACCGCATGGACCGATTCACCGGTGGTTGTTTGTGCGGCAACGTACGCCTTGTCGCATCGGGGCGCCCGTTCCGGGTTGGCGTTTGTCACTGTCTTGACTGCCGCAAACATCATGGGGCGCTGTTTCATGCGTCCGCGATATTTCATCAGGATGCGGTGACGATCGAAGGCGAAACACGTGCCTACGCCGGGCGGCATTTCTGTGCGCACTGCGGTTCGTCCGTATTCTCGCGCAGCGCAGACGAAATCGAAGTGAACCTCGGATCCCTAGATGCCCCAGACCAACTGACCCCAACCTACGAGAGCTGGATCGTGCGTCGCGAGGCCTGGTTGCCGCCGTTTGCGCTCACACGACACTACGAACGCGATCGGGATGCCACGGGGCGTCTTGAGGACTAGCGGCGATAACCTTTGGCGTCTCCATAATTGCCAGGACCAGCATCCTGCGTGGTATCAAAGCAGGCCAGTGTCGAAGATGAAGGTTTTGACGCTGCCATTCGGATTGGAGAATTGGAAGACAACCGGTTGATAGCCAGAAAACCAAGTGACCATCGCCGGATTCTGTGCGCCTCGCCTGCTGTGGTTGTCGCTTTCAAACAATGGATCGAGTCAAAGTTTATCCCTGCGCCCCCATGGGCCATTTGATCGACGCTGTAACTGAGCATGGGGGCATATCCTGATTGGCGAGCTAACGCTCAAAAAAGCACGAACTCGATCGTCTGGCGATACCGCTTAGTTTTTCTTCTTGATTAGTTTATTCATGTAGTACTTCAGGCTAAAACGATCTTTTGGCCTTGGTTTGTAGTGGGTTTTGTTTCTTTGTGCAGGATCGATCACCATGGTTCCTGCGGTGTAGTAATAAAGTGCTATAGACCTACGGGTGATGTGCTCTGGAGTCGTTAAAGGCTCTGGGTGCCCATGATTACTGTCTTTGTCCGTATTAAAAATGACACAACGATTGTAAATCGGCAGGATTTTTTTAAGGCAGGTTTTCATGTCGACATCCCAAAGTTCCAGGTTGCCGCCGTATTCCTCTCGCCAGTCTTCAGTCAGATAAATTATGATATTCAGTCGGCGCTCGACATTAAGCTTTTTGTTGAGCCTGAAGTCCGAGTGCACCCCCAGGAAACCACCGCTTTTGGTTTCATGCAGGCCGCCACCGACAAAGTAGGGGTCGGGTATCAAACCTTCGATGCCTGTGAGCTTTTCAAGAAATTGCAACATGGGGGCCGAGTTAAAGATGTTGAAAACAGTCTTCAAATGGGGCACGCATTCGTTGGGACTGATTTGACGTTTTCGTTGACCTTTATAGCCTCGCTCGTAGAGCATTTCGTTGTTGGTTGGCTCGGTTGGGAAGTGCGAACAGATACTCGCAATCAGGTCTTCGTGCAAAAAGTTGTCGATGACGATGTGCGGAAATGGCGTAGCCTGAGTATAGCGACTGGTCAATGACTCACCAAAGGCGCTGGCGGCGTTTTGGTCGAAATCAAGCTCCGGGGACAGGGTGATAGGTAGTGCTTGAGTGATGGGGGCCATTACCGCTCCAATAACTTGATATAAAGACTGATAGGTGACGTCAAACAGCGTTGAGCTCACGGCTCGTTGCGTCTATTCGTAGCTTAATTTTTTTTGTCGTCCTTGTTCAGACGCTTAAGGATGTTGTTGTACATTTTGGTTCGTCTATGAGTCTTGTCATAGCCACCAGCCGCTGCGACAGTGCCGGCCTGAATGTGATCCAGATAACTGAAGATTTTACGCGGCGATAACATTTCAACGACATAGCCAAGCTCGGTCATGCGGTCTTGGAGAGTATAGCCTGGTACACGGTCATCCATCGAAAAATGCAAGTCGTGCTGCTTGATAAGTTTGCAGTTCCACAATGTGCAGAAACTTTTCAAGTAGACTTCTTTGTACGGTTTTGGCTCTCTGGAGCGCAATCCCATCGAGATTTTCAGACGCCGGAAATGATGTTTGAATAGTCGCGAGCTAAAACGCCAAAAAGTTCTGGTGGCGCCGCGGTTTAATTGCTCAACACAACCGACGGCCACGACGTTCGGGTTTTTTAAACATTTATTCAGCATCATCGGAAAAACATTTTTATCGAAAACAAACGTATCAGTGTGCATCAAGAATAAATAATCAGTTTCAATTCGCTCCAAAACCAGGTCAAGTGCCTTGCCATGCGCGATGTGGCCCGGTTCTGGTTCGGTAACAGAGCGCTCGATTAAATTGATCCAGTCAAGCGTTCGTAAATACTCAGTGCTTTCATCGGCGGAATAGTTGTCAACTACCCATATTGGGACGTTGTCGTTGCCCACATGCTGGTGCAATAAGTCCAGGCATATCTTGGTAATTTCCGGTGTTTTGTAATTCACTATGACGATGCTGAAAGCTTTAGAGCTTTCGGGCGGAGAACCAGGATTGTTCATTGTTCAAGTGCTCAATGGTGTTGTATTTAGTTGTAGAAGTAGTTGAATCTGCATGCAGATTCCGCTTGTTTTTCTACGCAAAATTTTCGTGGCTATAGAGCACATTTTGTTAGATCGCTTTGTTATGCATAACAACCATAGCTTACTCAGACCTGATGGAGCGCAGTAGAGCGGACTTCATCGTATAAGGATCTGCTCTATAGGTAAATATCCGTGACTTGATTCGTTGAATCAGTAGGCTGCTCAGGCGAGCGTCTTGGGGAGGTGTGAACTGGGCTCATTGATCACTCCAGTTCGTCATCCAGCACATGCCACCGCTACTTTTTCGCAGCGAGAAATGACTTGGAGCTACCCCATACCAGCGCTTGAGTGCCTGGGAAAAGCTCGACAGGTCACTCAAACCCAGTCGCTCGGCAATCTCGGTGAGGCTCAAGCGTTCGTCATTGAGCATCTCGATGGCGCTGCGGCTGCGGCTGCGGGGCTTGGCCAGCAAGGCTCGGAAGGTGGTGCCTTCATCGTGCAGGCGGGGTGATCTCGTGGCGTCGCACTAGCGACGATAGTAGCGGTGATCGTCCTCGTAGCGGTGCCGCATGGCCCGATCCTGGTGGTATTCCCAATCACGATGGCGCTCGGCTTCTCGCCGGGCTTGTTCTCTACGCCACTGTTCTCTACGCCAGTCGTCTCGGCGCCAATCGTCTCTACGATCATGCCAACGGCCGTCATGCCAGTATCGGTCGTCATGGGCAAGCAACGGCCCTGGCTGCTTGCCGGCCATACTGGCCAAGGTCGGCCAAGGGTTGCCGGCAGCCTGGACCGGAACCTGGACGGCTGCGACTTCAGTTGCGAAAACAGAGGTTGAGGCCTTCATCTGTGTTGCTGATGCCGAGCCCATTGCCGCGAACGCGAACAGGCCGAAGAGCACCATCCGTGGGTCATGGAATTTCATGAGCGAAGAAAACCTCTGATTGACATTTGGGGGTATGGCCATCTGGTTGCGGGAAGCCTGCGAGCTCGAGCTTACCGAGCGGATGTGCCTACCCACATAGACCGATAAATAAGGAAAAGTTCTAGGGACCCGCTGCAAACGACACGTCGCAGATGTAAAGCCAGACGAAATCAGACCAGTCCCTTTCTCACGAAATGCTCGCTCTGCAATTCACAGCTTGTAGCCAATCTGCCGCAACAGGTTCTTGCGCCACTGGATGTCTTCATCGCCTTCAATGTCATGGGCACAGAAGCCATCCACTACGCCCAGGATTGCTCGCCCTTGTTGCGTCTCAGCGAGAATCACTTCGACTGGATTGGCGGTTGCACAAAAAATACGGCATACCTCTGGAACCATTTTGATGGTGTTCAACACGTTCAGCGGATAGAAGCCGTCGCCCAGGAAAATGATGAAACTATGGCCTGCGGCGATGGCTTTGGCATTCTTCTGTGCCAGTTCAATCATTGAGGTATCGGTGCCAGACCATCGCACCAGGCACTTGCCAGAGGCTTCACAAAAGGCCACGCCAAACTGGATACCCGGCACGGCATTAACCAGCGCTTCGTGGATGTCCTCGACGGATTTGATGAAGTGCGTCTGACCCAAAATGAAATTCGTCACATCCGGTTTATCGATTTTCAAAGTGATGAGTTGCATCTAAAACGCCTCCTTTCACGATGTTGCTAACAGAGTCTGTCAATAAACCAAGCATAGCTACTCGTTGGTTATTGCTCCGTCCTCTGAAGGAACCCGAGGAGACCCTGACTGGGCCACGCTGGCTCTCAGCGCTCTGGCTACCTGGGTCTGGATCTCGTAGGCAGGCGTTTCGACGGCTGAGTAATCACGGGTATAGCGAGTGGCAAACTCGCTGACGCCCCATTGCTGGTACTGCTGCACGTGCTTCAGTTCGTGCGCCCACAGCGCGACATTGTTCAGTGCATCATCGGGACTGCGAAAAACGATGATGTCGACAAGGGTGACTGCATTTACATCGGGATTCTGCAGTATGGTGTTTGCGGCGTTCAGTTGCGCATCGTCGCCAACCTTGTAGCGAGCCGAATCGAGCACTCGAATGTCATAGTAGGGTTCGAGCTGGGCCCGGATATTCAGCGGGACTGTCTGGATATCACCCGTTGCCACGGTATTGCGCGATTGCACGATCCAGCTCTGTAAACCGGCGGCCGCCATCTGGTTCATGTTATCGAAGATCTCCCCAACGTCCCCTTTGGAGCCGGGAGCACAAAAACAAGCGACCACGCAGACCTGGTACTGTCCTTGCGGGCAGGCGAAAGCAGAGGACGAAGTAACCACGCAGAAAAGCGCTATCGCCAAGTGGACAAGTTGACGCATAAAGGCAGGTGACAATTGGTTCTCCCAGAGGCAATGGCGGTCGGCAGGCGATCATTCGGGCAGGTTGTCCTGCCACGTGTTGGACCGCTTTGGGTACCGTTCGATTCCCTGGGGTCCACATATTATTCAGGCCATTGCCCATATCGTTCTGGAGCTTGCATGAAAGTTGGCGTGATTTCCGATACCCACGGCTTGCTCCGTCCCGAAGCGCTTGCCGCCCTGGCGGGGTGCGAGCAGATCATTCATGCCGGCGACATCGGTAGCCCGGAAATTCTTGAGCGACTGGCGTCTATCGCTGCGCTGCACGTCGTGCGCGGGAACAATGATCAAAACCAGGCATGGGCAGGAAATCTCCCTGATTTTCTGCGATTGGACCTCAACGGTTGGCAGACGCTGTTGGTGCATGACATTGCCGATGTTCCGGTCGATCTGGACCCAGGCATAAAGCTGGTGATCACCGGCCACTCCCACAAGCCATGCATGGAATGGCGTGGGGAGCGATTGTTTGTCAATCCAGGCAGCGCGGGGCGACGACGCTTCAAGCTGCCTGTCACGCTGGCGCTGCTCGAGGTAACGGCGACTTCGATTGAGCCTCGGTTGCTTGACCTGTTGGAGCAGCCCCCCGGATTGATTGAACCCTCGACGATTTGAAACGGCAGTATTAAAAAATACAAAAGAGAATATGTATTAAATGCTGGTGATATGTCCTCAGAGTTGTTTCAGGAAACCCAGTAGCAGCTCATTGACCTCTGTCGCGCGCTCTCGCTGTATCCAGTGGCCGGCACCTTCGAGGATATGACACCCGCGCAGTTCCGGCAGTGTCTGCGCGAAGGCTTCGATCTGCCGTGGGGAACCCGGAAACTTCAGCACGTCGTCGCGGCTCCCGGCAATGAACATCGACGGCTGCCGGATAATGCAATCGCGCCAGGGTGCCAGCAGTGCCCATGAGCGCGTCATGTTGCGGTACCAGTTCAAGCCGCCGCGAAATCCGCTGCGGGTGAATTCGCCGGTGTAGTAGGCGATATCCTCGAGGCTTAGCCAGGCTGGCAGGGTTTCGGGCTCGATCATCCCCCCCAGCAAGCCTTGTCCCGGCTGCAACCGGCCAAACACCGGCCAATCGGGCCCGTCACCCGAGCCACTGAAGTAGATGCGCCGGATCGACGACTCGACATCTCTTTCCAGCTCGGCCTCGGCCACACCCGGCGTCTGGAAGTACTGGATATAAAAGTCGCTGATACCCAGCGAGGCAAGCGCGCTCAGGAGCTCCACGCGACCCGGTGGCGAGAAGGGAACGCTCATGCCGACCACTGCGCGGAACAGATCGGGTCGCATCATTGCTGCGCTCCATGCCACCAGCGCACCCCAGTCATGACCGACGATCACGGCTTGTTGTTCGCCGAGTGCGTTGACCAACTCCACCATGTCGCCTACCAGGTGGAGTGTGGTGTAGGCGTCGGGTTCGGCCGGCGCATCGGTGCCGCCATAGCCACGCATGTCGGGCGCGACCGCTCTATAGCCGGCGGCCGCCAGCGCAGCAAGCTGATTGCGCCAGGAGTACCACAGCTCCGGGAAGCCGTGGCATAGCAAGACCAACGGGCCGCAACCTTGCGTTGCTACCCGCATGCGGATGCCATTGATGTCGAGCATTTCGAGGTGTGGCTCGTTCATGTGCGCTTCCTGCCATTCAAGCGATGGACTCCAGCAACCGCGGCAGATTCGCCTGAGCCTTCTGCCTGCTGACAGAGAGCCGATACAGTTGTGCCACTTTCCCGGTGTCGGTTTCTTGCAGTCCCCTGAGCACCGCAGTCAGAAAGAATAAGCGCGACTGTCTGATCCAGCGCGACAGGCCTTCATGCTCTCCCCAGCGTAGTTGGTTACCCAGGTAGACCGCCCACATTCTGATCCAGTCCGTGGGGACGTGAGGCGGGGGGACCATCGTGCAAAGCGCGTTCATTTGCGCTCGATCGGTCAGGTGGCTTTCCACATAAGCGATCAAGGCCGCGCTGAACACGGGTTGGCAACTGCTTACCATCAACAGGTTAATCTTGCCGCCGTCGAACACCTTCATTTCAGGCAGTGACGGGATGGCACTGGCGCTGCAATCAATGTGCAGAGTACCTGGGCTCGTGGCGATGCTGCCCCGGTCGAGCACGATGCGCGTTGGCTCGATAGCTCGCACCCTGCCCAGGCGCACAATGTTGCCGATGCGTCGAAGCTCGCGTAATTCCGCCTGTGTGACGGTGGCGCAGCGGTAAGCAGTGGGTTCGACGGACTTGTCCAGGCGCAGGAGTTGGCCCGCGGCCTCAAGTCTTGCGAACAGGTCCGGGATCGAGTCTGCGGCTGCGATGGCCTCGAATTGCGCCATGAGGCCGCCGATTGTTCGTTCGAAGCTGTCGGGGCCGGGTTGCAGGTTGGCCCGGTCGATCAACCACGGATCGTTCGGCATGATCCAGCAGATTTTTGCGGGTGCAACACCGTTTTGCAGACACCACAGGCAAGCGTCGATCCCGGTCTTGCCCGATCCGACCACTACGTAGCCAGAGTGAGGGTGCCGGATCTTCGGCAGGTCGTTCAGTGGCACGCATTGCACGCCGGGGTCCACCCGGTACCTGGGCGGGTGGGTCGAGGGAACTGCCGTCTGGGCATGGGTGGCGTCTACCACCTTTTTGTGCACCTGGACCTGGTGGTTTACGCCGCTGACCAGCGAGGTAAACCGGTGGTCGTCAATGCGGTCGCCGGTGTAGTTGCACATGGGGAAGTAACGGACTTGACCTGATGGCAGAAACTGCTGATTCATCACCTGGTCGAAGTAGCTCGCCACCTCGGCGCCGGAGGCTAGCTCATATAGGCCCTCGTTGAGTTCCGCCCGGTCTTTCGTTCCGCTGCCCAGTTCCCGTGAGTTGACGCCATAGAAGGCCGAGGGCTGGTGCAATCGGACGAACGGGTAGGCATCATTCCAGTGCCCGCCAGGTCGGTCGTGTCGATCCACCATTATGATGCGTGCATTCGTTTCCTTGAGTAGCGTATCGACGAAAGCCATGGCCGTCGCGCCAGCACCGATGATCAGGTAGTCGGTTTCGATCAGATTTGCGTCCATATGCTTTCGCCTTTCTGAAGGTTCCACCCTCAACCCCAGAAGATTAGCTACCTGTACCGAGCCCAATAGAACGAATGCTCCTCACACACATAACCGATGGAATTAATGGTTGCAGCCTGAGTTACGACTCACCAGTCGTTCCTGGTGTTGTTGTTTCGATCCAGTCTCGGCTCCGAGTGGACCTCTGCCGCATTCATACGCCGTAACAAGCGGCTATGACGATGAGCGCGAGAAAACACACCAACTGAACGCAAAAGAAGGTAAATCGAACCGCCACGAATGTATTGGTTTGCTCATGGAATACGTGAACCAGCGACTGGYACACGCGAGCGATCAGGACAAGTGTGGACAAGCAGTTCACTGCAGGGCCGTTGATATCGAGTACTGAAATCACGAACACGATGATGCCAAAGACAGGCAGATTTTCCACACAGTTGGCGTGTGCCCTTGTCCCGCGCCGATACCAATCCTCACCTTCGAGCTGATCACTTCGGAAAGAGGCAATCGGTACACTCGAGAATAGAATTCCGACCCAGCGATAAACCCCGACGGTTGCCATCAACAGCAGCAAAGTCCAGGTCGCAAACCCAAGCAGCATCCACATCGGTATCGTCATGGCCGCCATCCTCGATAGTTCATTATCAGCACGTCATCCCGTAGCGCGACCGCCGGGCCGTCGGTCGCGCGCTGACGGTCAATTGCTCATGATGGGTGCCAGTGCGGTCTGAATCCGGGACATCTGTGCTGGCGTTGTCATCTGCGTCAGCAGCCGGCCGAAGTGTGGATGCCGCACGCCCGAGATAATGTATTGCCAGCGGTAGGCGCCCAGCACACAGGCCTTGATTTGCGCTGACTCATCGGCACTCAACGATCGTGAGACAATACCAATGAAGTAGTCGGCATCGGCTGCCGATTGTGCCTGCAGGATTGCGTCGACGGCCGCCACCAGCGCAATCAGATCATTCACCGCCTGGTCGCACTCGGCTGGCGAGAGTTTCGCGTGCTCCGCCTGCCACTCCAGTTCATCGAGTACGACGTGCCGGCTTTCATCCTTCCAGTGAAATTTGAAAACATCCTTGAATAACGGGCACAACTCCTCGCGCGGGGCGATGCTCTGTATGTAATGCGCCTGAACAAACAGCTCGATATGACAGGTCAGCGCCAGCACCGACCAGGTGCTCGCCGCAAGTACCGCGCGCGCCACATCGTTTGGATCGGCCACTTGACGATATCCCGCTGGTAATTGCGAACCCATCATCGTCTCCATGCGCCGGAACAGTTCCTGGTGTTTGATCTCGTCGTTGGAAAAGCGCACCAGCGCTTCGAGTGCGAGTTGATTGTCAAATACATGGGCCCGACCTTGATCGAGCATTTTGGCACTGATGAAACGTTCGACCAGGCCAAAGATATACGCATAGGTTCGGCCCTGAATCTGACTGAGCAGGCGAGCCTCGGCCGCGGCGAGAAAGGGTAGGTGGTCGACCTGCGAGAGTCCATCGGGCAAGAACTTGCGCGAGAAGTCGAAACTCCGGTCCTGTAGCAAATCGCGATCGATCTGCCATTCGGTTTTTTTCGATGATCTGACAATTTGCGCATAACGGGCGATGTTGCCCGGCTCTGAGCCGGGTAGGGTAACGACGCTGTTCATATGGAACTCCTGCTGCCCTGGTTGAGTTGGAATGGGGCAATTTCGGTTGACGTCGGAGCCATAGACCCGTGGTGAAGCCTCTGGGAACAGTCTCGATCTCTGAGTCCGCGTTGGTGCTAATCTAGGCATCGCAGTTCAGGCGGTGAATGACCGGTGCGCCTGAATACCTGCTCCGGACTCCGGAAAAGAGGGCGATCAAGTGTTGGATGCGCTTTCTGATGTCTTGCGTGTGATCCGGCTGTCTGGAGGGGTCTTCCTCGAGGCGGAACTCACTGCGCCCTGGTGCATCAACGGCAGAATCTCGGCGGATGATTGCAGACCGTTCCTGGCGGCGCCCCGACATATCATTGCGTCGCATTTTGTCGCCGCGGGGCACATGCAAATACGCGTCGACGGTGGTGTCGCCATGGACGTGGGGGCAGGCGAACTTGTTCTGCTGCCTCGCAACGACGCTCATTCGTTTGGCAGCGACCTGAGCATTGCGCCCATGCCGGCGAGCGAAGTTATTCAGCCGCCAGAAGTCGGCGCAATTTCACGGATCAAATACGGCGGGGGCGGGGAGGCCACGCAGTTGTTGTGCGGCTTCCTCGGCTCTGAAACACCTTTCAGTCCGTTGCTTTCGTCGCTGCCTTCCTTATTGAAACTGGACCTGCGTGCGACGGCTTCGGGTGTCTGGATCGAAAGCTCGTTCCGTTTTGCGGTCAGTGAAATCGCGGCGGGACGCGTCGGCTCGGCAACGGTCATCGCCAAGCTATCGGAATTGCTCTTCGTCGAAGCCGTCGGCCAGTATGTCAGCAGCCTTCCCGCTGAGCGACGCGGGTGGCTGGCGGGTTTGCGGGATCCGCATATCGGGCGCGCACTGGCGCTGCTCCATGCGCGTCCAACCGAAGGCTGGACGGCAGAAGCACTGGCGCTTGAAGTGGGCATGTCGCGCTCGGTATTCGCGGAGCGATTCACCGCATTGGTCGGACAGCCACCGATGCAATACCTGACGCTCTGGCGTATGCACGTGGCGGCTCAACACTTGCGCGAAGGTCGCGGCAATGTGGCGCAAATCGGTTTTGCAGTCGGCTACGAATCCGAAGCTGCGTTCAGTCGCGCATTCAAACGCCAGTTCGGCACTTCCCCCGGCACTTGGCGCAGACAATCAGCATGAGAAAGTCCGGTGCCGAGAATCACGTAGCCGTTAATCAAGCAGCTGATCGATCAACACCGCATTGGTATAGATCAAGCTGTCATCGCTCGCACGGTGCCCGACCAGGTGAAACTGACCGCGGTCGTGTTGCAAATAGACACGCATTTGACAGTCGGACAAGGGGGCGTATCCCTCAGGCATGATCAAATCCATCGAGTCCATATCGACATCGACCATGGCTTCAGTCTCGTGGGTCTTCTGCAAGCGCTCTTCGGCATCTTCCAGACGGCGATGCAGAGGTCCGTCGACGTAGAAATGGACTTCCCCCATCGGGGTGGACTTTGGGGCGCCGCTGGTTTTGCACCAGCCTTCAATCGTCAGGGCACTCATGAGGAAACCTCCCATGTGGATTGCTGGACTCTGTAGCTATCGTTCCTGCTCAATGCCATCACTTATGTTTGATGACTGCACAAGGGCAGGGTTCATCCTTTGGGGCCGCTTCCGGTCGATCTCTGCCGTCCGTCATCAGAAATTGAGTATAGCTGGCAACCGAACCTCCTTTACCCACCTCACGGTACAAGCCGATGGCTCTATACTCCTTACTGACTTTACCGCCCGGACGGGTGGTATTTGTCTGCCCTGCCTGGACGTAAGTGGCGATGCTTTTGCATAACCAATGAACAACAGGAATAGGATGAAGAGGAAATGGCAATAGCAATTGTCTTGATACTAATCGTTATTGCATCAGTGCTATTCCACATACTAGCGCCTTGGCAGGCGACACCGGCAGCTTCCAACTGGGGCTCCATAGACACCACCCTGTTCATCACCCTGATCATTTGCGGGGTGTTTTTCATCGCCATCACGATATTTATGGCGGTAGCGGTGATGCGCTATCGTCACAAGGAGGGTGCCAGGGCGGCCTACCAGCCAGAAAATAAAAAGCTGGAATTATGGTTGATTATCGTTACCTCGGTAGGTATTGCCGGGATGTTGGCGCCAGGTCTGGTTGTTTACAACGACTTCGTCCGGGTGCCGAAAAATGCTTACGAACTTGAAGTGGTCGCCCAGCAGTGGCAGTGGGCCTTTCGTTTTCCCGGTCAAGACGCAAAGCTGGGCAGATCGGATATCAGGTTTATTGATTCCGCCAATCCCCTCGGCCTTGATCCCAAGGATCCTGCAGGGCAGGACGATGTGCTTGTAATCAATAATGAAGTTCGTCTTCCGCTCGATCGGCCGGTGAAAGTTTTACTGCGCGCTAAAGATGTTCTGCACGATTTCTATGTACCGCAAATTCGCAGCAAGATGGACATGGTGCCAGGGATGGTGTCGTACTTTTGGTTTACGCCGACTAAAACCGGAAAATATGACGTCCTTTGCGCTGAATATTGTGGCGTGGGTCATTACAACATGCGCGGCCATATGATCGTGGAAGAGCAGGGCGTCTTCGATCAATGGCTGAAAGGCCAGCCGACTTTTGCGCAGACATTGACGACAGCCGCCAAACCCGGTCGAGACAGCGTGCTGGAAAAAGGCCGCCAGTTGGTCGAACAACTCGGCTGCAAGGCCTGCCATAGCCAGGATGGCGGTGCCAGTCTCGGACCGGGATGGAAGGGGTTGTACGGCCGCACTGAACAGCTTGCCGATGGCACCAGTGTGCAGGTCGACGAGGCCTACCTGAAAGAGTCGATTCTCGATCCGAAGGCCCGACTGGTACAGGGCTACCCGCCGGTCATGGTGGCCTATACTCTCAAAGACGATGAGCTGGGTGCTGTCATCGCCCTGATCAAATCACTGGGTGCTGCGGGGCAAGTCGATGAACCTTCTACCGGCGAAGCGTCGAGCTCGGGTGAAGACCTGGTGGCGCAGGGACAGCGACTGGCCGGGTCGCTCGGCTGTCTGGCCTGCCACAGTGTCGATGGCAACAAGGGCGTCGGCCCCAGCTGGCTGGGCCTGTACGGCAAGACGGAAACCCTTGCCGACGATTCGAGCGTAAAGGTCGATGAGAGCTATATCAGAGATTCGGTTCTTCATCCCAATGCCAAAATCGTCAAGGGCTATGCAGCCGTCATGCCGGTATTGGCTCCGAGTGACGAGGAGCTGAATGCACTGATCGCTTTCATCAAATCCAAAGCGAATGCTGACGCTGATGCGAACAAGGCGGAGCCAGGGAAGTAGCCGTGAAACAGCCAGGAATACACTGAAACTTCGGCAGGAGGATGACGTGATGGCCTATGCGGAGCAAGCCGAAACAGAAGCACTGCACGAGCCCAAAAGTTTCCTGACCAAATACATCTGGAGTCAGGACCACAAGGTCATAGCCATTCAATATTCGTTGACGGCCATCTTCGTGGGGCTTATCGCTCTGGTGTTGTCCGGCTTGATGCGCATGCAGATAGGCTTCCCCGGTAGTTTGGCGTTCATGGATGCCAGTACTTATTATCAGGCGATGACCATGCACGGCATGATCATGGTCATTTACTTGCTGACGGCCTTGTTTCTAGGCGGCTTCGGCAACTATCTGATCCCGCTGATGGTGGGCGCCCGCGACATGGTCTTCCCCTACGTCAACATGCTCAGCTACTGGTTTTACCTGGTGGCGGTACTGGTGTTGCTCAGCAGTTTTTTTGTCCCTGGCGGCCCCACAGGTTCCGGCTGGACGCTCTATCCGCCACAGTCCATTTCCCAGGGGACACCGGGGGTCGAGTGGGGCATTGTCCTGATGCTCGTCTCACTGGCGATTTTCATTGTCGCGGCCACCATGGGCGGGTTGAACTACGTCACCACGGTGTTGCAGGCGCGCACGCACGGCATGACATTGTTTCGCATGCCACTCTCGGTATGGGGCATCTTCATGGCCTCGATCATGGCCTTGCTGGCCTTCCCGGCGTTGTTTGTCAGTGCGGTCATGATGCTGTTCGACAAGCTGTTGGGCACCAGCTTCTTCATGCCGGCGATGGTCTCGCTGGGGCAGCACCTCGATCACCAGGGTGGCAGCCCGATACTGTTCCAGCACCTGTTCTGGTTCTTCGGCCACCCGGAGGTCTACATCGTTGCTCTCCCTGCGTTTGGCCTGGTCTCCGACTTGATCAGCACCCATGCACGTAAAAACATCTTCGGCTACCGAATGATGGTGTGGGCCATTATTGCGATTGGCGTACTCAGCTTTGTGGTCTGGGCGCACCATATGTATGTCAGCGGAATGAACCCGTACTTCGGCTTTTTCTTCGCCGTCACCACTTTGATCATCGCGGTGCCGACTGCGCTGAAAGTCTACAACTGGGTGCTGACCCTGTGGCAGGGCGACATCCATCTGACCGTGCCGATGCTGTTTGCCCTGGCCTTTATCGTCACCTTCCTGGTCGGCGGTCTGACCGGGTTGTTTCTCGGCAATGTGATCGTGGATATTCCGCTCTCGGACACCTATTTCGTCGTAGCCCATTTTCATATGGTCATGGGGGTTGCACCGGTCCTGGTGGTGTTCGGCGGCATTTATCACTGGTTCCCGAAAATCACCGGGCGGATGTGGAACGACACCCTGGGCAAGCTGCATTTCTGGATTACCTTTCTGGGCACCTACGCCATCTTCTTCCCCATGCACTACCTGGGTTTCCAGGGCATGCCACGTCGCTACTACGCCTATGAAAACTACGCGTTCATCCCGCAGTCCGCTCAAGACTTGAATGCCTTCATTACGGTAGTCGCATTGACTGTCGGCGTTTCCCAGTTGCTGTTCCTGTTCAACCTGACCTGGAGTGCGTTCAAGGGCAAACCCGCAGGCAGTAATCCCTGGGGCGCGGCCAGTCTGGAATGGCAAACGCCGAACACCCCGCCGATACACGGTAACTGGGGAGAGAAGCTGCCGGTCGTGCATCGCTGGGCCTATGACTACAGTGTGCCGGGGATAGAGCAGGATTTCGTGCCGCAAACAGTCTCGGCCGAGGAGTTGGAGCAAATGCGGCAACTCAGTGCCGGAACCAGGACAGCGGACGTTAAAACATGAACAGACTGCTATTGAGAAACGCCGATGGCGCTGACCCCGGCGGCAGTTGGAGTCGCGACCCTGAGGGTATTCAGGCCGCCGAGGGTGCCGATAGAAGGCAAATCGCAAGGGTAGGCCTGCGCTTGTTTCTGGTGGTGGTGAGTTCGTTATTCTTCCTCTTCCTGATCGCCTTTGTCGCCCGTTCACAAATGGCCGACTGGCTACCCCTGACAGAGCCTTTGGCGCCGTTAGGCAATCTCCGACCGCTCTGGCTGAATTCGGCTTTTCTGGTATTGAGTTGCATCGCACTGCAGTGCTCGCGTATGGCCGCCCGAAAGGCTCTGCCGGGCGCAGCTGTCATTGGTTTTGCATTGGGGGGAGTCTTTGCCATTGCCTTTCTGGCGGGGCAACTCTGGGTCTGGCAGCAGTTTGTCGCCTGGGGCTACTTTGTCGCCAGCAATCCGGCCAACAGTTTCTTCTACCTGTTGACCGGCCTGCATGGGCTCCACCTGCTGGGCGGGCTGATCGCCTGGTGTTGGATCGTCGCTAAATTTCTGCGTCATGTGCCACTGGCACAACTCAGCGCCAGCGTAGAGCTCTGTGCCATCTATTGGCATTACTTGCTGGGCCTTTGGTTCGTGCTATTCGCGCTGCTGGCCAGCACCCCGCAAACCTATGAAGCCATCGCCAGATTCTGCGGCCTGAGGTGAACAGCCATGGCATTGCACCCGCAAGCCCAAGTCGAGACCAGTTCATCCAATCCAACAGGTTCGCCACCTGCGCCGGGATGGCAGGGCATCGCCAACGATTGGTCCTCGGATAAAGAGGCCTTCAAGCAGGTCCCCTGGGGCAAGGCGATGATGTGGATATTCCTGCTCAGCGACACTTTTATATTCACCTGTTTTCTGACCGGCTACATGTCGGTACGCATGACTATCACCACCGCCTGGCCGAACCCCAGTGAAGTGTTCGCATTGACGATCGGCGGTAGGGAAATCCCGCTTATTCTGATCGCCATCATGACCTTTGTGCTGATCAGTAGCAGCGGCACCATGGCCATGGCCGTGAATTTCGCCTATCGCCGTGATCGTGCGAAAACCACGGCCCTGATGCTGGCGACCGCTGCCTTGGGGGTGACTTTCGTCGGCATGCAGGCATTTGAATGGACCAAACTCATCGCAGAAGGGGTGCGTCCCTGGGGGAACCCCATGGGGGCGGCGCAATTTGGTGCCAGCTTTTTCATGATTACCGGTTTTCACGGACTGCATGTGTCAATCGGCGCCATCTACCTCAGCATTGTGGCGCTGAAAGTTTTGCGGGGAGATTATGAGCGCTCCGGAAACTATCAGAACGTTGAGATAGCCGGGCTTTACTGGCACTTCGTGGATTTGGTGTGGGTGTTTATTTTTGCTTTCTTCTATTTGTGGTAGAGGAGTGCGGGTGATGGCACATGCTCAGGGTCAGCAACATCCAATCAGTTTGTACCTTAAAATCTGGGGGTTGTTATTCGTCCTCAGCACGCTGTCGTACCTTGTCGACTATTTCCACTTCCATGGCTACCTTCGGTGGACGCTGATTATCACTTTCATGTTGTTGAAGGCAGGTTTAATTGTCTCCATCTTCATGCATATGGCATGGGAGCGGTTGGCCATGGTCTACGCCATATTGGTGCCACCTTTGTGTTTACTGGTGCTCGTCGGACTCATGGCCACCGAGGCAGACTATGTTTTCCTCAGCCGGGTCATTTCCTTTGGCCAATAAGCAGCTTTCGGATGGCCTTGAGTCTCCAGGCGTTAACCCGATATCACTCGCTTGAACTGATGCCATTTGTGCTGCCAGGCCACTGTCCAGTGGGGGGCTGCCGTTCCCGTGCCGGCGATCTGCAGCATTGGATGATGTTTGATTACCTGGTCCAATAGCGATTCTTGATCCGGCTCAACATCCACGAAGAAGATATGTTTGCCTTCGTTTACCACCTGCTTGAAATTGCGGAAGTGAGTGTTCGGCACCTGGAACCCAAAAAAGCCGCCTTCCCAGATGCAGAAGCCCAAAATAACAATGGCAAGGAAGATAACTGGCATCCAGCCTGCGGCGGATTCTGTCCAGCCCATCCAATAGGCGACACCCAGGACCAGTGCTGCGAGGGGCACACCGATCACCGCACCAATCTCACCAGAGTGAACAGCATCTTGCTCCATTAACGAGTTAACCTCGTGGAGGTGATGTTGTTCGACATCAGCAACTTTTTCACTGAGCACATGAATTTGTTCGGAATTGATGCCGCTGGCTTCCAATTCATTTTCAACGGTTTCGAGATCGTTGAGATTGTCACTGATGTAATAGTGTCGATTCATGCCACACCTCCCAACTCGTGTTTGCTGTAGACCTCCTTTGTCCGGCAGCTGTTAACCAGGATTTACAGTCGGTACCTGTACCGTGGGGAACGTTGCATACTTCATGCAATCTGAAAAAAAGTATAGCACTCGCCAGCATGCGGATCGGTCGCTAATTGATCTGCACAATGACCGGACCTTCCGTTACGATCGGCGGGTTCGCGTGGATACTCGAGGTGTTTTTCTGAATCCAGTCACGCGCTACTTTCAAGCTCGCATCACTGCCGGCCTTGTCTATGCAAACAGTGATCGACGTACCACCGTCACCCGTATTCAGCAATGTGTAGCTTACGAGGCCAGGCACTGTCCGCAAGGTAGCTTCGATGTCGTCTTTGCGCTTTTCCAGAAGCTCGAAAAGTTGCTTTGCTCCCGTACCCAGGTAGGTTCTTATCACCGCGTACATAGTCGTCTCCTTTGGGAGTACCGTCTTGATGCCCATCCAGATCCGTTGATGGCCGCAATCACACAAGTTTCAACTCGCCCTGATTTATTAAGCTTAGCCAAACGCCGGCGACAACCGAAATGCAACGACCACCGGCCCATCGCAAACATCAAACCCGGCGCTAACTGAACCTTGAACATTGACGCAACTGCGCCGGGCTCACGCCAAGGCGTTGCTTGAAGGTGGTCGCCATGTGTGCCTGGGAGTTGAAACCGCAGGCGTAGGCGATCTCCGTCAGCGTGGCAGTCGAATCGCGCATCAGGGCTCGGGCCCTGGCGAGGCGTCGGTCGATCAGGTAACCGTGCGGGCTTTTGCCTGTGGCGTTTTTGAAGGCCCGCATGAAATAGCCTTCGGACAATCCAAGCAGCCCCGCCATTGCCGGTACGCTCAACGGGCCATCGAGGCCAGCATCAATGAACTCATCGAGCAAGCGCATCCGGTAACCGGTTATCGAGCCATGGGCCGGTGACAGCACTGCTTCGCTACTCGTCGCCCGCGCAGACAATGCCAGTGCCCAGGCCTCCCAATCGTCCTCCACGCAAGCGTGCAACAGCGCGGCGCGCATTCGCCGTGCGAGGGCAGTGGCCTGCCGGTCGATGCGATTGTTGAAGGCACGATCCCCGACCAACGCAATACCGTCGGTGCGCATCACCCGCAGGTATTCACCGCCCGTGGGTGATTCGGACAACACGTCACACCCGGCGGGAACGAACGCCAGGCCGTTGGGCACGGCATCGAAAGGGCGTATTCGGTCACTGCCGATAGCGTGCAGGCCTCGCTGGCTGTCGAAGGCAAAGCCGATTCCCGCCTGGGTCGCCACATAGCGGGTCGCGTAGGCACAGCCGGGGAGCAATTCGATCGCCCAAGGGCCGGCCTCGATACGGCGGACCGGTTCGGACAGGAGTGGTGGCGTCATGCGGTTTCGATAGCTCATGAACACCATAGTAGTGAAGAGGGGGGACAAAAGTCAGGTCAGTTTTCTGAAAGCCAGCGTACTGCGTCCGTGTCCAGACTGGGCAAAATCTCAGGGGGATCAATCATGCACAGACTGACTCGCGGCGATATCGAACAGGCTGCACGCAACGTTTACCAGGTCATGCCGGCCACCGCCCAATACCCTTGGCCGTTGCTGGCTCGGCGGTTGGGTTGCACGGTGTGGGTCAAGCACGAAAATCACACGCCTACCGGTGCTTTCAAAGTGCGCGGCGGTATTACCTTCATGCACTGGCTCAAACGCGAGCACCCAGGCGCGAAAGGCATTGTCAGCGCTACCCGCGGCAACCATGGCCAGAGCCTCGCGCTGGCAGCTGGCGCACTGGGTTTGCGGGCGTTGATCGTAGTGCCGCAAGGTAACTCGGTAGAAAAGAACGACGCCATGCGCGGCTTTGGCGCTGAAGTGGTCGAATTCGGGCGCGATTTCGATGAGGCCCGCGAAGAGGCTGCACGCCTTGCGCAGGTGCATGACCTGTTCCTGGTCCCGCCGTTTCACACCGAGCTGGTCAAAGGCGTCGCCACTTATGCGCTGGAGCTGTTCAATGCGGCGCCGGACCTGGATACCGTATATGTACCGATTGGCTGTGGCTCGGGGATTTGCGGGGTGATCGCCGCCCGCGATGCGCTGGGACTGAGCACCCGGGTGGTGGGCGTGGTTTCCACGCAAGCGGCCGCCGCACAGTTGTCGTTTGACACTGGGGTCCTATGCGAAACCGCCTCGGCAACCACCTTTGCCGACGGTCTGGCCGTACGCAAGCCAGTGCCTGAGGCCTTTGCCGTCTACGCGCAAGGTGCGGAGCGGATTGTAGCGGTCAGTGACGCGCAGATTGCCGAGGCCATGCGCGTGTATTACACCGATACCCATAACCTTGCTGAAGGGGCCGGTGCGGCGGCGCTGGCAGCGCTCATTTCGGAGCGTGAAGCCATGTCGGGAAGAAGGGTGGGTGTGATTCTATCCGGCGGCAACGTCGACAGATCGGTGTATGCGCAAGTGATTGCGTGAAGGGGCAATGACCTTGGTCACATAAATTTGAAATGCACGGCGTTGCTCGACACAATCGCGCCCCGATCCGGCCAAAAGGCGCCGGACGTTTGTGGTGAAAAGGGGCCGCAGGTGAACGAACAGACATTGTCCATGCGCCTGGAGCGCGTGGCGGCGCATGTGCCAGCCGGCGCGCGCCTGGCCGATATCGGCTCGGATCACGGCTACCTGCCGGTGGCGCTGATGCGCCGTGGCGCCATCGCGGCGGCGGTGGCCGGCGAGGTGGCGTTGACGCCGTTCCGCTCGGCCGAACGCACCGTGCGCGAGAACGGCCTGGACCCGCAGATCACCGTGCGCCTGGCCAACGGCCTGGCGGCAATCGAGCCGGGAGACGGGATCACGGCGATCAGCATCTGCGGTATGGGCGGCGAAACGATCCGCGACATCCTCGACAGCGGCAAGACGTACCTGAGCGGTCAGGAGCGCCTGATCCTGCAACCCAACGGCGGCGAACAGCCACTGCGCCAATGGCTGATGGACAATGGCTACCGCATCCTCTGCGAGGAAGTGCTGCGGGAAAGTCGTTTCGACTATGAAATCATCGTCGCCGAGCGCGCCGGGCCGGTGATGTACACCGCCCAAGAGCTGTACTTCGGCCCATTGCAGATGCAGGCCCGCAGTCCGGCGTTCCTGCTCAAGTGGCAGCGCAAGTTGCGCCAGAAGCAGAAGACCCTGACCCACTTTGCCCGGGTGCAACAGGCCGTACCCGAGGAAAAGGTGCAGGACATCGCGCGTCAGGCCCGGTGGATCACCCAGTTACTGGCCTGAGGAAGCGTGGGGGGCAGGCGATGTGCATACAGCGCGATGGCGGTTTTTTTTCGGAATAAAACCGGAAACGATTCAGCTCCTTGGCTACGCCGGTTTCAGCCAAGGAGACAGGTACTCCCTGGTGTTGGATTCGGTACCGTTTGTCGAGCATTCTGCTCAAAAAGTGAACGATTTTGATAGGCTTCGCTCTGATGTTCCGGCAGACGGGATCCTTTGAGAGGTCGCGCTGCACTCACTAATAAAAAGGACGTATACCTCATCTGCATTGAATGGAATGCACATGGGGATTTTTTTTACCTGAGACCTGGAGTGATAGTATGCCGTCATCACTGACTCGCTGGGCGAGTCGCTCCCTCTTGTAATACCTAATTATTAAGTTGCTTCAATCATTGCGAACTTGATCTTGCAGGTGCGAATAAATAATTCGCATGCCTGGGGCATGGTCAATTTGCACTGCGGCTATAAGTGGAGATGTCATCTTGGATATTAATACAATGATCGGCCTGATCGGCCAGAAAGAATCCATGGAGTTTTTGCGTTTAGGTGTTGTTTACGTTCACCTGTTGGCTTGCTGCGTGGCGATTGGCCTGGTGTTTGCCAGCGATGCCGCAATGGTCAAGGATTTATGGAAAGGTCGTGTGTCGTCGGGGCACGATAATGAACATATGGCCAGTCTTCAGAAGTCTGTTTCCAATGCGTTGATATTCTTGTGGATCACCGGAGCCGCGGTAATAGGCATTGATTATCTGGATAAAGGCATGAACTATTTTGCCAATCCAAAACTGCAAGCCAAAGTCATCATTGTATTGTTGCTGACGTTCAACGGCATGTTGTTGCACCGCTTTGTATTGCCGGCAATGCTGAAGGCCGGGTCGCTGCTTGATCTCAAGGTCAGTGTACGAATGTTTGCCCTGTTCTCTGGCGCACTGTCGGGCGTGTCCTGGCTGTATGCCGCCATGCTCGGTGTCGGTCGACCACTGGCCTGGAAATATTCGCTCACCGAGTTGCTGATGGCCTATCCGGTGTTGATCGTGCTCGGCTTTGCGATGATGGTGGCGCTGACTCAGTGGGCGCGCAAGCGCAACGAAGCAACGCCAGCTCAGGAGACTTCGTGGCTGTTTGCGGGTATTCCTGCGCTGCGCTGAGCTGACGAAAATCCAGGTAAAGACGGGTAAAACCGTTTGACCCTTTGAAACATCAGACCCCCTCCTGGCGAGGGGGGTTTTTGTGCGTGTGGGAAACAGGAGGTCAAAGATAACCGGCTCGATTGGCCGGTTTTTTTTCGAGTGAAAGACATCCATTTCATTTCAGCGCCAACGACTTGATCGTCATGCGTGAAAGCGATCCGAAGCGCGTAACCAGAGGCCCCGTAGGGCCGGACGGTGAGAAGCCCATCATCGTTTCGACAAGGGGGAGGGTAGCGAGGTTGATCTCGCGTCTACCGCTCATCGCCAAGGCACAAAATAGGCTTTGACATCATTGGGGCTTTGGTTGAGTATTCATCTATCGCATACGATCTAATCGAACGCGATATGATGTAGCAACAACCCTTGCCGTTTGGAGACTCAGCCATGAACACCGGAAGCCGCCGCACAATGTTTATCTCGACCGCCCACGCTTCCCATGGCCAAAACGGCAACAACTGGATCATTGCACACGCCAATTGATGAACGTTGCATTTTAAGCGCCATAAACATCGCATGCGATACAATCGCACGAAACATTAAATCCTGAGGAAGGCCCCATGAGCAAGATCGAAAAAGTACTGGCAACCGGCAAAACCCACACCACTCATAACAGCGCAGGCAACACCTCGCGCGGCCATAACGGCAACCTCGATATCGTGCTGTCGTCCCCTGGCAGCGACACACCGGCACACGTGCTCACCGCCGTCCAGCCGCACCCGAAAGCCGAGCAACTGTTCGCCGGAGCGTGGTCGGCTTGCTACATCGCAGCGGTGGGGCTGGCCGCCCTACAGATGAAGGTGACGCTGCCGACCGACACGGCCGTCGACATTGAAGTCGATCTGGGCCAGACCGGCGCGGCTTACTTCCTCCAGGCTCGACTGACTTTGCGTGTGCCGGGGCTGGATCATGGGGTGGCGACCGAGTTGGCACACAACGCCGATGCAATCTGCCCGTATTCCAAGGCCACACGCGGCAACATTGATGTCGACATCAATGTCTTGACGGCATAACCCACTCCACGGCCGGCTCACCGGGGATCTCCCGGTGAGCCGGCCTTCAGTATTTATGCGCACTTCCGATACCATCGCGTACGATGTAAAGTTTCAGTCTCGCCAGACTGACCCAAGAGTACGTCCATGAAAAACACCGACAAGACATCCGCCCTGGATCTCAAACTCTCCGATTTCCTGTGTTTTGCGGTCTATTCAACCAATCTGGCCTTCGGCAAGGCCTACAAGCCGATGCTCGAGCGGCTTGGCCTGACTTATACGCAATACATCACCCTGGTTGCGCTGTGGGAGGAAGACAACCAGACCGTTGGCAGCCTCGGCGAAAAGCTGTTTCTTGAATCCAATACCCTCACGCCGATCCTGAAGAAGCTGGAAGCGATGGGTTATCTGCTGCGCCAGCGCGACCCGGAAGACGAACGCCAGGTGCGGATCAGTCTCACCAGAGAGGGGCGAAAACTGCGCGAAGGCCTCACCGAAGATGGCTTCCCGCAAACCGGTCTTGACCCCGACGACTTCGTGCAAATGCAGAAGGCCATAGTGAAGTTACGGGGCAGTCTCATCCGGTCGACGAAAGACAGGGAGTAAGTCGTAGTGAGTCAAGTGAGTGGCCCCGGATTTGCGAGGTGCACCAAATAACGGATCAGATCTGAGCGGCTCATTAAACCCGGGGGGCAATTGGGCTATCGGATGTTGTGCGGCGGTTGCACGGCAGGGCTGGCCCTCTGGTCTTGACACCCCCCGATTTCGGAGCGAGCCCCCCCACTAATGGGCGCGATTCCCCGGCAGAATTCGCACATCCATTAGCTCAAGAATTTCAAGTTCTGAGCAATGTTTGCCGGGCTCTCAGGTCGGCCGATATGTTTTGTTACATCGATGGCAAGGTAATTGCTGAGTGAGCGTATCCCGACCATGAAAGGTGCAGAGTCGGGAAACTGTGGAGCTGTAAGTACCCCATTGAGTGATTGCACGTAACTAATACCCCTGGCTACTCAATAGAAGTGCTGCAGTCCTCCTCTGCAACCGTCCAGGGGAAATGCTTATGAGCCACTCCAGATACACGTGTGCGCGGGTAGCGCTGCTCGGATTGTGCTTTCTAGCCAGCCTGCTGACGGTAACGCTGATGGCGGCAGACGAACCTCAGGGCAATGACAATCAAAGTAACGAGAAGTGGCTGGAGCCGGCACGCTCCAAGCTCATGCATGTGACTGGCGCGATGCCGTTCTTTCCACATCGGGCCAATACCCCCGGCAACCTGGTTTTGAATGTGAAGGACTTCGACAATGCCCAGGTATGTGGCGCTTGCCATACGGAGATCTACAGGCAGTGGCGCTCGTCGATGATGTCCCAGGCCTGGGATGAACCCATCTATCGGGCCTTGCTCAAGCGTGCGAGTTCATCCACCGAGGGGAAGGTCGATAACTTCTGCACTGGCTGCCATACCCCGATCGGTCTCACGACCGGGCAGATCAATTCGCAAGTCAACCGCTCCTCGATTGAAGACAGCACGAAGAATCATCCGATGCCAGGGGTCGATTGCGAGACCTGCCACAACATCAGTGCCCGCACGGGCCTCGATAACGGCGCCTATGTTCTGAGCCCTCGGGCACACGGTAAACCGACCAAGTTCGGCCCGCGCAAAGATGCCGTTTCGCCGTATCACGACACCGTATATTCCGCTCTGCACACACGCTCGGACTTTTGCGGCACCTGCCACAACGTCACGCATCCCTTCAGCAGCGTGGCGGTCGAGCGCACCTATGACGAATGGCAGGAGAGCACCTACAGCCTTAACGATGTCACCTGCCAGAGCTGCCATATGCCGGGTTTTGCGGGCAAGGCCGCGATCATGGGGCCAGACCGCGAAGAGGTCGCCTCGCATTGGTTCAGCGGAGCCAACGCCATGATGCTCAAGCATCTCGGTCAGGAAGAGGGTTCGCAACGCGCTCGCGACATGCTCGCGCGCGCAGCGGAAATAACCTTCCAGCAACCGCCGGCAGCCATCATTCCCGGGCAATACACCTCGGTAGCGGTCAAAGTTTCCAACGTCGGCGCCGGGCACAAGCTGCCGACCGGTTTTCCAGAGGGACGGGAGATGTGGATCGATTTCCGGGTGCTCGATGCCAGTGGTCGCGAGCTCTATCGACTGGGCTCGATCAAGGACGGCAAGACCGAGGACAACACGCGAAACTTCAAAGTGCACATCGGCGACAAGGACGGCAATCCATTGGATGTCGAGGTCTGGAATGCCACGCAGATTCTCTCGGACAACCGCATTCTGCCCAAGGGCTACGATATCGGGGAGTTCTCCTTCCTGGTGCCGGCCGACGCGGTCGGGCCGCTGACCCTGACGGCCGCACTGAACTACTGGCCGTTTTCGCAGAAGCTGGCCGACTACCTGCTCGGCAAGGACAAGGTGCAGGTGGAAATCACCCAGATGGCCAAAGTCACGCAGAGCGTACCCTTGTCACCGATCACTGCGTCCCGACGCTAGGGGGCGTTCTCAATTAGTTTGGCCGGGCCTGCTATCGAGCCGGGGTTGCATGTACCTGAGTGCAGGAGAGCGACTGTTGGTCGGATGAAAGATGGGGCCGGGTTTTATGAGGCTGTCTGTTTATTGACGTTTTTAATGGTGTTTTAAAACAATGGGTTGGCGTCTGAAAATCAGGGTTTTGTCATAATGAATGCTTGTTGACGATCGAGTTTTGTCCGACTTAAGTCTGATTTTCGAACACCTGGAGCCTGGGACATGCGACTGGCGACCGGCGGCGTCCCCGGTTCCCTGCTATTAATCAATGAGTGTTCGATTGCTGATCGTTTCGGGAGCGCGTCATGAATCCATCCATTCGCATCGGCATTGCCGACGATCATCCGATGTTGCGTGAGGGCGTTGCCAATACGTTGAGAAAACGGGCGGATCTGCAGGTCGTGGATCAGGGCGCCAATGCGCAAGATGCCATGGATATTGCCCGCAAGATCCGTCCGGATGTGATGTTGATGGACGTCAATATGCCGGGCGATGTGTTCGCCGCGGTGCGGTTCATTTCCACTCAACTGTCGAATGTGAAGGTACTGATGCTGACGGTTTCAGAATCCGAAGACGACGCCTTTTTGGCACTGGAGGCCGGCGCGCGCGGGTATGTGTTGAAAGGAGTCAGCGGACCGGAACTGGTCCTGGCAATCAGATCGGTTGCCAGGGGGGAGACGTATATCACCCCCGAGTTCGCCAACAAACTGCTGAGTAACGACAAGAAGCACGAAGCGCAAATTCACACGATTGATCTGACCCATCGGGAGGAGGAGGTCATTCGTGAAGTTTCAAAGGGGCTGACCAATAGGGAGGTTGCGACAAAGCTGATGATCAGCGAAAAAACCGTCAAGCACCACATGGGCTGCGTGATGCAGAAACTGCACGCCCGAAATCGTGTCGAAGCGGTCACGGCTCTACGGCATTACAGGGAGCGCGAAGCGGTCGGGCGACTTCACACCGGCGCAGCAAAAACACGAATGGATGCCGGAACGCCCCCTAGAGTTTGAACTGTGCATTGACCGACGTACCAGAGACGCTGGAGTCGATGCTGAACAACCCGCCCAGAGATTCAATGCGATAACGCAAACCGGCGAGCCCCAATCGGGTTCTGCCGGATGCCCCTTGCAGCATGGCGTCTGCCGCCATGCCTGGTCCACTGTCCCTGACGCTGATGTTCAATACTTCATCAATGTATTGCGCCTGGATGACCTGACCCTCGCCGTTGGCATGACGGTAAGCATTGTTGAGGGCTTCTTGCACAAAACGGTACAAACAGAGTTTGAGCGGCAGTGGCGCGGCCTCCGGTAGCAGTCCCAGGGTTAATGTGACCTTGGTGCCAGTGCGTTGCTCGTGCCGTTGCGCCACCAGTTGCAACTCTTCCACCAGGCTCAATTCATTGATTTCCGGAAGTGCCAGACCTCGCGATAAATCGCGGACCTCACTCAATGCGTCGGTGGCGGCGCCACGAATGGTTTCCAGCGACTCCTGATCGACAGCGGAGCAGTTTTCGGCCAGGTCGTCGAGCCGGATCAGAATCAAGGTCAACAACTGCGCTGGCCCATCGTGCAGGTCTGCACCAATGCGCCTCAAGGTGAGTTCGTTGACATGGGAAAACTCCTGGGTAGCCGTCGCCATCTTGCGCTGGAGTTCGGCATTGCTGATGTGCAGACGGGTTTGCTCCTGCAGCCGTAAGCGCAGTGCCACTTGTTGTCGCTGGATAATCTTGTCACCGCGTCGCACGATGAAGAAAAGCAGCGTCAGCATTGCCAGGGTCGCGGCGCCAACGACCCCCCATACCTGATCCCGGACGCGATCGATCTCGCGCTTCAGACTATCGGCCTTTTCATAAAATTCGCCCACCGCGATGATTTTTCCGGAGCTTGAGTCCCGCAGGGGCGCGTAGATCTCATAGAGCGGCAGGTCGAGATTGCGCTCGAACTCGTTCTCATCCTGGCTCAGGTCTTGAAGGTCGGTGACCACTTTGCCCTTGAGTGCCTCGGAGATCTCATCCAATGGGAACTGGCGGTTGGTGATGGCTTTGTTCGTGCCGTAGATCACCGTGCCATCCGCTCGCCAGATCTTGATCGAGACAATGTGCTGTTTTAGCGAACGACTTTCAGTGAGGCGGTCCAGGAACTGGACACTTGCAGCCGAGAGGCCGCTTTCCCGGCTCATCTCCTGCACATAGGGCTCCAGAAACGTATCCATGTACTGAGCGGCTGCTTCTGCCGCGCTTTGTACTGCGGCACTTTCTATTCGTTCACTCACCAGATTGCCGACGAAGAACATGGTCAGTCCCAGGATCACCGCAGCGGCAATGACAAACTGGGTCGAGCGACTTAGATTGCGCGCCTTGACCCCGATCCGCGTGCGCCAGATTCCATTGCGAGCCGCATCGGAAACAGGGGCTGGCTCGACCAGAGCCTCAGTCTCCTGCGCGATAAAAGTCGCGTTTTTTGATTCGACTTTTGCATCTTTTGCCATCGACCTGGTTCCCTGATCATCGTGATAAGTCGGTTGGAAACCCTGCAACTCAGTGGATATCTGGAGATTGGCTATGGGCGCCACACCCATGATTGACAGTAGTTCACTGTATAGCGATCCGACAGCTTCACTGATGAACTACACACCACGGATGATCAGCCAGTGCATCGTCGGTGCTGCTTGATGGCGGCACCCGTGCGGCGGTAACCGAAAGGCTCCGGCTACCGCCGCACGGCGTGGTGTTGCGACGCGTACACCCGGTCTATGTTCAGGCTTGCGCGGCGCTGACCTTGCCAGTGACCGTGGAATTTTTCCGTACCGCTTGATACAGCAGGCTGGACACCATGAACCCGACAATCGCCAATACGCTCATCAACGAGAACACGTAGTTGTAGCCCTGCTGACCCGGGAAGTGGTCAAGGATTGCGCCATAGATGACGTAGGCAAACATGCCAGGCGCATAGCCGATCAGGCAACCGATACCAAAGGCCGAGCCGGTGATGTGCTGGGGAATGCCGACTTCACCCATGGGTGCCCAGAACACGCCGCGCATGGAAAACACGATCAGCGCGAAGGAGAGGGTGGCCGCCATGCCTGCGTAGATGTAATCCGGGCTTTTCGGGATGAGCATGACGACGCCCATCAACGGCAACAACGCCAGGAATGCCCACTTCAGATAACGGCTGGAACTCTTGAACTGCTTGTCGGCAATGAAGCCACCGGCAGGGCCGCCGAGGATCTTGAGGAAGTACTGGTTGATGATGCCGTAGGCGCCCACCAGGGCGACAGGCAGTTCGTACATTTCCTTGAGGTAGGGAATGAAATAGGTCAGGCCGCAGTACACGATATAGACCATGAACACGTTGAGGCTGACCAGCCAGATGCCCGGCACCTTGATGCCCTCGAGCAGGTTCGACAAACCGTTCTTGGGCTTGACGGTCGACTGGCTATTGCCGCTCTTGAGCAGCAGCCAGGTCAGGGTCCCGGCAAGAATGTCGATGACCGAGTAGAAGAGGATCGCCGACTTCAGACCGTTTTCACCGGAGCCCATGGCGACGAACACGCCCAGCGCGGAAAAGGCGACCAGGGTATCAATGACGCCGCGTCCACCCTCGAGGAGACCGAACAGGCGCCCCTGTTCCTTATCGTCACCCAGGTTGCGGATGGCTTTGAGCAGCGAAGGCCAAAAGAGACAGTCGGCACAGACGGCCAGCAGGCAGAACACGATCAGCAGATTGCTGAAGGGCGGAAAGGTCGCCAGGTAGAGCCCGAGGCTGCCGGTGCCGATCAGGCCGAGGGGGATCAGCTTGCGCGTGTCGAACCGGTCGGCGAGCATGCCGCCGACGACAAACAGCGCGGTGGCGATAATGGCGTTGGCGCTCAGCAGCAGGCCGATTTCAGTATGGGACAGCCCCATGAATTCCTGCATGGGGATGTAGAAGGCGTCTTTGAGACTCGCCAGCTTGTAGATGGTGCCACCACCGAGGATGAGAATCAGGAATCTGAGCCATTTGGCCTTGTCTTGGGATGTCATTATTATTCTCCAGGCTTGATTGGGTACGCAGTGCCGCTCGGCACGTCAGGTTCAGGCGCCAGTGCAATGGGCCAGGGTCAACTCGGCCAGGGTGCGGAACTCGGCCAGCAGACCTCGTACAAAGGCCACCTGGTTGTTGGCCCAACGGTGTTCACCGGCGAGCATTTGCTCCAGCGAGAAGCCTTGCGGCAGCGCCGTTTCACTCATTTTCCGGTAGGCAATGAACGGGTCGGCGGCTTCGTCGAGTTGGCGGAACGCCGGGGCCACGTAGTGGTTTTCCTGCTCGAGAATGAAGGCGATCACTTGCGGGGTTGACTCACCGAGCATCAGCAGTTCGAACAACATGCGTGCGTTGGGCAGGTCGTCTTCGTCACAGCCCTGCAGCACGCCGTAATGGCCGAATGCGTTTTGCTCGGGGACGATGCGCACACCCTTGAGGTGGGTCTGGCGTATGTGCGGCGCCAGGTTACGGAGCGCAGCAAGGGGCTGTTCGCAGGCATTGATCATGTTGCCGAAGTCGAACAGGGCGTGCAGGCGAGGGTGGTTCAGCCGGCTCAGCAGTTGCGCGATCTCGCCGCTCTTGAGTTCCTCATGCTGCTCGAAGTCGAAGAACAGGTCGTGCTCGTCTGCCTGCTGCGCAAGGTAGTGCAGGTCCGACTCGATCAGGTCCATGACCCGCGACAGCGCCCCTTCGTAGCGTGAGTAAACACGAATGTTGCGGGTGCCCAGCGCCTTGGCAATGGCGATCACTTGATCGACATCTTTTTTCAAGGTGCTGCTGATTTCCAGATGCACGTCCAGCCCGAGAGCATTGGCCTTGTCTGCAAACGCCTGAAGCTGCGCGGGCGTCATTTGACTGAGGCTGTTTTCCTCACCGTCGAGCAAGTGCAGGCTCAGCCCCTGCAGCTCGTGGCGATAGGCGAAGTCCAACAGGTCAGCAGGTGTCACGCGGCCGTGGGTCAGGTTGGTCAGCAAGGGGTAGGCATGGGCAAACAGGCGCAGTTGCCCAAGCCGGTCGAGCAATTGGCGGGCCAGTGCCTCAGTCAGTACGGGGGGAGCCCCGGCCCGGGCAGCCTTATGGCTGAGCAAGGCGTTGAATCGTTCCTGGATCTTATTGTTCATTCGAGTCGTTCCTGGTTCAGACGCCGGGTCTACCGGCGCAGCCTTTATCGCGCCAGTCAGGAACTCTCGATAGATCCATTATCAGTTAAATCATAAGACCACTTGCCTTGCGTCAAGTGGCCTGCTGCAGGTAGCCCAATGTGCTCAAGGCCTGGACCAGTGCTTCGACGCGCGCCCGGGCCTGGTCCTCGGGCGTGCTGGCAAAACCGATCAGCAGAGCCGGCGGCAAGACATGCGCGATGCAGTAGTCACTCAGGGCATAGGTATGGATGCCATGCTGGCCGAGTTCCCTGGCAAGGGTGTCGCCATCAAGGTGCGCGGGTAACCAGGCGATCAGGTGCATGCCGGCTTCCACGGGCGTGATCCTGAAAAACGTGCCGAGCCGTTGCTGCAGTTGTTCGACCAGTGCTTGCTGGCGAGCCTGATACAGCGCACGCATGCGCCGGATATGACCGAGAAAGTGGCCTTCGCGCATGAAGTCTGCCGTGACGGCCTGAAGCAGTGTGGGCGGGCTGCGGTCCATGACCGCCCGCAGGGTGCAGAAGGGTTCGACCAGGGCGTTCGGCAGTATCACGTAACCCAGGCGCAGCGAGGGGAAGAGCACTTTGCTGAATGTCCCGGCGTAGATGACCCGGGCCCATTGGTCCATGGCATAGAGTGCCGGCAAGGGGCGGCCGTTGTAGCGAAATTCACTGTCGCAGTCGTCCTCGATGATCCAGCTTTGATTGCGCGCGGCCCAATCGATGAGCTCCTGGCGCCGCGCATAACTCATGGTGATGCCCAGCGGATGCTGACGCGAAGGTGTGGTAAACACCAGGCGGGCGTCAGGACATTGAGCCAGGCCTTGCTGGATATCGATCCCCTGTTCGTCGATACGCAACGGCACGACCAGCCCCCCTTGGGCCTGGAGCGCAATTCGCGCCGCGATATGCCCGGGATCCTCCATCCAGAAGCTGTCCTGCGGATTGAGCAACAGCATGCCCAGCAGGTTGAAGGCTTGCTGGGCGCCGGAAACGATGACCACCTGTTCGGCAGTGCAGTCGATGCCCCGGGCATCGAAGACGTATTCGGCAATCGCCTCGCGCAGGGCCAGCAACCCTTGCAGTTCGCCATAGCCGAGCATGGCCTTGGTTGGCTTATGCAGGTGGCGATTCATCAGCCGCTTCCAGACCGATTGCGGGAACGCATCGTACGCACTGTGGCTGGGCAGGAACGAGGTCGGGCTGCCGGTGGCCCAGTCCGCATAGGAAACGCCGCGGAAATGATCGCTGCGCAATGACAGCATGGACTGGCTCAGGTCGGACAGGCGAGGAGGCTGGCGCTTGTGCTCATCGTCATCGATACCGCGGCTTTCCCATTCATGGCCGACATAAGTCCCGGCCCCGGTGCGCGACGTCAGAAAACCTTCGGCAATCAGTTGATCGAACGCATTGAGAATGCTGATTCGCGACAGCTGCAGTTCTTTGCTCAAGGTCCGGGTGGACGGCAGACGTACGCCTCCCTGAATCCTGCCACTGAGAATCTGTTTGCGAATCTGCAAGTAGAGTTGGCGGTACAAGGGGATGGAGCTGGCACGGTCCAGCTCGATACCTGACAACAGTAAACCTGCGGAGGATTTCATTTTTGGTTCGTCTGGATGGAGTGAGTCTGGCCTGAATGGCTGTCAGGCACCCGGGGGCGAAAGGGTATCGAGCGGTACTGGATATGTCATCCGGTCCGCTTCTTCGACGAGCACTGGCGAATAGAATCCAACCGCCGCCCGGCACTAACGTATCTTGTCATGGTCAATAAACCCCGCACGACCCTCAGCGGTCGAACTGCCCGGAACCGACCGGCCCCGCATCGGTAATTTGATCAAGGACAGTGAAAGCATGCTCGCCGCCATATAATCAGCAACCGCCTGCATCTGGTTCCGTGAGTCGGGACTCGCCCTACGTTTAACCCCTCAACCCCATTCGAAGATTTAACCCATGTACCTACGCAAAATTGCAGTTGGGCTGTCGGCCCTTGTTTTGCTCTCGACCGGGGTGCAAGCCCGCAGTCTGCTGGACTTCCTCAAGCCGCCCACCGCGCATCATGAACAAGCTTCCCGCTCGGGTTCGATCAGCCAGAGCGCGGCCCTGGATCTCTATTCAAGCAAACAGAAACAGGCATCGTTCGACGGCTGCGCAGATTTGTTCCCGGCAGCGAAACCGATCAATACGGCCACTGTGCCTGCAACCATGAAGCCCCTGGCTTTGTGTTCCGACAACTTCGCGGTGCTGTACTCGCAAACCAGCAAGACCCCGCTGGTTGTGGTCGAACGCCTGAACGCGGCCCAGTTGCAGGATGCCAAAGGGGAGGAGCGCACCAACCAGTTCTATCCGGACCCACGCATTCCCAAGGGTGGGCGCGCTGAGTTGAGCGACTACCGCAGCCAGCATCCGGCCGTGGACCGTGGCCATCAATCCCCGGCAGCCGATGCACCGAACCCCAATGCAATGGCCCAATCCTTTGCGCTGTCGAACATGGTGCCGCAAGACCCGACCAACAACCGCAAGATCTGGAGCAAGGTCGAGTCTGATGTCCGAAAGTTTGCCAAGCGCGCCGATGGCAACGTGTTTGTCTTTACCGGCCCGCTGTTTGACCCTGGCCACTCCACCATTGGCGACAACCAGGTGTGGGTGCCGACGCGCCTGTTCAAGCTGGTTTATGACGCATCGTCCAAACGTGCCTGGGCCTACGTACTGCCTAACGCTGAGACCCGAATCGAGAAGCCGATGGACTACGACACTTTCGTGAAGAGCACCGGGCTCAAATTGCTCGGGAACCTGCCCGTCACAGGTTCCGCAGGGCGCACCTGATGGCTGGATGAGCAGCACCCCAAAGGTTGGATGCAACCGTTGGGGTGTTTCATTGTCATGAACCACGCAAAAACAAGGTCAAAGAAATAAATTCAGCAAGAAGTAACAAATAGTAAAAATGAACTATACCCAACAGGGCAATCGCTCCTGACCCCGGGACATGATGCCTCTGAAGTCAGTCGTCCCAGGAACTTCAACGTCAAACAGACCGAGAGATTCTGGTTATGAACGCCTTGAAAATCGCTGCCAGCGATGCGGTACGAGTTTGCTTTCGTAATTCCCGTGAAATCGTCCGGCTCGACCAGACTGACTTTACCGATGTCGCTGTCGCCGTACTCTCGAAAGATGATTTGGCAGCAGGGGCGCTGGATGCCATCAAGCGTACCGGCTTCGACATCCCCATCTTCCTGGTGGCCTCTCAGGGCCGCAGCAATCGTTCCCTGGAGGTCTACAAACAACTGCAGGATGTGATTTTGCAGGTCAATGGCGTGTTCGACCTGTCCAGCAATAATGCCGAGTACTACGGCAATCAACTGGAGACCGCCGCCAAGGCCTATGAAGAAAGCCTGCTGCCACCGTTCTTCGATGCGTTCAAGCACTACACCGAATCGGCCAACGCGACTTTTGCCTGCCCCGGTCACCAGGGCGGCCAGTTCTTTCGCAAGCACCCGGCGGGTCGGCAGTTTTTCGACTTCTTCGGCGAGACGCTGTTTCGCGCCGACATGTGCAACGCCGACGTCAGGCTCGGCGATCTGCTGATCCACGAAGGCCCGGCGCTGCTGGCGCAAAAACATGCGGCCAAGGTGTTCAACGCCGACAAGACCTACTTCGTGCTCAACGGCACCTCGGCGTCGAACAAGGTGGTGACCAACGCCCTGTTGACCCCCGGCGACCTGGTGCTGTTCGACCGCAACAATCACAAGTCCAACCACCAGGGCGCGTTGTTGCAGGCCGGTGCGACACCGGTCTATCTGGAAACCGCGCGCAATCCCTACGGCTTCATTGGCGGCATCGACGCCCACTGTTTCGAAGAAGACTACCTGCGCCAGCTGATCGCCGAAGTCGCCCCGGACAAGGCGCAACTGCCACGGCCGTTTCGCCTGGCGATCATTCAACTGGGCACCTATGACGGTACCATTTACAACGCCCGGCAAGTGGTTGACCGCATCGGCAAGCTGTGTGACTACATCCTGTTCGACTCGGCGTGGGTCGGTTACGAACAGTTCATTGCGATGATGAAGGACTGCTCGCCCATGTTGCTCGATCTGGACGAGAACGACCCGGGCATCTTCGTCACCCAATCGGTGCACAAGCAACAGGCCGGTTTCTCCCAGGCCTCGCAAATCCACAAGAAAGACCGGCACATCAAGGGCCAGCCACGCTACTGCAATCACGCACGGCTGAATAACGCCTTCATGGCCCAGGCTTCAACGAGTCCGTTCTACCCGCTGTTCGCCTCGCTGGATGTCAACGCCCGCATCCACTCAGGCCGAAGTGGCCTGCGCCTGTGGGATGACTGCGTGAAGTTCGGCATCAATGCGCGCAAGTTGATCCTCGAAGCCTGCACCATGGTCCGCCCGTTCGTGCCGTACACCATTGAAGGGCGTGCGTGGGAGGACTATCCAACGGAAGAAATCGCCAGCGACATCCGCTTCTTCGAGTTCCATCCCAAGGACCGCTGGCACGCTTTTGCCGGCTACGCCGAGAAGCAGTACTTCATCGACCCGTGCAAGTTACTGTTCACCACGCCGGGCATCGACCCGGTGGACGGCAGCTACACCGACTTCGGCATTCACGCCGGCATCCTGGCCAACTTCCTGCGCGAGAACGGCATCGTCCCGGAAAAGTGCGACCTGAACTCGATCCTGTTCCTGCTCACACCGGCCGAAGACTGGGCGAAGATGAGCCACCTGGCGGCACAGATCGCCCGCTTCGAACGCTTCATCAGCGATGACGCGCCGATGAGCCGGGTGCTGCCGGCCATCTACGCTCAGCACCAGGAACGCTACCGCGACTACACCATCCGCCAGCTCTGCCAGGAAATGCACGACCTGTATCGCAGCCACAACGTGCAGCAATTGCAGAAGGACATGTTCCGCAAGGAACACTTCCCGAAAAAGGCCATGAACCCGCAGCAAGCGCAAATCGAGTACATCCGCGGCAACGTCGAACTGGTGCCCTTGGCGGATGTCGATGGTCGCATTGCGGCCGAGGGCGCGTTGCCTTACCCGCCGGGCGTCTTGTGCGTTGTACCCGGGGAGATCTGGGGTGGCGCCGTGCTCAAGTACTTCCTTGCATTGGAGGAGGGCATCAACCGCTTGCCTGGTTTCACGCCGGAGCTTCAGGGCGTTTACCTGAAGCAGGAAGGCGGTCGCACGCGGGCGTATGGCTATGTGATCAAGCAGTAAGGATCACCCTCGTACTCGATGGCAGGTGTCAAGTCGGCGGGCCCAGGGGTTAACTCTCTGAACAAGGCAAGGAGTTTGCGATGGCTGATTCAAGCAAGAAAATGGGCCTGATGGGGCTCACGACGCTGGTAACGGTCAACATGATGGGCTCGGGCATCATCATGTTGCCCACCAACATGGCTCAACTGGGTGCCGTCTCTTTGTTGTCGTGGATTTTCACGGCGATTGGTTCGATGGCCATCGCCTACTGCTTTGCCCAGTGTGGCGTCTTCTGCTCACGCTCCGGCGGTTTGTCCGCCTACACCGAAGAGGCCCATTCAAAGTCGGGTTTTTTCCTCTGTTCGTACCTGTACTTCCTGTCCCTGGCCATCGCCAACGTGGCCGTGGCCATTTCGGCAGTGGGCTACATGACGGCCTTCGTACCCTGGCTGGGCACGGGTGCGATTCCACTGTGCGTCGGTACGATCGCACTGATCTGGCTGACCACCTTCGCCAACTTCGGTGGACCGGGCATCACCGGCAAGATCGGTGCTTTCACGGTATGGGGCGTGATCATTCCGGTAGCCGGCCTGAGCATCATCGGCTGGTTCTGGTTCAAGCCCGATGTGCTGGCCGCCGCCTGGAACCCCAACAGCCTGGCGATCTCCGAAGCCATCAGCAAGGCGATCCCCCTGACCCTGTGGGCCTTCCTCGGCATGGAATCGGCGGCCCAGGCCACCGATGCCGTGGAAGACCCCAAGCGCAACGTGCCGTTGGCCTGCCTGTTCGGCACCCTGGGTGCCGCCGTGGTTTATGTGCTGTCGACCACCGTCATCCAGGGCATCATTCCCAACGCTGAGCTGGCCAAGTCCTCCGCACCCTTCGCGCTGGTCTATGCCACGATGTTCAGCCCGATGGTGGGCAATATCGTCATGGCCCTGGCGGTCATGGCCTGTGTCGGCTCGCTGCTGGGCTGGCAATTTACCCTGGCGCAAACCGCCAAGATGACGGCTGACCAGAACCTGTTCCTCAAGCTGTTCAGCAAGGTCAACACGATGAATGCGCCCGTCGTCGGCATGATTGTCTGCGGTGTGCTGCAGACAATCATGGCCCTGTCGACCATCTCGCCCGACGCCGCCGCACAGTTCAGCAAACTGGTCAGCCTGGCAGCGGTCACCAACCTGATCCCTTATATAACTGCGATGACCGGCCTGCTGGTGATCATGCACAAGGCCGGGGTCTCGTCGTCCATCTACTCGCGTAACGTGGTGGTCTTGCTGATTGCAATGACGTACGCCTTGTACGCCCTGTATGCCTGCGGCAAGGACGCAGTGATGGGCGGCACCCTGGTGCTCGCTGTCGGCTACCTGCTTTATGGATTCCTCGCCAAACGCTTCACCGAAGCGCCACCCGCGAACCAGGCCAGGGCCGGCAATCCTCAGGCGTGACCACCAGGACTGCACAGACATCTGCATACGGGGAAACCGGACATGAACGTACCATTTGCCACAACCACCAGACTGCTGCTTGCCTTCGCACTCTTGACGCTGCCACTAGTGGCCGGCGCCAACACCCTTGAACGCGTGCGCAGCAGCCACACCTTTACTTTGGGCTACTTGCCTGACCTGGCGCCTTTCAGCAAGCAGGAAGGCGACAAGGCCAGCGGTTATGCCATCGACCTGTGCCTGAAAGTCGCCGACAAGCTCAAGAGCGAGCTGGGTCTGCCCGACCTGCAAGTGCGCTACCAGCCCGTCAGGATTTCGGACGAGGTCAACGCCGTGAGCCAGGGTAAAGTCGATATCCTCTGCACGCCGACACCGCCCACCCTGGAACGGCGCAAGATGATCAGTTACTCCATACCGATCTACACCGCCGGCCTCTCGGTCGTGGTGCGCAACGATGCTCGCGAATCGCTGCTCAATGTGCTCAATGGCAAGGTCGCCAATACCGGTCCGACCTGGCGTGCCAGCATCAACAACGGTCTGGCCAACCAAACCTACGCGACCCTGGAGGGGGGCGTGACCGAAGACTGGATTCGCGAACAGATGCGCCTGCTCAACGTGATCGCTTCGCTGGTGACCGTGGACAATAACGACGAGGGCATCAAGCTGGTCGCCGAGGGCAAGGCCGATGCCTTCTTCTCCGAACGCATGCTGCTGCGCAACGAAGTGGCCAAGGAGGGTGCGGCCAAGAACCTGATGCTCCTGGACCGCATCTTCGAGTACTCGCCGGTGGCGATGATCGTGGAGCGCAACGACGAAGACTTCCGCTTGCTGGTCGATATGGCCCTGAGTGAAGCCTATTACTCGGGCGCCATAGAAAAGGCCTACGACCAGTATCTGGGCGGGACCAACGCTGTTATGAAAAAACTGTTCAGGGTGTATGCGTTGCCTTAGTGGCATCGTTGGCAACGGGCCGTCCGCCGATGTAATGCTACTGTAGGAGCAAGCTCGCTCCTACAGATGAGCAGCATCAATTGGCGAAGACCATGGCGAAGTAGCCGAGGACCGTCAGCAGGATTCCCGAGACTGCGAACGCTACCGGAAAACCGACCCACGGCACGTTGCTGCCGATTTCTGCCGCCGCTTCGAGGCACGGTCCGGAATGACTGCGGGCACCGGCCATGCCGCCCATCAGTACCGCCGGATTGATCTTCATCAAGTGATAGCCGACCACCCAGACGGCAAACGGCGGCAGCATGCAGGCGACGAAGCCCACCAGGAATATCTGCACGGCCAGCGTACCCGTCAGTTGGGCGAGGAGGGTGGCACCGGCATTGATTCCGACAATCGCCACGAACACCAGCAGGCCCATGTCCTCAAGGATGTTACGCGCCGCGTTCGGCGTATTGCCGAAGAAACGCAGGCGCGAGGACAGTGACGAGACGATGATGCCCGACACCATCAGGCCGCCAGCGCTTCCCAGGCCGACAGAGGCGCCAAAGGCGGGGAACTGGATCAGACCGATCAGCAGCCCCAGGGTCATCCCGGCAAACAACGTTAACAAGTCGGTCATGCTACTGGGGCGGGCGATGACGCCAAACAACTCGCCCGCACGTTGCACGGCGCTGGACAGTCCGGTGACGAACAGCACATCGCGGCGTTGCAACCGGGTCTGCGGCCCTACCGGTAGCGGTACACCGCCGCGCTGGATGCGAGTCAACTGAAGCTGCCCGGCCAGGTCCAGTCCGCGGAACTCCTTGAGCGGCTTGCCGATGACAGCTTTCTCGGTCACCAGGATCTCCGCGTGGTCCAGGGGGACGGCGAGTGCCTTGGCGTCATCGACCTCCGGGCCGATCAGACCGATGTTGGTGGTGAGGCCTGTACGTGTGCTGCCAAGGGTAATCACATCCCCCAACTGCAACTGGATATCCGGATCTGCCCCTATCGACTCGTCACCGTGATGCACATTGACGATGCGATATTCGGGGAAGCGAGCGAGAAATTCACGGATATTGAGGCCTGCAGTCGTGGGATTTTCCAGGCGGTAAGCGCGCAATCCGAAGGCCTTGTCGGCGGTCAGGCCGTCGTCCTCCAGATCATGCATCCCATGCTGTTCCTCATAACGACGGGCTGCCGCCTTTGCATCGACACCCCACCAGCGCGGCATGTATTTGCACATCAGTACGATGCCGATGGTGCCCCAGATGTAAGTGATGCCATAGGACAGGGTAATCATCGCCGACACTCCCTCGACCGTGTCGCCCGGTGCGAGGTGGACGGCACCCGAGGCAACCGCCTGTTCAGCCGAGCCGATGGCCGAGGACATGGTCGTGGCCCCGGCGAGGATTCCGCCGGCCGCGCCGGTCGGCAAGTTGAAAAGACGCGTGCCCAAGACTACCACGGCCAGACTGACCAAACTGCAAATGACCGCAAGGACGGTGAACTTCAGCCCGTCATCCTTCAGGCTATTGAGGAATGAGGGACCGACCCGCAAACCGACCCCGTACATGAACAGGTAGTAGAAGAGGTTCATGGTGAACGCGTCGAGCTTGAAGGTGATGCCATAGAGGGAGGCGGCAATGGCGACGCCACTGCCAACCACTATGGCGCCTCCGACGGTACCCAACCCATAACCCTTGATGGTGAAGCGGCCAATCAGCACCGCCAGGCTCACTACCAGGAACAGCAACATGTAAGGGTTGGCATTGAGAAACGAGAAGAGTGCCTGCACGGGTTGATTCCCCTTTTTCGCTACGTTAATGCCTGATGTCAGGAAAGACTCAGGCAGTAGCGTAGCGTGTGAATCCGGGGAGGTTGACCCGCAACACCTTTGCGATAGAACAGTACCGGGCCCAGGACAGGCTTGTTTGGTGTTTCAGGCGGACGCACTCACTCCTAAGCCTTTCTCCCGCGACGCAACGTCATGCAGGGAAATCCTTGAAGTCTCCGGCAATGCCAGCCCACCCGCCAGCGCGAGCAATGCAACCGCGATCAGATAGAACGCTGGTGACAGGTTGCTGCCGGTGGTGCTGATCAGCCACGTAGCCACCAACGGTGCCGTGCCGCCGAAAAGGGTGTACGCCATGTTGTAGGTGATCGCCGAGGCGGTGTATCGGGTACGGGTAGGGAAGGTTTCCGAGAGCAAGGCCGCCGTCACCACGCCACACAACACCGCGCCAATCGCCAGGAGCATGACGCCGACGATGGACGCTGCGAACGAGCCGGAGCTGGCCATCAGGAACGATGGATACACGCTCACAATCAACAGCGCACAGGCTGTCATCACCGTCATTCGACGGCCGACCCGGTCCGAGTACAGCCCGGCCAGCGGGCAGATCGCCGCAGCGAACAGCAATGCAATCAGCGACACCAGCAACGCTGTGGCGCGACTCAGGCCACCAGCGACTTGCAAGTAAGTCGCGAAATAGGTGGTGAACATATAAAACGACAGTGCTGTGAGTGACACAAAAGCGCCCAGACAGCAGATAGCCGCACCATGGTTGCGCAAGGTTTCCTTGAGTGGGGAGTGTGCGACTGCACGTTCCTGGGTCACCGCCTGGAATGCCGGTGTCTCATCGAGCTTGCAGCGCAAGTAAAGACCCACCAGGCCCAGGGGCGCGGCAATCAGGAACGGCAGGCGCCAGCCCCAACTGCCCATTGCTTCGGCCGACAATGACGCCTCGAGTGCATAGGCCACCACAGCCGCCGCGGCGAAGGCGGAAAATGTCGACACCGGAAGGAAGCTGCCGTACCAGGCGCGTTTGTCACTCGGTGCATGCTCCATCAGGTAGGCACAGGCACCGGCGTATTCACCCCCGGCGGAAAAGCCCTGGGCGCAACGGATCAGGGACAGAAGAATCGGCGCCATGACTCCGATCGCCGCATAAGTGGGCAGCAGACCGATCAAGGTTGTCGCCCCGGCCATCAGCAGAATGGTCATCGCCAGGGTTCGTTTGCGGCCGATCCTGTCGCCCAGCATGCCGAAGAAAATCCCGCCAAGGGGCCGAAACGCAAAGGCCACGGCGAATACCGCAAAGGTCTTGAGCAACGCGGCACTGGCATCGCCACTGGGGAAAAATTGTTGGGCGATGGTCGTGGCCAGAAAGCCATAGACGGCGAAGTCGAACCACTCGACGAAATTGCCGATGCCGGCAGCCACAATCACTTTTCTCAGCGTTCTTGGGCTGACTTGTTCCATAGTTGCGCTCGTCATGCTTGACCTCGATACTTCGTAAGTAAGCTATCGATTATCGGGGCAGACACCGGGGCGGCTCACTTCAAAAGTGTCATCCACATAGCCAGCACCGACTTCATTGCGTTGAACGAGGCATGAATCGCGCCAGATTGGCCGAGGGTGAGCAAAGGGCGGTGTTTTTCGCGTATTTGTAAAGCGTTGGCGGTATTGTCGGTCGCCAGGACTTGATCGATTTAGAAGGGATGAAGATGACATTGACTGTCGAAAGCCTGGTCAGGATCGCAATGGCCAATCCAGTAAACGCAGAGCTTGCTGATCGCTTGCCTGAGCTCGGTTTGAACCAGTGCATGCTCACGGCCGGTTGCCTGTTCCAGGCCGCCTGGAATCATCAGTCACAGCGAGCGGCAGGGTGGGGAGTGAAGGATTACGACGTCTTTTACTTCGATGATGATCTGTCGTGGGAAGCCGAGAATGAGGTCATCCAGTCCGCTCAGCGTCTGTTCAACCACCTCGACGTGAACATTGAGGTCAGGAATCAGGCTCGCGTTCATCTGTGGTACAGCCAGCGGTTCGGCGGGGATTATCCTCAGCTTCAGTCGGCTAGAGACGGGATTGATCGCTACCTGATTGCCGGTACCTGCATGGGTCTGGATGTTGAAACGGGCGAGGTCTATGCACCCAACGGCCTGGCCGACACAGAGCACGGGTTACTTAGAATCAATCCAAGGAATCCCAGGCCAGACTTGTTCGACCAGAAGGCGAAAAGTTATCAGGCTCGCTGGCCTTGGCTCAGGATCGTAGAGCTCCAAAGTTGAATGGGAGCGAGGGGAGTTTACCGATGAAGCAACTTATTGGAGATGAAAGCCAATTGCTGCCTGCCACTACGGCCTGTAAACGAAGCAGCCCTTGGCGAAGGGCTGCTTGGACTGTGGATTCAACACAACAGATTTTGTGTAAGCAGGATCTCGGTCAAACCGGCGCCAGCAGCACCTTGGGTGCTGCATTTGAGGCTTGAGGTCGTACAACAGATCAGCTGTTGGAGTGATCGGCTGCCTTGGCTTTGCTTTGAGCTACAGCGGCTTCAGCCTTCTGTTTCTGGGCAACCTGGTAGGTTTCCATCGAGACTTTGCGGGCCGACTCCATGCGTGCGAAGGTCCGGTCACCGCCACCTGTGGCCATCGCCAGAGAAGAAGCGGTCAGAGTGGCGGCTACGAAGAGAACTTTCATGGATTTCATTTGGGTATCCTCAAGTGAGACTTTATTAACAGTTAAAGCGGGATTCATTGGCTAGAGCTGAACTTCCTTGTTCAACCTGGAATTACCAGCCAGCCAGGGCGGCGTTTCCTGGAGTCCTGGTGCCTTGCTCCATGTGCGCTTCGGTGTCTCTGTTTTTGGCCCAGGCAGTGAGCAATACCATCATCCCGAACCCAGCGACGATGAGC